>JAUZOA010000190.1 GCA_030706685.1 Bacteroidota bacterium
AGCCGGATCCAGTCTTCGGTATTATCCTGTTTGCGTGGGGAAGTACAGGATATAAGAATGACAATACTTAAGAAAGAAAAAGCAATATAAAGTTTCATGACTGGTTGATTGATCAAATGAATATAAGAAAATTATGAAAAAGGGACACCCATGAAATGGGTTTAACGGGCTTTATTTCGTTTACTATTAATTATTCATTCATAAAGCGCTAATATTTGCTTTAAAATTTTATTGATCTTTCCCAGCGGCAAATTCTTATTGGCGTCAAGTAAGAGAATTTTCATCCGGGTTCTTTTTTCCAAAAGAAGTTCAGGATGACTGATCCTGTTCCCGTCTACGATGCCGATATAAGG
Organism: Bacteroidota bacterium; assembly: GCA_030706685.1. Taxonomy (GTDB): domain Bacteria; phylum Bacteroidota; class Bacteroidia; order Chitinophagales; family Chitinophagaceae; genus VBAT01. Next base: position 354 of record JAUZOA010000190.1, read on the forward strand.
CTTACGGTATTTTTTATGTATCCAGAGATAGCAAAATCTTTTCCCTTTATAATAGAAAAAAGGCATTCCGTATAACCATTTCTCCGTAATGGCAGGATCCAGTTTCAGGATATATTCCCTGAGAAATTGTAAACAGCTTTTGAAAGGCTCCTCGTTCTGCAAAAAATAATTGTCAATGGGACGAAGCATGTATAAAAACAGTTATGGCGGCAATTTAAAATCTTTTGACCAGATCCTATCGTTATAAAAACATGCCTGGAACTTGTTATGAATACCCGAAATGGCATCTTATAAAGACAATTACACAATGATTTTTGTAAAGCTCCAAGTAAGATTTACAACCCTTATCTTTAGCCCTCATAATAATACTAACGATATGCCTCGTCTTCTTTCTTCAATCAGAATTCTCTTTTTATACGCGATTCTTTTTTCCTCCTGCAAGCTGATGCCAAAGGAAGCAGAGAAAAAAAAGGAAACAGGAGAAAAATTCATAGATGGTCATCCCGCCTGGATTATGCAGGGAAATATTTATGAAGTCAACGTTCGTCAATACACTCCGGAAGGAACTTTGAAGGCATTTGAAAAAAACCTGGACAGGTTAAAAGAAATGGGCGTGCAAACACTTTGGTTCATGCCGGTCAATCCTATCAGTAAGCTTGACCGGAAAGGTGCGCTGGGCAGCTATTATGCCGTATCCAACTATACGGCTTTCAACCCGGAATTCGGTACTATTGACGATTGGAAAGCCTTTGTCATGAAAGCTCATGGAATGGGGTTCAGGGTGATTATTGACTGGGTACCCAATCATACCGGCGCCGATCATCCCTGGGTAACCCATCATCCTGGTTTTTTTGTAAAAGACAGTCTGGGAAAGCCTGCTGTCCCATTCGACTGGACAGATACAAGACAACTGGATTATAAGAATATCGAAATGCAGGATAGTATGATCGCTTCCATGAAGTACTGGCTCACCGATACCAATATTGACGGGTTCAGGTGCGACGTGGCCTGGAACGTACCCGGTTCTTTCTGGACAAGATGTATTGCTGAATTGAGAAATATCCGGGAAGATCTTTTCATGCTGGCAGAGGGAGATAAATCTTATCTGCACCCGAGTGGTTTTGACGCCACATATCCCTGGGAAATGTTTCACATGATGGTCAAAATTGCAAAAGGAGGAAGACCGGCATTTGCACTGGATAGTATAAAGAGCAAGTTTGATACTTTATATCCGAAAAATGCGCTGGAGCTCTATTTTACCAGCAATCATGATGAGAACAGTTGGAACAAGGCTGATTATGCAACGATGCCGGGGCCTATCCATGCTCCTTTTGCCGTATTCACCCAAACAATGTACCATAGCATCCCGCTGATCTATAGCGGGCAGGAAGAGCCTTTCTTGGACAGCATCAGTTTTTTTTACAAGGATACGATAACCTTTAAGAGTTATGGCAGGGCGAAATTTTATAAGACATTACTGGAGTTGAGAAAGAATAATCCGGCGCTTGCCTCAAACGCTTCTTTTAAAAAAGTGGTAGTGGGTGATGAGAAAGCCCTTTATGCTTATGTAAGAGAAGCCGGGGATAAAAAGGTTTTTGTTATCCTTAATTTATCTCCTGCAGCACAAACAATAAAAGTGACCGATCCATCCCTGCATGGCGAGCCTTATAACGTTTTCATGGGAACAAAAGAGCCGCTGACAGATAAAGAATGGCAACTGGAACCGTGGGGATACGCGGTATATGTTTATTAAACTAAATTACCGGGAAAATCGACCTCTGATGAAATACCGTAAAAACTTCTTTTTACTTTTTCTTATCACTCTTTTAACTGGTCATCCGGGAAAGAGCTATGCCTTCAAAATTGAAAACGACAGCCTGGTTTCCCGCACAGCGACCGGCCATCCCATGCAATACTATGTGTCATTGCCTTCGGGCTGGAACAAGAATAAAAAATGGCCCGTGGTAGTAGTAGTGGAAGCCGCTGAGAAGGAATTTAAAGTAAACGCGGAAAGATTTGCCAATGCCAGGAAGCAAATGCCATTTATCATCGTGGCCCCGGTTATTGTTACCAATGGCAATTATGGCAAAAGAGATCCGAAAATTTATCCTTATTCAAGCACGGTATGGGATGAGATCGATAAGGAAGGCGCCTGTAGTTTCGATATAAATGGACTTCAGGCTGTGATGAAAGATGTAAGGCAATTGTATAATGCAGAAGAAAAAATCTATATAACAGGATTTGAAGCCGGCGCCCATCTTGTATGGGCCATGATCTTTCAGCATCCTGAACAGCTAATGGCTGCCGTGGCTGTAGCCGGTAATTACAGGAACCGTTGTATGGAAACCCAGTCTTTTAGTGATGATAAATCAAAAAATGAGCTGCCTGTAAGAGCCATGTATGGAGAAAAAGACTCTTTGTTTAGTAAAAAAGGAGGGCTTTTTTCCCAATGGCTTGAGGCAAAACAACTGGCAGAGAAGCATGGTTATAAAAATATCACGGAAGAAGAAATAAAAGCAAAAGGCCATGTTCCTCTTCCCGCGGAAGTGTTGAATTATTTTTCCTCTTTATTAATTGCGGGAAAAAAAGAATAAACAGGGATTCAAAGAATATTATTTATCAGGGTTGGTCTCCATTCTTTTGATGCGCCAGCCTTCTGCCTTTATCCATATCCACCTGGCAATGAAAGTTCCGCCCAGGTTCAAAGTGTCTTTATTATTTACCAAAGCAATTTGTTTATAACGGCCGGTTTGCATAGCGGTATCCTGGCTGATTTTAATTGTCCCGGGAACAGAAGCGACATACAATACGCTTACATTTTTAAAGGAAGACAGGAACTTCCGAATCGAATCCCTTCCATGAGCCGTATTGCCGAGGTCCCCATCGGGCGCATATAACATCGCTATGGAATCGGCATCCATTTTTTTGATGAGGCGATCATAGGTTTTTAAGGCCGACTCGATTTCGCTATTATTATGCTGGCCGCGGCACGATATTGAAATCAATATAGTGGCGGCCATCATAAACGAATAGTATTTTACTACTGAACGCATATTTAAAAAATTGATTGATTAGTGACCGGCCAGTTCGTCAATCATTTTCATCACTTTTACACCTTCCTCCCCGCTGCAGGGATTAGGCCCTTCATCGAGGAAATACTCCACTACTTTTTCAATCATGGGTTGCTGCACATGCGGTAAGGGATCAAATACCAGTTTTTGGGTTTTCCCGTTTGCCAGGATAGTAACAGGTTGGTGTTCAAAAAAACTAAACGTGATTTTCCCTTTATCACCAATGATCTCGCAGCTGTCTTTTTCAACTTCTTCCGCTACATTGAAGCACCAGGCGCCGCTGAACATTACACCTGATTGAAACAGGATATTCCCGGAAACCATGTCTTCTGCCGGATATTGTTTAGACTGGTTGAGGGCAATGCCGGAAACTTTTTCTACCTCTCCAAAAAAATAATACATCAGGTCAAGCTGGTGAGGTGAAAGATCATTAAAAAGCCCTCCGCCAGCCACCGCTTTATCTATTCTCCAGGCTTTGCCCGGTGCAGCCAATTCTGCTGATGTA
>JAUZOA010000191.1 GCA_030706685.1 Bacteroidota bacterium
AACTTTTAAAGCAATGGGAATAAACAAAACAGAAATGACCGTCACGGAATTTGCAGACTTTGGTCAGACAAGCCATTTTTCAAAACTCGGGCTGGAACAGTGTTTTGATAAAATGGGAGTTATCTTTTCTAAGCTAAAATGAAACAGGCGGTACATGTGAGGCCAACTCTTGCGTGTTTCGGGTATACCTGAAGGAAAGTTGAACTGGTAAGAATATGGAGCTACGGTGTTGATATGGTATAGCCAATCTTTACCTCCGTTTTGCCATCTCCATCCGCATCCGGGTCGGTCCCTGTTGCTTTCAGTACATCATTTACATAAATGGAGGCTGCCAGGTTGCTGTCGACGGCTTTTGCATCTAACCTTAAATCCGCTCCAAAGTAAACGTATATGGTAGTGTCCCTGGTCCCGGAAAAGGGAGTTTGTAAAAAGACATCATTACCAAACAGGCTGATTTTAAACTGGGTTACGGAATCCCCGGTAACCGTGTATCTCACTTTGTAGGTCGTGTTTGGACTATTACCGCTTTTACTGCAGGAAATAAGTATCAATATGACAGGAAATACTATGGCGGTTGCTTTAAGTAATCTGCCTTTCATTATTTATTCTTTGGGGGCTTTACTGGTTTTGGCTTGGGCTGTGGTGATGGCATAACCGATTTTTTTACAATGTTCTCAAAGCTACTGTTTTCGGCTAAGTTTTCCGAACCGGGGGATTCTTTTATTAAAAATGATTTTGTCTTCTATATTCTCCATATACGACCCGGATTGTCCCCCAACTGAACCGTAAATTCCATAAAATTGAACAGCTAATAAGCTTAACTAATTGCCAAATAACTATCTTAGGAGTAATTCTATACAGGAAAGGGTGAGTTCAGGATCATTTCAAGATTAAATTAAAAACAATGAATACGGAAAACATTATTTTAATGAGATCGGCCCGTGAGTCACTGAAAGGTAAATGGGGTTTGGCCATTCTTACATTTTTTATCTATACATTGCTTACTACTGCTCCGGGTTCAGTGAGACATCACGACTCAGTCCTGACATTAGGCTCAATCCTGACATTAATAATTGCCGGGCCGCTGGCCCTTGGTGCAGCAATTTTTTCCCTTTCCATATCGCGCGGAAAAGAAGCAAGTTTAGGGCAAATCTTTCTGGGCTTTAATCGTTTTTCAACCGCTTTTATTGCCTACCTGCTTGTATTAGTTTACGTAATCTTATGGACACTGCTGCTCATTGTTCCGGGAATTATCGCTGCCCTAGGGTATTCCATGACGTTTTACATCATGGCTGACGATCCGCTCGTTAAGCCGGAAGATGCTTTAAAGAAAAGCAAGGCCATGATGAATGGATTCAAATTGAAATTATTTTATTTGTGCCTTCGCTTTTTTCTGTTGGCATTACTTTGCATACTGACTTTGGGTATCGGATTCCTTTGGCTCATCCCCTATGTTCATGTAACCCTGGCGAAATTCTATGATGATATAAATGGGAATTCTATATTGATATAAATGGAAATTGATCGCTGCTTTTTTGCATAAGTATTTTATAGCCATTCCAAACCCGATTTCCACCTAAAGGGTAAGTACACCGTATTGTTTTGCGCAGTTAATCTAAGGCAGTTGCCAGGCAGATCCATACAAACAAGCATGAGTTTCTCATCTGATGATCTTTGATACTTTCAGGAGACATTCAGGAAGTCTCAACTTGCTGTATTTAAGTCGTTAAATTGGCAATTTGATTGGCCACAGATACTGAATGACTTGATATTGTATATCAAATTTTTTGACCGAGCAATAATTCATTTTCTTAGGAGTGGTGTTTTGACGTAATGGTTTTCACTTATATTGAATTGACTAATCTTCTTTGACCAAATTGCGGGGAGCTTACACAGATCACGGGAATTAGTGATATGTGTCATTAAAATACTCTACCCCCTGATTTATATTTACGCAGTATTTAGCTCCTACCTAAGGTGATTGTGTAACATTGTTGATTTGAGAAAATAAATTTTCAGACGTGGTATTATATTAAGATACCTGGTTGTCTGTATTACATTTTGGTCCGTTCTGGTATTATTTGCCTTATCTGTTTGGGTATCAAATTTCAATTCAAATAAATTTAAATTTATGAAACCTTATTCTTTTTTTGGCAAATCGACATTAATCGGATTGTCATGTGTTAGTGCGGTAGCATTTACTTCCTGTCAAAAAGAGATACCGCCAGTATTTAAGAATATCAATTGGGAATCCGGCCAACCTGTTGTACTTGTAGCAGGTTGGGAATCAAACGGAGTGACAAGTATCGCAAAATACTGGATAAATAACCAGGAAGTAATACTTTCTGATGGAACAAATGACGCGAAAGCGAATTCCATTTTTTCAAAGGGTAATAATGTATATATAGCCGGGAATGATGCAGGAGCTGTCTATTGGAAAAATAATGCGGAAACGAAGCTTCCGGCTATTTCAACAAATTCTTCGGCCAATTCTATTTATATATCGGGTAACAATGCATATATAGCCGGTTCCGATAATGGATGTGCAGTATATTGGAAAAATGGCGCAGAAGTAATTCTGAATAATAACAAGGATTCTGCCAGTGAAGCCACATCCGTTTTTATATCAGGCAATGACATTTATGTTGCCGGTTTCCTTGGTATCAATGCCGTGTACTGGAAAAACGGAGTAATAGTATATCTTACTAATAATTCATTACCGGGCAGTACTGCCATTGCTTATTCTATTAATATATCAGGCGGAGATGTACATGTTGTTGGATCTTACCGGTCTTTATCCATAGGTCAATTTTATCCGATTTTAATATATTGGAAAAATGGTGTTGAAATACCATTAAGCCCCAATAATTCTGTTACTGGTGGTCCCGGTAATGCTATTTTTGCGTCGGGCAATAACGTCTATATTGCCGGAGTTGTGAATACCGATCTAACCATTACTCCTTATCATGCTGCGTATTGGAAAAATGGCACAGAAACAATACTTCCAAGCAGTGCGTTTAATTCCTTTGCCAATTCCATTTATGTATCAGGGAATGACGTATATGTAGCAGGAACACTGTTCTTTAGTCCTATATATGCCGTGTACTGGAAAAATGGTGAGGAAGTAAAACTTACAGATGGTACGATGCCTGCTGCTGCAGTGTCCATTTTCGTAAAATAAGCAAAGTTTAGTTTTTAAACCATAGCAGGTTCATCTGGCTGATCCTGCTACCGGGGATTTTTGATCTGCTTCCGTAAGATCAGGTTATTTTATTCCTGGAAAGCTGGTCAGGGTGACCACAAATTCCTGTCCGTTAGGTAATTGGGACAAACTGCAATGGATTTGAACCCTATAGCTGGTGTTTAAACAATGAAAAATTAGTTTGCTTTTTAAATACTAACCACAACCCGCCTGCAAACAGCCTGGGTGGCGGCCGGTTGCACAACCTGGTGGAGTGAATTGCATAATAAGGCAGTATAAAGCGGAATTCAATGATGATTATCCGCCGACGGGAAACCGGCGACCATGAAAGCTCAGCGGAAAACCTAATCAGAATCCACCGTTCATAGGTTATTACATTATGCTTACACCGGATGATTCTAATATTGCAGAAAATTAGAACTCAATGAATCCAAATAAAGCGTTGTGGGAAAAAGGCGACTTCACCCGCATTGCTGATACGATGCGGGAAAGCGGGACAGCACTGGTCGAAAAACTGAGGATTGCCAAAGGACTGCAGGTTCTTGATCTCGGTTGCGGCGATGGGACCACGGCTATACCCCAGGCCAGGCTTGGCGCCAGGGTTTTAGGTGTCGATATCTCCAGCAACCTGGTAGCAGCCGGAAATAACCGG
>JAUZOA010000192.1 GCA_030706685.1 Bacteroidota bacterium
AAATAAGTAACGGTCTCTGTCTTATCCATTTTGGCACCTGCCCGATGGATCACCGGGATCAGGCCAAAAAGCCGGATATTCATCTTTGCCTTCCCGTGCTGGTAATCATGGTAACCGGGAACGGTGAGGCCATACATTTGTCCTTTGATGAAGAATAACCTGGTGGGATCATCAAAAAAATCATACTGTACAGACGTGAATGGAAACCAGTCTTTTGCCTTACCCCGCAATTCCCCGTCAAAAGCCATACTTAAATTTTTCACCTTGGGTTTGCCCACTGCGCCGGAATATTTCAGGTAATGCTGAACAGGCGGAGGCAGGGACTGAATGTCGGCTTCTGTGAGCAGGTCGCCTGGCGGCGGATTGTACCCGTCAATATACATTTTTACATCATGGATGAATTGGGACTCAAAATAATTTTTGCCCCACACGGAAACCGCCACCACAAAGATGATCAGGTTGCCAACGGTCCCAAACCGCGCATCTTTCCAGCTGAGGATGATGATGACCTGCGACACGACAACGGCAAAAACGGCTACAACCGGCCAATATTCCTTTTTAAATATGAAACCGCCAGCCGCAATAAGGAATAACATCGCAGCAAACAGCCAGATGGCTCCAACCCGCCGGGGTACAGGCGATTTGAATTGCGGCATGTTGGCCATGCTAAATGCTTTGGCGAAACCCATCATGTGTATCAAACCATGGGTAACCAGGATAATGAAGAAAATATACCTTAACATGGCGCCTGAAAAATATTGGATACAATAATATTTTCTTTCATCTGCTGTTCAGATGATCGCCGTCAGAACGGGAGATGATGTTGGTCATTTTGCAGGCAATCCTGGAGGGCAACCCTGATGGTCAGACAAAATGCCAAATCAGTTTTGAGGTGTCTTTATTACCAGATTAGCCTTTTCATTCGCTATACCAATGGTTTAAATGGAGCCACTATTAAAACTGATAAAGTCTGACTCAATGCCGTCACTAAAAATAACACCATTGATGGGCATTAATGATTCTATTGTCAATCCCAGTTTATTATTAATCAGGCCGGCATTAAGATCCGTTTGGATTCTTGAAACATGGGAAGAGGCTCCGATAAACAAATCGTTAAATGCTAAAAGCCTTTTACCGTCGTTAAGTCTTGCTTCGGCAAAACCCAGGATCTTTGACTGGAATGAATTTGTGACAACATTTTCGACAGCAATGATGAAATCGTTGGGATCGAAAGGTAGTGTGATAGGTAGGTGTTTTCCTTTATTTGATCGAATTGAAATTAGTCGGAAATTCAATTTGCAAAATAAACCCTCGTTCAAAATAATCTATATGAAAAAAACTATTAACCTGTCATACAAAAGATACCTATTATTTCTATTCCTCTGCTTATTACTAGTAACTACTAAAGCGCAAGTTAAATTTGGGATAAAAGCAGGATATAATATATCAAATATTATATATTCTGGACCTAATGTAATCAGTCGGGTAGGACCTAAATCTAATTTTAATGCCGGTATTTTATCTCGGGTTCCACTGTTTAACACTTTTATGCTACAGGCTGAAGGCGTTTATTCGGGCCAAGGAGCCGATATCAATGATTCTTCCGGTCATTTAAATTATAATTATATAAATATTCCTATCCTGTTTAAATATCAAAATACTTCAGGAATATTTGCTGAAACAGGTCCTCAGTTTGGAATTAAAATATCCGCGAAATATAAATCAGATCAATATACAGAGGATTTAAATGATCAGGTTAAGTCGACAGATTTTGCCTGGGTTTTCGGTTTGGGTTATCAAATATCATCTATTAATATCGGAATGGATCTTCGTTATAATCTGGGTATTTCAAACTTCAGCCCGTACTCTATATATACGGCCAAAAATTCAGTATTCCAGTTTGGCGCTTTTTTTATCTTTTAAGTTTAACGAAAAAAAATAGAGCCGTCACTAAATATCACCCCATTAGCGGGCATTAATGATTCAATGGTCAGTCCGAATTTATGGTTGATCGAGCCGGCATCGGGACAACTAAGACAAATAACGGGACAACAAGACAAATAAAAGGAGGAATTCAGGGTTTTATCTCAGTTATTTACTTAGATATTTAAATGTAAATTTGATTAAAACCACTAAATATGGAAGAAATCATTTTTATGGTTGAAGAAAGTCCGAGGGCGGGTATATTACCAAAGGGTTGGGCGTGTCCATTTACACTCAGGCCAGTACAATTCCCAATTTAAAAGAAGCTGTAATTGATGCCGTGCTTTGTCATTTTGACGATGATAAGAGAAGAATTATTCGACTGCATATCGTTCGGGCATAAGTAATAGCCGCATGAAAAGGTACTTTATCGGCCATTAATTCTGATGTAACTCAGCATTTAAATAAAACAAAAGACCAGTTATTTCAGGAAATATTTGGATAATTCCGGTCAAATTCACTACCTGAAATTCATTCCATTTGGAGTAATATCCCCCTTGCACTGCCCACATCCTTCGTTTTCTTTACCGGGAACAGGCATGGAATAACGACTCATTGATCCGGCACAGGATTAGCCAGAGCCCGCCATGACAAAATTGCATTTCAATGGTATGGCATCCTTTTTAGGTTTAGCATAAGGTTATGCTATTTTTTAATTTAAAATGAAAAAACATGAACTACAATCAGTCATGTGCCGCAAAAGGCAGTTATTATGGGAACAGACCCATGTTAGTGCGCTCCATGCAACGCGCAGCCGTGAACATTTACAAAACACAAAACAGCTACGAAATGCTGGTTTTTGCTCCCGGCCGTCTTAAAGAACATTTTCATTTAAGTATGAATGGAAATGAACTCACCGTTTCTTACACTCCGCCGGAAGGATTTCCGCGACCGGAATGGATTCTGCGGGAATACAGCAGGGGTGGCTTCTCGAGGTCTTTTACCTTAAATGAAAATGTAGACACCGAAAACATCTCTGCTAAATATGCGGACGGTGTATTGCAGGTAACCCTGCCGCTCATTGAGGGAAAAGAAAATGTGCAAAAGGAAATTGTGATCAGCTAATCCTAATTGGTCTTCTTAAACGGGTATCAGTCGATACCCGTTTTTTTATGGCAGACTTGGGCAGTCTCAGGTGCAATACATGGCCTGCCATAAGTATGTAAGTTCCACGCAGCGATAACAGGTGAACAACGTAGACGACCTAAAAAACGAGCTGCAGTATCACTATCCAATGAAATAATTATCTGTTTTAATTATGCGTTGGAGGCCTCAAATCGCGACCTTCAGTTTTTAAGAACTATTATATTTACCAAAAATATGCTCAATGGCAAAGAAAGAATTGCAGGCACTTGTAGCGGAGCAAAAAATATTAAACCGAATATATGTTGTGCGAAACCAAAAGATAATGCTGGATGAAGATCTGGCTGAAATGTACAGAGTAGAAACAAGACGTTTAAATGAGCAGGTAAAACGCAATATAAACAGGTTCCCCAAAGATTTTATGTTCGTGCTTACAGAGAAGGAATATGAAAACTTGAAGTCGCAAAATGCGACATCAAGTTGGGGAGGAAGACGAAAGCTGCCGAACGCATTTACAGAACAGGGAGTAGCCATGTTATCCAGTATTTTAAACAGTGATGTCGCCATTGAAGTAAATATCAGGATTATAAGAGTGTTCACAAAGCTTCGGGAATATGCGCTTACGCATAAAGACATACTACTGCAGCTTGCCAAGCTTGAAAAGGAAGTAAAGGGCAATAGCAAAGACATTGAAAATATTTTTATGGTACTGAGAGAACTGATAGAAAAGCACAGTACGCCGGCACCAAGAAATAAAATTGGATTTAAGCAGTACGACTAGAATAA
>JAUZOA010000193.1 GCA_030706685.1 Bacteroidota bacterium
ATCTAAAGTTTACCGCAGAGGGTTGGTACAAACATTTTGATGACCTGGCCGTCCGTCCGAACAGTGGTCAGTCTTTCCTGAATAATAAGGGAACCGGGCATGCTTACGGAGCTGACATAAATCTGACTAAAAGACTATCTAAAAAATATTATGGACAGATTGGGTACTCCTATATGCTTTCCAAAAGAGATGATCATGACGGACTGGGAATTTACAATTATATATTCAGTGAACCCCATACGTTCAGCCTTTTGGGAAGTTACAAACCAAATGAAAAATGGGTATTCTCAGGAAAATTCAGGTATGGAACCGGGCGTCCGACGGATTCATACATCGTACACGGAAACGTATTTAAAAATCCGGCTGTTTTAAGGTCTTCGCAGGAAATAACTTACAAAAATGGTGATAAGCTGGCAGATTTCATTAGCCTTGACCTGAGGGCTGACTATAAAGTAATTAAGAAAAACTATTCATGTACCCTGTTCTTTGATATTGTTGATGTGCTGAACAGGTTTAATCAAAGCGCCGCCATTTTCCAGCCCTTGACAGGTAAGACCTATTTCCTGGGCCTGGCGATCTTCCCGACGTTTGGCCTGGTAATCGAACTTTAATCATTATTTATATAAATAAAAAAGCGGAATATGAATCCCGGAACGAATAAAACGAGTCAGAAAATATTTATAATCATCGCCTCTCTGATGATTGCAGGGGGGGCTATTTCCCAGATAGTTGGAATTAAAACTGTGGCAGCTGATATGGTCAGATCCGGTGTGGGTGATTATTATAGGGGATTGGGGGTACTGAAACTAATCTTCCTTGCCCTCTACATCTATCCTAAAACATTCAGATTAGGTTTCCTGTTGATGTGTTGCTTTTTCGGAGGAGCAATGGCTACGCTTCTTTCGCACCAGGCAAGTTTATTGCCGCCGGCTATTCCATTGGCAGTACTTTGGGTAGCCACGTATTTGAGGGATAAATCGGTTTTTTTTACAAAATTTGAACATACTGGTAAGGCTGTATAGTCATTTTTAGAAATATATGCAGATATGAAAAATAATCCGGAATAATATCACGGATGATGTCACAAATTTTTGTGCCTGTTTGTCTCATATGGAGAGGATGGTTGGATATCGGGTAATTTTTTAATGGGAACGGGTCGAACATTTGGAGATTTTCCCGTATTTAAATCAAATAATTTATGAATTATTGGCTTGGCCCTAACTTTAGGATGATGCAATCAGCTGTTAACACCATGGATAGTAAAACGGAGATCTTTTTAGAATACAAGGCCCTACTCTTTTCTGTGGCTTATAATATGCTTGGCATAATTGAAAATGCTGAGGATATGGTGCAGGAAACCTATCTGAAATGGATGCAATTACAAAGCGGGCCGATAAAATATGTAAAAGCATACCTCGTAAAAATAATCACCAATAAATGTATCAATTATCTGGAAAGTGTTAAGGTGAAACGCGAGCAATATGTTGGTGTTTGGCTGCCTGAGCCCTATGTCAATTATGAGTTAGACAGAGAACACACACTCGTGGATTCCTATCATGCTTTATCTATAGGGGTCCTTAGAATGCTGGAAAAACTAACGCCACAGGAAAGGGCTATATTCATACTACACGAAGTGTTTTCTTACGATTATAAAGAGCTTGCCGAAATATTTGATAAGGCGGAAGATAATTGCAGGCAAATATTTAAGCGGGCAAAGGATAATATGAGTGGCAATGCAAGGCGCTTCGAAGTGGATACGGTTACCCACAAAAAAATGGTCGAAAATTTTATTGAAGCTTTTTCAGGCGGTAAAATTGAAGACCTGATTGAGCTTTTCAAAGAAGATATTGTGCTGTATACGGATGGAGGCGGTAAGGCCCTTGCTGTTAGTAGTGTCAGGCTTTCGGCTGCCTTGAACCCGATTTATGGAAGGGAAAATGTGAGCAGATTCATTATCAATATAACATGCAAAATATTTGAGCATGTTCCGGATATCCACCAGGAGATATTTATTGCAAACGGCGTTCCATCTATCATTTCTTATTCAGGTCTTGTTCCGTTTAGTTTCAATTCCTTTGATTTGGAAGAAGGGAAAATCTCCACTATTTATTCGCAGACAAATCCTGATAAATTGAAACAGTTTGTGAAGGCGTTGTAAAATGAAAAATTCAATCTCCTGCTGTAAGCCCATTTTCACCCCCCGAATGCTTACTTATATACCGGGTTGAAAATAAACTAAAAAAACCTTTCATTCCGGAAAGAATATTCCATCCTGGAGCCGAGGTGAAATACTTTCCGTGCTTAAGTTGGGCAAGTTTTACACTGATTTCACTGGAACGTTCATTTAATAGTTCCGTTATTCTGGTCTTTCCTTTTCTGGTAAGATGATATCTGTGCAATTCCGGCATATGTTCAAGAGTAGATTGTATAAATATTCCTTCAGTGATTATTTCATTGAACCTGTGGCTGTAAACTGGCCAGTTTTGATCAAACAGTTTATAGAATTCCCCGGCAGGAATGTTGCGGTTATTCCTTATCGCAATCAGTATGAATAATTCCAGTTGTTTAACCTGCTCCATTACCTTAAGATACTCAATGGTACTTTGATTTGCAACCAATAACTTGATGTAATCTTACTATCGAAAATTACCGGTTCCTCCTTGTTTTCATTTTTATGACCTGAATTTCTTTTACATGATTATACTATAATAATCATGTTTTTAAGTAGGCATCGTTAATTTCCTAGTAAAAACACCTATGGCTTTCCCATTGCGGGTATTAACTTTAACATAATGGAATTCCGCCTCTGAGAATTGCATATCCCGGCACCTTTCCCCCGGCAAAAATGCTGTTTAACTTTTTCCAATTTTCCTGTGATTAATATTTAACACAAATAATCAAAACCCGTAGGTCGGCGCGTTTTACTATTTTTTGCCCAATCCTTATGAACAAAATACAAGTGAACGATAAATTAGTTAAGACAGATTAAAAGTGGAGTATGAAAAAGACTATTGGTTTACTCAAGACAATTGTTAAACCGGGGGTTTTTACATTATTATGGATATGTCTTCCCGGTATTTCATGTAAGAAGGAACAAAGTGCGGTAGCCCCTCCATCTGCAGGACCGATCACTATATTTACAAGACAAATTCCTCCGGTTCAAACTGCAAATGATAAGACAGGCGGTATAGAACTTGGTGTAAAATTCCAGTCGTTGGTTGATGGAAAAGCAGAGGGAGTTAGATTTTATAAAACTCCTGGTAATACGGGACTACATACAGCACAGCTTTATTCCTCTGATGGAACATTGTTGGCTTCAAAACGGTTTATAAACGAAACGGATAGCGGATGGCAGTTTGTGTTATTTGATACCATTATATCTATAACCGCAAATACAACTTATATCGCTGCTTATCATAGTAGTTTGGGAAATTATATTTCAACGGTTTGCGGATTAAAAACGGAAATTATAAATGGTCCCCTGACTGCTTTAGCGGATGGGGAAGATGGAATAAATGGTTTATATAAATATACCAATACGCCTGATTTACCGGACAGTGGCTATAATGCCAGTGACTATTGGGTAGATATTTTATTTGTACCCAGCCCCTGGGTAAGCTATTAACATGTCGCGGGGATTTATTCTGAAAGAATAAATTCGTCCCCGACAATAAGTCTTCTTTGTAACATTTTCTATCTCGCTAAATGGGGCTTTAACGCTGTTTGCGCAAGTTCAGGAACAACGGCCGCCCCATCAGCTGTCAGGTTCATATGGTTTGGCATATAATATTTGCTGCTGTAGGTCTGCAGACGCTGGTCCGCGGCAAGATCGATCAATCCATTA
>JAUZOA010000194.1 GCA_030706685.1 Bacteroidota bacterium
GTCTCCGCGCAGTCCAAAGGCAGAAGTATCAGCAGCCCGCAGATGGGAGTCGAAAAACTTTCTACTAAAGAAATCAGGAACATCCCTGTTTTACTCGGTGAGCGGGATATCCTGAAAACAATACAGCTATTGCCAGGTATCAAGTCGGCCGGCGAAGGCAACAGTGGTTTTTATGTAAGAGGCGGCGCCAGCGATCAAAACCTGATCTTATTGGACGAAGCCCCCGTTTATAATGCCTCTCACCTGCTGGGCTTTTTCTCCACTTTCAATTCCGATGCTATTAAAGACATGACTGTGTACAAAGGAGGCATGCCCGCGCAATACGGAGGCAGGCTGTCTTCCGTAGTGGATATTAAAATGAATGATGGCGATAACCAGGCTTACGACGTTAGCGGCGGGATCGGGCTAATATCCACCAAACTGAATGTAGAAGGGCCGCTGCAAAAAGACAATTCCTCTTTTTTATTGACCGGGCGGCGTACCTATGCTGATGTGTTCCTCAAACTATCTCATGATTCATCTGTAAACCAGAACAGGATCTATTTTTATGACCTGAATGCTAAATTGAATTACCAGCTAAGTGATAAAGACAGGCTCTATCTTTCCGGCTATTTCGGGAAAGATGTGCTTGGAGTGGGTAAAACTTTTGGTATTGAGTGGGGCAATGGAACCGGCACGCTCAGGTGGAACCATATTTTTACCAACAAGCTTTTCTCCAACACCTCGCTTATTTTCAGTAATTACAAATACAAGATATCGATCCAGAGCGGCGGTGATAACTTTGATATCTTTTCCCAGATACGCGACTGGAACCTGAAACAAGAGTACCAATGGTACGCGGATTCGAAGAATAATGTCCGTTTCGGTTTTAATACGATCTATCATAGCATTACTCCCGGTGAAGTAAAAGCTTACCAGTCGGTAAGTGTCAATTCTACCGCCCTGCAAAAACGATACTCCTGGGAAAATGCGGTGTATGCTACCAATACCTGGAAGGCTTCGGATAAAATAAATCTTACCTATGGTCTGAGGATCTCTGCCTTTAGTATCCTAGGCAAAGGCGATTATTATACAATAGATAGCCAGGGCCGGGTAACGGATACCCTCAGCTACAAAAAAGGTGAATTTGTAAAAACCTATTTCAACCCCGAGCCTCGTTTAGCCGCCAGCTATGTTTTCAACCCCAAAACCTCAGTAAAAGTTTCCTATGTCCGGAATGTGCAGAACCTGCACCTGGTTTCGAATTCAACCTCTTCCAACCCAACAGATAAATGGATCGCTAATACAAATATTATTAAGCCGGAAATATCCGACCAGGTTTCCCTGGGTTATTACCAGGATCTTTTTAAAGGGGGAGTCGAATTAAGTGTTGAGACCTATTATAAAAGCATGCAGAACCAGATAGATTACCGGGACGGCGCCGACATATTTGCCAATAGTGATGCCATCGAATCACAATTACTCTTTGGAAAAGGCCGCGCTTACGGTATTGAATGGTTGCTGAAAAAGAAGGCCGGAAAATTAACCGGCTGGCTGGCCTATACCCTCTCAAAAACAGAGAAGAAGATCATCGGTATCAATAATGATAAATGGTATAATGCCCGCCAGGACCGCACGCATGAAATATCCATTGTCGCATCTTACCAGTTAAACAGGAAATGGACAATATCCGCTAACTGGGTATTCTATACCGGCGATGCTGTTACTTTTCCCGCAGGCAAATACCGGGTGAATGGCCAGACAATTTTTTATTATACCGAACGAAACGGCTATCGCATGCCCGATTATCACCGGCTTGACCTTGGCGCTACCTGGGAATTGAAAAAGAAAAAACGCTTCTCTTCTGAACTTTCATTCAGTGTTTACAATGTTTATGGCAGGGAAAATGCGTATACGATCAACTTCCGCGACAATAAGGATGATCCCAGCAAAACAGAAGCCGTGCAATATGCCCTGTTCAGGTATGTCCCTTCCATTTCCTACAACTTTAAATTCTGATCTTATGAAATATTATACAACATCTTTTTTGACTACGATAAAATGGCTTCCTTTTCTTATAGTAAGCATGGCTGTTTTCAGTTCCTGCCAAAAAGTAATTCATATTGACCTCAACAGCGCAGAAAAAAAATATGTGATCGAAGCGATCATTACCGATCAGCCCGGAACGGCACAGGTGCTGATAACCCAGACAAAGAACTTTGAAGAAGACAATAATTTCCCGGGTATCAGCGGCGCCATTGTTACCATCTCTGAAAACGGGGGGAACCCTGTTACGCTTACCGAAAGTTCCCCGGGAAAATATGAAGCTACCACCTTGACGGGTACAAGCGGTAAAACGTATAGCCTGTCGGTCAGTGCAGGCGGTAAAACATTTACCGCCGTATCCACCATGCCCCAGAAAGTAAACCTGGATACCATTTTCGTTACGGATGAGTTGCTTTTTACCGATACCCGGAAAATCGTGAATACGGTATACCATGATCCCCCGGGCAGGGGAAACAATTATCGTTTCATACAATATATTAATAACAAAAAGGGCAACCAGATCATTATTAACAATGATGACTATACCGATGGAAGAACCGTCTACAATAAACTATTTTACTTCCCGGATGATAATGACAGTGACAAAATAAAAAGCGGTGATACGGTAAGGATCGATATGCTTTGCATTGATGCGAATATCTACAAGTACTGGTTTAGCCTCGACCGCAGCTCTACCGGTGGAAGCGGGCAGGCTACCCCTTCTAATCCTGTAAGTAACCTGCAGGGTGGCGCGTTAGGTTATTTCAGCGCGCATACTTTGCAGACAAAGACGATGCTGGTGCCGTGATGGGATGAAATATTCTTACTTTTATAAATTCAGCAGGCCTGCTTTTTAGCCACGTCTTATGGTGATGAGAATGGGAACGCGGATGACACAGACATGCCTCCCGCAGCTAATCCTTACCTAAATTTTTTCATTAAATAGTTCTTTGCTGACCTTGTGTTTTCCAGCGCCTCGTTCCATCCTGGTTTGATAAACGCCCTCTGTTAGAAAACTAAGATGGAACGTAGCGCTTCCCGGGTTCGTGCATATCACGAAGCAGAGTTTACCTCTCAAAAGTTTTCGGATTTGATGACTGCTCGAACGGCCAATTCACAGCAGAGTTTTCGAATAAGGAAATGTATCATTTGAATTGGCCTTGAATTTCTTTGGTTACTTTCTTTTTTCAAGAAAAGAAAGTGACACAGGGTCTTCTTAGTGTAAAGCCTGGTAAAAAGCGTAACAGGCCTCATTTTCCCGAAATCAGTGTGATGTAAACCAGAAGCAGGAAAACCATTTTGCCGGAGCGATCGTTGCTAAATTTGGGTAAGGATTAGCTGCCGCCGGCACTATTGGATGGATACGCACAGATTCTATTCTGTTCTAAACGGCAAATCTTTTTATACATTTTACAAGGCAGTGCGAACCGATTATTGCGAATTAGGTGCTTGAGGAAAGAATCCGCGAAAATCCGTTTCATCCATGTCATCCCTGTTCTATACAGATCATTTATCTAAACATATAAAAAGATAATTGCTGGGTCAGTGCTGAGTCGTGAGTGGTCAGTGGTAGTAGCCAGGAATGCTGCCTTTGCAGGCATCGCTCACCACTCACCCCTCACCTCAATCATTCTTCAATATCCTGAATCTCTTCTTGCCCTGAACCAATATCTTCAGCGTTCTTCGTTTCAGCGATATGGCAAGATTTCTTTGATGATCTTCTGTTCTGTGGCCATATCTCGACAAGATGTCTTTATAAGATAATATCCCGATTATTCTATTCCGGGAATTTGACAAC
>JAUZOA010000195.1 GCA_030706685.1 Bacteroidota bacterium
TATACTTTGCGTCCTTTGCTCCCTGGCGTTCTTGGCGTGAAACTTTTTTATTACAAATCATATTTCCCGCAAAGCGCGCAAAGTTAATGCAGCGACGCAAAGAGAGTCTTATACTTTGCGTCCTTTGCTCCTTGGCGTTCTTGGCGTGAAACCTTACACCAATGATTTCCCTGCCGATAGCTATCGGACCACTCGTCATCCTGGGCGAAGCGAATTCGTCATCCTGAGCGAAGCGAAGGAAAAAATTCCGCTTTTATCAAAACTGCCGCATTTCCATAAAAGCGTCTCCCAGGTTCGCGATGATATCTCCTGCCAGCATCGCTTCCATAGATAATTTTTCCGCGGCGAGATCACCGGCCAAACCATGAAGATATACTCCAAGAATTGCCGTTTCCACGGAACTATATCCCTGTGCCAGTAAGCCGGTCAATACACCTGTCAGCACATCGCCGCTGCCGGCGGTAGCCATGCCTGCATTACCGGTGGAATTAAAAAATCCTTTCCGGTCGGGAGTAGCGATAAATGTATGGTGACCTTTCAATATGATGATCAGGTTCAGCTCCTTCGCTTTTTGCAGGGCCAGTTGAACCCGGTCAAAGTCATTGGCCGATTCACCAAAGAGACGTTCAAATTCTTTGGGATGGGGGGTAAGCAATGAACCCGCAGGGATCATTTGCAGGAGATCTTTTTGCGATGCCATTATATTCAATGCGTCTGCATCTAAAACCAGGGGATGACGATACCCATCCAATATTTCCCGTAGCAACATTTTTGTTTCCGAAGCTGTTCCGATGCCCGGCCCTGTACCGATTGCTTCAAATTTTGTAAGATCCTCTTCAATCTTTGTCGTAAAGGACGAATTGAAATCCGTCATCACCATCGCTTCAGGTACGGAGGTTTGCAGAATATCATACCCGCATTTAGGGATATGACAGGTGAGAAGGCCTATCCCGCTTCGCAGGCAGGCTTTGGCTGCCAGTACGGCCGCGCCTATCTTTCCATAACTGCCCGCTACCAATAATCCATGCCCGAAATTTCCTTTATGTGCAAATCGCTTGCGCGGCTTATGAATAGAACGGATCATATCTGCATTGATCCATTCATAAACTCCCGCGACAGACCGGTAAAACCCTTCATGCAGGTCAATATCGAGGATATGCACTTCGCCGGTGCACCCTGCATTCTCCGCTACTAAAAAAGCAGGCTTCAGGCATTGAAAACTTAAGGTATGATCAGCCCTGATAATGACATTGTCTTTAGAAGAACGGTCTACAAACATGCCGCTCGGGATATCAATCGAGATCGTTTTACAATTGCATTTATTAATATGTTCAACCAGGCGGGCTGTTACTCCTTCCAGTTTCCGGTTCAGGCCCGAGCCAAACAAGGCATCAATAATTATTTCACCAGTATGGATACGGGGAAAGCTTTTCGCCGTTTGTATAAAACTTATCCTGACATCGGGATATTGATGCAGCCTTGCCAGGTTTGTTTGAAAATCTTCCGTGCCTTTATGCCCGAACTCCAGGATATAAACTGCAACGGGATAATTTTTCGTCGCGAGCATTCTTGCAATAGCAAGGCCATCGCCACCATTATTTCCTTTACCGCAAAAGATATTGTAAACCGAACCTTCGGGTTCATTCTGTTCTATCCACTCTACACATTTTCCGGCGGCCCTTTCCATCAGGTCAATGGAAGCGATGGGCTCATGTTGAAAAGTGTATTGATCCCAGAGGCGTATTTCCTCCGCGCTGAGGATTTTCATGCATCAAACTTATCTCTTATTTAGGAAACCTTTGGGATTTGGGCTGTGCCTTATTTTTTCCGCTTCTTCTTTGCAGAATGATGGTAGTGGTGCGCTGTTTTTCCGGGAGCATCCGTTTTATGATCGGGTTCACTGTTATCTGTTTCTTCCTCGTCGTGGTGGTCATGTGTCTGCCGGTAGTCGCCAAAAATATCATAAGCATGCCGGGCGGCGGTATAGATCCTGCTATTGTACTTGTTTCCCAGGATAATAATGGTCACTTTCTCATCGGTAAGCCTGGCAAAAGCCGCATTGAAACCATGCCAGCGGCCATTATGATAGATTACTTTTTTACCATTAGGTATCATCAGCAAGCGCCAGGCAAGCCCGTAATTATGGATCGAGGGTCTTTCCAAACTATAAGGAGTAAAAGCAGAGTCCTGCATGGTTTTATTGATCAGTTGATAGGTATAAAAAGCCTGGTCCCATTTCAAAAGATCCTGGGGAGTCGTATAAATATTTTTGTCGCCATAAGTACCTTCGAGGCAATCGTAGTTCCAGTGAGTGCCGTTGGCGGCATAGGATTGTGTAGCGGTCGCTGAATCTTTCATAGTAAAAACATAGGAATGTTTCATGCCGAGAGGTTCAAAGAATTTCGACTGCATGAATTCAGGGAAGGATTTTCCGCTTATTTTTTCAATGATCAGCGCCAGCAACACAAAATTGGTATTACTATAGGTAAAACGGGTGCCGGGTCTGAAGACCCTGTTTGGCTTTTCGGTATAAAGAATGTTCAGCACATCGGCATTGGTCACATATTTCTTTTTATCCCATTTGCCGGAGGGGACAAAATAAAGGTAATTCGGCAACCCGCTCCGGTGACTGAGCAGCATCTGGACCGTGATGCCATGATAAGGGAAATTGGGGAAGAATTTTTCCAGCGAATCAGTAAGGGATAACTGGTTTTCCTGGGCCAGCCTGAGAATGGCCATCCCGGTAAATGTCTTGCCGGATGAGGCGA
This sequence comes from Bacteroidota bacterium, assembly GCA_030706685.1. Classification (GTDB taxonomy): domain Bacteria; phylum Bacteroidota; class Bacteroidia; order Chitinophagales; family Chitinophagaceae; genus VBAT01. Next base: position 2,769 of record JAUZOA010000195.1, read on the forward strand.
TATGGAGGGCCGTGGTATCGGTAATAGGATCTTTTTTCCGCAGATCGGCATACCCCGTATATTTTTCATATATAACAGTGCCTTCCCTGGCTACCAGTATACTGCCATTGAATCCATGCCGCAAAAGAGTACTGTCAAAATAGTCGGACAGAAGCCTGTAATAACGCCGGTATTGTTGCTGATCGAGCTTTGTGGGGGTAGGGGGGTAGTACTCCAGCGAGTCTTCTCTTTGTTTTACGGCAACTTTAGTTTTTCCGGACGAGGAACTGCAACACCAGGCTGATGTAAAAAGGAGAACAAATATCCAACTAAGGGTTTTCATGGAAGAGATTATGATTTGGGCGCAAAAATAATATAACGCAGTTTGTATTACTTTGTTATTTCCCCGTTTATTTATCAACAGTTATGTGCATATTTGCAGTATGATGAATACCGGAAAAACCAGCTATCCCAAAGAAAAAATACGCATACTTTTCCTGGAAAATATCAGTGACGTTGCGATAAGGAATTTTCGCCAGCATGATTATACGCATGTAGACAAGATCAATAAAGCGCTTACTGAAGAAGAATTGATCAGGGAAATAAAAGATGTGCATATTCTTGGTATCCGTTCCAAGACACAGATCACGAAGAATATTGTAGAAGCCGCGAAGAAACTGCAGGCAATTGGTTGTTTTTGCATAGGCGTAAACCAGGTGGATCTTAAAGCCGCTACGAAAAACGGTGTAGTTGTTTTCAATGCACCTTATTCCAATACAAGATCCGTGGCTGAACTGGTGATTGGCGCATCCATCATGCTTATCCGCCGCATACCAGATAAGAATAAAGCGGCGCATGACGGGATCTGGCTGAAAGAATCAAAAGGAAGCTATGAATTGAGAGGAAAAACACTTGGCATTATTGGCTATGGCAATATCGGGTCGCAGGTAAGCGTGCTGGCGGAATCGCTGGGAATGAA
>JAUZOA010000196.1 GCA_030706685.1 Bacteroidota bacterium
GGAACATTCAATAATAAACTAAGCGATAAACATGCCGCCTATCGCTTTACAGACGAAGAAACAGAAAAGCTAAAAGCCATCCTGCGGGACATGGCAGCGGACATTGAAATCGTGGCAGGAATCAGTTTCAATAAAGCTCTTTCAAATATTGTAAACAAATAAAAAATCAACTCAATGATTTTCCGGGAGTACCGGACATGGGTTGAATAAATATATAATCACCATTTTTAATAAAATAGTCATTGCTTGCTGAGTCATACATCAAAGCCGTTCCTCTTACGACGTTTATTATTTCTCCATCCTTATGAAGTCTGACAATATGATGAGGGCGGCTCAAATTATGCACAGTCATTGTAAGCAATATTGTGCAGGTAATTGCTGAAATGAGGCAAAAGATGCCTACTATGATTTTGACTATTTTCATTTTACCAACTCCTTTGCTGCCTTCAGGTTTTCTTCCATCTTGTTTATTTCTTCATCAATTGACCGGGTAAGATTATCGCGAAGCTTGACCCTGTCTTTCAGCTCAAGAGCCAATGCCCCTTTTTCAATGGCTGTATAATCTTTGGGCGTTCTTGTCTGCTTTGTCTTGCCGATATTGCTTTCGGCGGTTACTACTGCTTTTGACATTGTGATTAAGTTTATAGATTTATAATAAGCTCTTCGCCGGTGAGAGCGAAGTAAAGGTTTTGCAATTGGTGAAGATATTCGCGTTTTATATCATGATTATAATATCCGTCTGCTGAAATACCTACTCCCTTTTTAACCCATACGTCTTCTAAATCCTTGCTTCGCTGACGTTCAAATCCCGCCTTCTCCAATATTTCGGGAGTAAGGGGAATAGGATTAAATCTACTTGTATTGCCTTGTAAAAACTGATCCATAATAACATATGATACTTCAACATACTCTCCCCATCCCTCAAATCCTTTTACCCAGTTGCCTAATCGTATTTCGTTTATGTTAATCATATAAAAGGTTATGCCCCTTAACTAAGAGCGCCTGGGGTATGATCCCTGACGATTAGAAAAGAGGCATTATTTGATCGGACAATCATACTATCCGGTTTGTTCAGTCACTAAGATAGTCATTTTTGGAATATTTTTCCACTTATCCCTGCTCTATTTTTCCAGTTAATTATTGCCGCCAAATGCAGGAACAGGCGCAGCCGGGGCTGTAAGTTTCTTGGCCGCAACATAGTCGGTTAAATCCTGCCTGAGCTTAATTGTGTCCGTATTGATCACATAGGCATCCTGCAAAGTAGCATACCATTCGCCGAAATATAGCTTCCTGTTATATTCGGTGAAATCGCTGACCAGGTTCTTTGCCTCGGCTATTGATAAGTGGGGAAATGGCTCTACATAAAGCAGTTTAAGCCTTACGGCCAGTTCAATGGGGCTATTCTCATAAACACTGTGATAATATTTCTCCAATGCTTCATACATGGCTGATATCGGCGCTCCGCCTGTCAGTAAATCCTGGTATTGCGTCATCAGGTCATCGGGTGATTCCAATATGTAATATCGGCCATAAGAGATATTCGCAGTATCATAAGCGTCGCCAAACCAAAATTTACCGATAAAATCGGCTATCAGACTTTCCGTCCCTTCTGCCCAATCAGCTATTTGATTTAACCGGGCATACCTTGGTTGAAGGTTGGCTTTTGTCTTTGTCGCAGTTTCAGAAGATGGGTTTTTTATCGTTCGCGTCGTAAGCGTGCCATTTGACTTGTCATCCGGGGCGGATCCCCAATAAGTATAATTAATCAGCGATTCAAGCTGTTCGAGCGAAAGGTCTTGTTTGTCCCATCCCTGGATATCCGGGGTTATGTAGCCGAATATTTTTTTCACATCAAACCCGCCTGATGCTTCAAACATCGAAAGAGGAAAGCGGGCCACATCGGAAACCCTTGTCTGTAATTTATATCCGGTTCCCATTTCAGCGCCGGCAACCGTGCAGGAAGGGCAAGGTTGTCCTTTGAGTTGTCCTGACCCGTTACAGGTTCCGCATTTCATAAGCGGCTCAAATGCCTTGCTGAAGCCGTGAAATTTCTTTTGCAGGTTCCTGACTGACCGATCCTCAAAGAATGTATCAGCAAGTTCAATACATAAATTTAGCGGCGATAGGTAAGATTTAGGATTATCGAACTGGACCAAGTCAGAAACGATAAAAGCCGGCGTTTGCTGCCATGAATGCTCCATCCTGTTTACTTCTGTTATTCCGCCGTCTCCCATTCTTATGATCGTGTCGCTTGTATCATCCACAACGCGGTAGTAACCCGTACTGTTTGATTCCCCGATCATCGGTGCATTGTCTGGGGCCTGGATGCCGAATTGTTTCAAATCGTCAGGAGTAAGATTGAAGACGACATAATCAAGCTGTCTCCCGGTATTATCATAATCGAAAACAGAAAATATTGATTTGTAAGTAGGATAAACTTTTGGTGTGTTAGCTGGTTGCCCTTCGATCACTACAAGCTGTTCGACCTCCATAAATATTACACCCATCGGATCAGCGCGGTAGGCTTCGAGGGCAAATACTTTTATCCACTTTCTTAATGATAGACCATAACGCACAGAATCTAAAACGGCGTGCATCTGCTTTTCACTTGTCTCGGGCAAGTTAAAAAACTTGCTTCCGCCCTTGGCATTGAATACCATATCCTCGGCTTGAAGCAACCGGCCAAACATATCCTTGTTACTTGTCGTGCTGGCCTTTCTGACTTTAAAAATATCGCTTCCTTCAAAGAAGTCTATGATATTTACGGCTGTTAACATATCCGTACCGTGAATATGCCGCATGAGCTTTTTGGTGACTTCTTTTGCGGCATCAATCCGTTTTTTATTCGGATTTGTCTTGATAATAGTCGCGATTTGATCGGAGGTGAGTATCATTTACATTCCAAAATATTTGTCCTGTTTATAATGATCGGAAACCACATAGCGCCACGGATCAATGATGTGATTATAGGCATCAACCGGCTCATTAGTATAGTTTCCGTACTTATCCACAGCATAAATATAGTTATTTATTTCTTCCCATGCGTCGGCGCTTTCTTCGACCATGAATAGATTAAGCGAATCCATCAGGCTAAGGCCATCGCGGATACTATCTGTTCCCTTTACACAGGGTACAACAAAAAAGCCGGATAATAATCCTGAATAAAGACTAATGTCTTCACGGGAAAGATCATTTACATTCCAACCATCGCGTAATTGTTTCCAGGCTTTTTCATCAGCATTATCAGCAACAATTTTATCGCCCTTATTTAACTTTAACGTGCAATACATCTTGCCGATTTCAAGCGTATTCATCGGCTTGTAATTCAACTGCCGGCAATAGCAATTGTTCTTATCGAACTTAACCCCGACCATACCCGCAGGTGAAGCGGTCCCGAAATCTTGACCGTAGAATTCTTTGAAAGGTAAAGTCAGATAATTCTTTAGTGAGATCGGCTTGACCTTTCTTAATATCTGCCCTTTGCGCCCGGTGCTGGCAAAGCCTTTGATTGCCGTCAGATAGTAATGCAGGTTATAGAGATGTGAGTTTGGATCGCCGTAACCCCGGTATCTATTTACCACGTGGATAGGTAAGTATGGGTTATCTGTGTAGCTGCTTTGAATAGCGACAAAGCCGTCAATATTTTTCGGCGATAGCTTGAAATAGCCGTCCATATCCTTTTCGGTTAAATGCTTTAATTCCGGTACATCAGCCAA
>JAUZOA010000197.1 GCA_030706685.1 Bacteroidota bacterium
CATCTTTTCCCTTATGAGCCCTGGATTCTCACCGTATCATACCGCATCATATCATATCATTGTGGTCCGTAATCTGGCAACGAATATCAAGTAAACAATAAAAACAGGATTTAGTAACAGATTAGGAGCGAATAAAGGGCTACTACCGTATGTTGCAGGGATTATAAAATCTGTCTCAAAAGGCCGGTTTGTTTTCACGACCGTTGGTTACAGCGATCACCATGGCAATACCACAAAATTGCAGGCAGATAATTGCACGAACAATTTCATTACCGTATCCTACCGAAGGGTTTTGTATCGCGTCGGGCAAATGGAAAAAAAGAAAAAAAAGAAAAAGCATGGCAGCCAATAGCCATGCAGTCATCTTAATCCATATGTTGAAAATAATCGCGAAACCCGAAGCTATCAATGCGGCGCCTACAAAATACGTCCAGAACATGGGCGCGCCCAACCATTTGGGTACCATCGCAGACACGTCCACCGGAAACACAAAATGACTGCAGCCAAACATAATAATCAGCAGTGAAAAGAAAATTCTGCCGATGGGTATGGGTTTTCCTGAAAACGAACCTGCCATGACAAACGCGCCACCACTATAGGCCAAAGCCATACCTGCCGCAAACCAGACTGCCAGATTCGTGACTTTCTCGGTACTGATGAAAAGAATATATGGCAGGTGACAGGTAACAATCAGCGCAAGAAATAAATACCCCAAAAAAAGGCATATATTTTTTGCGCTAAATCCGGCAATGAGAATTCCTGCAATGACCAGAGCGATGCCCCCAAGAACAGGAAATATTATGTGGGCATGTGCCCAGCCCGGAAATGGAGGTAAAATCTCAGGACGAAAATCTTTTTTAATGATTTGATGTATCCCTACGGCGACGATGCTGAACCCATATAATAAACGACCAATTCGTATAATAATTTTCGTGTTCATATATGACTATACTATTTCGATAGCAATGTTTTATAGAAGTCTTTCCACCTTTTTAGAAATGGATTTCAGCGATTTGATCTATAAATATATCGAGTTTAATCATATCCTAAAATACACCAGGCATCCTATAATAATCTGGCCACTACATATAAACACTTAGTCGATATACGAATTTGTAACAGATTTGTATCGGGCTACGCCGCACGGGCAAAGCCGTCAACCATCAACTGTCAACCGTCAACTGTCAACCGTCAACCAAATATTACTTTCCAATAGAAAAAGTACTTAGGCCCGATTCCAGCAGGTTTGCCGGGAATTAGTGACAGATTAGTAACCAGATTCATTCCGTCCTTAAACTTTTTACGGGATTGGCGATTGCTACTTTTATGGACTGGAAACTGACTGTAAACAGAGCAATTAAAATAGCCACAGATCCTGCTAATACAAAAACCCACCAGCTGATATGAATGCGGTAAGCAAAATCCTCTAACCAGCGGCTCATAAAATACCAGGCAACCGGAGAAGCGATAAAAAGTGAAATGATTACAAGAAGGACAAAATCTTTGCTCAGCAAAGTCACTATATTGGACACCGTGGCTCCAAGTACTTTCCGGATACCGATTTCTTTTGTGCGTTGCTCAGCGGTGAACATGGCAAGACCAAATAAACCCATGCAGGATATAAAAATGGTCATAAACATCACTACATTCATTAACCAGGCTGTTTTGGTCTCCTGATCGTACAGCCACCTGATTGACTCGTCCAAAAAATGACATTCAAAAGGCTCATCGGGATATATTTTTTTCCATTCTTTGCCAACATGTGCGAGTATAACCTTTGCATCAGCAGCCTTCATGCCTTTGGTTGCCAGTTTGATCGCAATACCTTTCTCCTGATCAGGTATATGAGCAATCACTACCGGTTTCATCTGTTCATGGAAAGAATTTTCATGAAAATCAGCAACTACACCTACAATTGGGTAAACCTTCCCATCCCGCCAGGTGACCAATTTACCCAACGCTTGCTCTGGCTTTGCAAAACCGAGACTTTTTGAACAAGTCTGATTGATCACTATTTCTTTCAGGCTATCGCTAGGAAATAAATTTCTTCCTGCAATTAATTTCATTTCGTAAAAAGGAATAAACCCCTCATTACCAGGTTGTAGGGAAACTTCCAGTTTAATATCATCTTTACCTTTATATTCTATATTTCCTGACATATGCGGGAAACCCATCGGTGCAAAAGATTCCAGGATAACCTTATCTACGCCGGGTATCCGTTTTATACTTTCAGCAAGTCCCTTTACCTTGTCGCTGTGGTCGCGCCAGATTTTTTGGATGGTAACAATGGCGTCCGTTTTAAATCCCTTATCACTATCACGCATATATCGGATCTGATTGCCAATGACCAGGGCTGCAATAATAAAGATGAGTGAAATACTGAATTGAAAAACAATGAGTCCCTTTCTCAAATACCATTTTTCTTTGTTTGTTTTCATCCCGGCACTTTTCAGGCTTTGCACAGGTAAATAAGCAGATAAAACAATGGCCGGATAAAAGCCTGCCAGCAACGTAGTGATCATTAAAACTGAAACCAGGAAAATTAAGGTTACCCCATTTAGTTTGAAACCCACACCATTGGGTATATAATCGCTAAAAAGAGAAAGAACGGGCCTGACAAGTAAAACAGAAATAAAAACGGCAATTATGGTGAGTACTAATGTTTCCGTTAAAAACTGGAAGATGAGGCTTGCCCTGTTACTCCCCAAAACCTTTCTGATACCGGTTTCTTTAGAGCGGCGGACAGACTGGGCAGTAGATAAGTTAATAAAGTTAATAGCGGCTATAATTAAAATGAACAGGGCCGCACCCATCAAAGCGAATATAGTGGGCAGGTAAGCCTTTCTGAACTGATTGTCACCATCGTCTCCTCTGTGGAAATCCGGGGTAAAATGAATATCTGATATGGGTTGAAGCCACATGCTCAACTTCGCCCCCGGATCACTTAGTTTGACGTTTTTTTTAATGTAAGCTGCGAACCCTTCGTTAACCTGAGCGGCAGAAGTGCCATTTGACAGTTTAACAAAAGCCTGCGACTGGTGGGGGCTCAGGCTGTTCCAGTCTTCCGTGGGGATCCGGTTCTTTAAGAAACTGTGTGTAGCCGTGCTCATCGAAATAAAGTCTGTATATCCGAAATCAGTATTTTTTTCCCAATCTTTTATTATACCGGATACAGTTACCTTCAGTGAATCATCATAAATGACCGTTTTTCCAATCATTTTATCCGGAGGCAGATTCCCGAAATATTGACGGGCCCTGTTCTCCGTGAGCACTACACGGTACGGTTCGTTTAAAGTTGCTGCATTACCGGCAAGCCAATGATATGAAAATATATCAAAATACGAGGGGCCGGTGACGATACTTGCAATGCCGCCTTTTTCTAAATTACCATCAAATTTTTTATCGGGTTTTCCTGTAGCTGATATCGTCGTTTTTGCTCCATATAAGTGATAACCAGCTTCAGCTTCAAATCCCGGAATCTGATTTTGAAAACCAGCTACGTCTGGGATAGGAGAGTTTAAAAATATTTTATCGCCATTGCTTCG
>JAUZOA010000198.1 GCA_030706685.1 Bacteroidota bacterium
AAGAATTACGCCATTGTTCGTGTTTCCGGCTAAATTGATGCCAGGTCAGGGTTAAGGAGAATTAGGGGCGCCAACGATGATTGGCAAGTCGCCCAGGTACGCATACTTATCAGGATGAAAAATCGTTTTTCTTCGCGTGTTTGAGCTCCTTTGCCTTCCTTCATTCAGCAATATGCATAAGACCCGGCAGGAAACACGAACAAGGGTGTAAGCTGGTGAAAGATTTTTTGTGCGGAATACAAAAAAATCTCCTTAGCTTAGGATACTCATAACCTTAGTCATTATGAACCTTATCCACTCTCCGCCCGGGTTTCCCGGCTTTTTACACGTTCAAATAAAATAAAAGCGTACAAGTGGTTCAGTATCCCTGTTGCTGCGGGTATTGTTATGACCGCGTGACCCGGAATTATTATTATTCATTCTTCATCAATTATAAAATGAAAAAGCAAAAACTGTCAACCCCGCCAATACCCCTGGCAACAGCCATCAAGGAAGCGGCTAACTGGAGAGCTTATTGTAAAAAGCTTTTGCGTGGTGAAAAGGGTCAGGGAAATGCAGACCTGCCCGTAATGAAGGCCTTCTTTGTACCTATAGCCGACCTGCAGGAAGTATTGGACCTGGCAAAGAATGACTCGGGAAAAGAAGTAGCCGGCATGCGCCTCTATTTCCGCCTGGCCAACGAAGATGACAATCTGAGCAACTTACAGGCCATGATCGTACCCGTAGTTTTTGAACCGGACCTTTTGTACTTGAAAGACTGGACAGAACGGCGGCACGCGACAGCGGATGAGGATCCCAGTCTTGTATTCGATTTCACAAAACCATGCCCTACAGAATGTGACAATCTCAGTCCCCTGGTATAGTAAAAAATCTCTTTTGCCCAACGACAATGTCACACATCTTTATAGGAATAATAGCTCCTTCCACTATTCTTATCCCTATTGGCGTAGCCCTGTATAACTATGCGCGCATGCCTTTAACGCTCCGGTATATTTTTTTTTACCTGGTTATTTCAGCCTGTATTAATCTTGTTGCCATACTCCTGTCCTACCAAAGCATCAACAACCTGCCGCTATTGCACTTATTGACTCTATTCGAGCTGTTTTTCCTGCTGTATTATTTCTCCCTTTTATTTGAACGCAAGATATCCATCGCGCTAAAATATGTTTGCTGGGGGTCGCTGTTATTTTGCCTCGCCAATGCCCTGTGGTGGCAAAGTATATTCTCTTTCAACAGTTATGCAAGAGGTCTTGAGGCCATTATCATTATCCTTGTCTCACTGCTTTATTTTGTACAGGTACCCGAAAGGCAAAAGACATCATGGGAGATATTCATCGTTTCAGGGCTTTTATTGTATTATGCGGGCTCATTCTTCCTGTATCTTTTTTCCAATTTTTTAAAAAAGGGGTATGGTCTCAGCACCCTGGTATGGAACGTTAATGCGGCGCTGGTGATTATCCTCTACATCCTTATTACTGTCGGTATACTAAAATGCAACAGGCAAATGATAATTTCTACATCCTCCTCCTGATGGCCACTGCGGGAATACTATTATTGGCAACAGTACCCATTTTGCTGGTAATCATTTCCCGCAACAGGTCATTGAGGCAGGAACGGGCCATGCAGCAGGCCGCGCTGGAACACCAGAAGGCATTGGTGCAGGCTATTGTACAATCCCAGGAAAATGAACGCAGCTATATCGGCAGCGAGCTGCATGATAATATCATCAATTCTATTATGCTGTTGAAATTACTGATCGGTAAGGACGACAAGCCATCGGCCTTACAACTTTCAGACAAGCTTGCCACCGGCATCCGTTCTTTATCGCATGATCTTTCACCCGCATCCCTGCGGCTTTTTGGTCTGCAGGAGGCATTATCAGAACTTGCGGAACAGTTGCAGGAAACCACCCACCTGGAAATTGATTGGCATATTGACGAAGAAAAGGCAATGGCCGGCCTTGCTTATGAAACAACATTGCATCTCTACCGCATCATACAGGAACTTGTTACCAATACGCTTAAATATGCAGAGGCACAAACCATCTGCATCCACCTGCAAATAAAGGACGGCAAACTGTCATTATATTATAGCGATGACGGCAAAGGTTTTGACTATGCCAATTCCCGGTTGCATCATAATGGCATGTATAATATCGAATCGAGATTACAGGTATTACAGGCAACCCATCATTTTTCTTCAGTTCCGGGCAAAGGCATGCAAATGCAGGTAACCCTGCCACTACTTTATGTTCAAACAGATATCCACGAACCATGATAAAAATAGCTATTGCCGATGACCACACTTTGTTTAAAGCGGGTATCATAGAATTGATACAAGCCCAGCCCGATATGCAATTATTATTTGAGGCGCAGGATGGTGCGGCTTTTATAGAATCCTTATCCCGGCAGCCGCAGCCGGATATAGCGCTGATAGATCTGGAAATGCCCGGTATGAACGGCATTCAGCTTACCACTTACCTGCGCGATAATATGCCTTCAATAAAAATCATTGTTCTCTCAGCGTATGCACAGGAACGTTTTGTTGTAAAAATGATCGAATCAGGCGCCAGCGCTTTTTTATCCAAGGCAGTTAATACATCTGCACTTTTTGATGCTATCCGCCAAACCTGGCAATATGGGTTTTATATGACGGAAAGCTCCTTTAAAGCCATGCAGAGGGCCGGTTCATTGCAAAAGACAGTTACTACTGTCAATCATATTCCTGTCGAACTTAGCCAAAGGGAGAAAGAAGTGCTCAAACTGATCTGTTTGGAAAATACCAACCAGGAAATCGCGGACCGTCTCTTTGTAAGTGTACGCACTATTGAAGGTCACCGGAATAACCTGCTATTAAAAACCGGCTGTAAGAATACAGCGGGCCTGGTCATGTTCGCGATCAGGCATGGCCTGGCCGATCTCCTGCCTTAACAGGTAGAAATACCTGTTTTATAAAACCCGTTTTTCTGCTCAACCTCCCGATTGTTTCCCATCGTTGTTTTGGTGCATTGTTCACCATTAAAACTTTATTTTATGTCACTAAAAACGTGGGCCACACAACCTAAAAGGCCATTCGATTCATTCTATTATTATGATACGGATACGCTGAGTTTTGTCCGCATACGCCTGGAACTCGGCAGATCTGGTTCCAACCCCGATCCGGGTGTTTTTGCCAAGAAAAAAAGGTATGTAGGTTTTGTTGATGACACCAAAGATTTTGATTTTCACGATTACGACCGCTGGAGCGTCAAAAGCGACAACAAAATTGTTTACCGCGTAGATGAATGGAATGATAAGGTGCTGAGTAATCAACCTGCAGCCGGCAAGAAAGTGGTTGACTTCTCCCTTACCC
>JAUZOA010000199.1 GCA_030706685.1 Bacteroidota bacterium
TACCAAGTCCGTTGATCAACGGACTTGGTACGGACTTCGTACGGGTTTAGTTCGGACTTCGTATGGATTTTGTAAAATTAAGAATCATAGGAGGCGGGATGGAGACAGGGGGGATTGTCGCAAGGGAGCACTTCGTTAATCATTAAATCACCTATATATTATGGCAAGACAAAAAACAGGGATAATCGGGGGCAGGATTGCCAACGTTATCTTTTATGAATTCAGGGGTATCCAATGTTCCCGGAGCCGGCCCCGCAAATTCCGCCAAACAAGGGGAACTATCGCCAGCGCAAACAAATTCGGGATAGCGTCCCGCTTAGGAGCTGTATTGCGCCGGGGGCTTACAGACCTGCTCCCTGATCCGAAAGACAAGAAGATGATGTACCGCTTCAATACTGTCCTGGGTCAATGGCTCCGGACCAGCAATCCCGATAAGAATACGGCCACTACCAGTATCCCTTTCGTCGATCAGTTCCAGTTCAACCCCGGATCGGAATTGAATACAAGGATAAAACAAGGATTGTCCATTGATTGGACAACAGCAGGTATGATCGTCGTCAATATACCGGAATTGGATCCTGCAAAAGATATCTCCGCACCGGCCGGTACGGAAACCGTGCATTGGAAAATAATGGCGGTACGCTCTGTCATTGGGCAGCGTCCTTCACTTACTGCAGCTTATAAAACGGAAATGGATATGCCATATAATGAAGGAACACAAGCAGCGAAGCAAATTGAACTGCCTTTTGAATTAAAGCCAAACGAAATTACCATCGTGGCTATTGCGCTTACTTATACGGCTACCAAAAAAGGAGAATTACAAGTGATCACGGAGAATCGATGGCTGCCCGCAGGTATTGTGGGAGCCTGTTGCGGGAAGCTGTGAGCGATGAGTGGTGAGTTGTGAGTGGTCAGTTGTGAGTGGCAAGTAGCGGACGATGCTTCGCCAATCCTTTTTCGCACTACTCGCTATTCACTTCTCACCACTGACCACTGACCACTCACAACGACGCTCTCAAAGTCAGATAAAAAGGTATCGCCGCATGTTCCGTAGACTGATCCAGTATCATCTGTGCCGCCTTCTCCCCCATCATCTGGAAATCAGTAGAGATGGTAGTGATGCCATTCAGGATTATTTTTTTAAGCGCCGTCTCATTGTACGAGATTACGCCGACATCCTTTCCGACTTTTAACCCGGTCGCCAATATCTTTTCGATCAGGATCACGAGGTCATTTTCCATTAAATTAATATAAACTTCACCTTTCTGGATCGGCTCCTCCCCGATCCGGTGCACCACTTTATAATTAAAAGCATATTGCTGGCAATAACGATAAAAACCTTCCAGTATCTCGTTGGGGTGATAGGTATATTCCGGGAAAATAATTTTGATCGTATTGTATTTGCTTAACTGTTCATTGGCCTGCTCCAGGGCATTGTAAATATCTTCTTCAAAATCTTCGTATACCGCGGCATAATTACCCGTGACGCCGGGCAGCAATTTATCCATCAGTATCAATTTTTCCTTGGGAAGCGTGTTGACGATTTCATGTACATTTTCACCGCCTTCCATAAAATGGGGAATAATGACATAATGGGTATAATCTCCTTTCTGGTGACTGATCAGTTTTTTGAAAAGAAGAAAATCATTGTTATAAACGTAAAAATCAATCGCCGCCAGGTCGCCAAGAGAAGCTACAAAAGAATCGTATATTATTTTCTTGTGCGCGCTGAGCTTATTGAACAATAAGAATATTTTGAGCTTCTGGTTCAGCTCGGTATTCTTTACAAAATATCCTTTACCGGGTACCGATCCCAGCACACCGGTCTTTTTGAGATGTTTGTATCCTTTTTCGGCTGTATCCCGGGAAATCTCAAACTCAAAACTCAGTTCATTGATAGAAGGGAGAACATCGTTTTCCTTAAGAACCCCTTCACTGATAGCTTTGATAATACAATTGGCCAGTTGCAGGTATTTGGGCGTGGCCGAGTAATAATCGATAAACAAGTGTTTGAAAATGAGAGGTTGTTTCATTCCGCGGGTATTCAGTTATTGATCAAACTTACATCAAAATAGAAGATAATGGGGATCCCGGTTGCTATCGGGAGGGAAATGGGGGAATTTGTTTAAAGTCAGGTAAAGTTGAAAATAAGGCTATTTCCCTCCCGATAGCAATCGGGGTCATCATTGTATTTTCGCTATTCCATTAACCATGACAGTACATGATAGGCAATTATGCCAATACTTTATCTTTAATTTTCAATTGCTTCCATAAGAAAATAGTTAATCCATGGGTGTTATTCTTGGCGTTATTTTCCATTTTATAGGCGGTTTCGCGTCCGGCAGTTTTTATATCCCTTACAAGAAGGTAAAGGGTTGGTCATGGGAGAGTTATTGGATCGTCGGCGGCTTATTTTCCTGGCTTATCGTTCCCCCACTGGCCGCCTGGCTCACCATCCCTGGATTTTCAGAAATCATCAAACAGACTGGCGGCACTACTCTCGGACTCACTTTTTTATTTGGCGTGTTATGGGGTATTGGCGGGCTTACTTATGGACTTGGCGTCAGGTACCTGGGGGTCTCCCTGGGCAGCAGCATTATCCTGGGTTTGTGCATGGTATTCGGGTCATTGATTCCCTCCGCCTATTACGACCTGTATCCCAAGACAGGCAAAGACACTTTCAGCATGATGGTAGATTCTCACTGGGGACTGATCGTTTTAGCCGGTCTTGTTTTATGTGTCATCGCGATCATTATTTGCGGCAAAGCAGGCATGATGAAAGAAAATGAAATTCGTGCATTAAAGGCAGATGACCCGCACGCGATAAGGATGAAACTGGAATACAAATTTGGCCTGGGTATTTTCGTTTCTATCGTATCGGGCGTATTAAGCGCCTGTTTCAATTTCGGCCTGGAAGCAGGAAAGCCCATGGCGGATGTGGCCAATGAAGCCTGGAAGGCCGCTAATCCGGGTGACGGGGAATTCCTGTACAGGAATAATGTGATCTATGTAGTGTTGTTATGGGGAGGATTGGCCACTAATTTTATCTGGTGCATGGTACTGAATGCCCGTAACAAATCCTTCGGTGATTATGCCAATAAAAAAACACCGTTGCTGTCCAATTATATTTTCTCGGCATTGGCCGGCACTACCTGGTTTCTCCAGTTCTTCTTCTATGGTATGGGAGAAAGTAAACTGGGTAATGGCGCCAGTTCCTGGATACTACACATGGCCTTCATTATTCTTGTCGCCAATATGTGGGGCCTCGTATTAAAAGAATGGAAAGAAGTAAGTAAAAAAACAAAAATA
>JAUZOA010000002.1 GCA_030706685.1 Bacteroidota bacterium
AATCCTGTTGCTGTTTCAGTTGAAACGTCAAATGTTAAATGGAATGGGAGATCGCATCCCAGGCTGAAACTGGTAAGCAATATTACCATTATCGATAAATCGTTTGAAATAACCGTAACCGGGTACAACAAACAACATGTACTGCAATGCACTATTTCAAGCTTTGATACATCAACCTGTATTCTGCAACTGGCAGGAAAGAATACCAAACTGGTAGATATCCAAAACACGCCCATCAAGGTCATCGTCAGCAGCTGTCCCTGCGATATTAAAGAAATAAATCCCGGAAACAATATCGGGCCGATAAATATAGTCGGCGCCTACAAACTTGATGTAAAGCCTGCTGATCCTCCCCAACACCCCTATCCTTTTATAACGGTCTATTTTATCCGGAATATGGGGAGTGTTCCCGGGATGTCCGTGGGGCCTTGCGTCCATCAGCCTCCCTATTCCTGGCCGTCTATCGCTTTGCCGGCCGTGCCGATGGTATTGGCCTTTGAAGCTAAGGACGAAGAATATACTGTTGTGAAAGAAGGAACGGATAATGGCTTTGAAATAAAAGTAAAACCGGCAAAAGAAGATTACTGATGCATTCGTTTAAGACAGTCCGGTATCCCCTTTTCCGGCGATTTCAGCAACTCCGGGGAAAATCCCCGTTTTAGGCGATTGACTCCGCCTTATAAGGTATTTATTTTTGACTCAGCTCTTTAATGAGGACGAAAACTAACTTTCGTTCTATTGTTCAAAACCTAAATACATTCTAAGTTTCAAAAAAATAGTTTATGAGAAAGACAATCCTTTTTGTGGTACTGCTTATGCCGGTAATATCATTTTGCCAGGGAGGGCTGGGAATCGGTCTGAAAGCAGGCTTGAACTTCGCGAATGTCACCAGCGCTTCTTCCATTAATAGCAGCAGCCGCTCAGGCTTTATGGCAGGTATATTCCTCGCGCCTCAATCCAAAAGCATTATAAGTTCGCGCACAGAGCTGATCTATTCAAAGCAGGGGTATAGCTTCGCAAACAGTACCAAAACCGGCAATGTAAATCTTGATTATATTTTGCTGCCGCAATTAATGGGAATTAACATTACAAAATTTGTAACCATACAATTAGGCGCGCAAATGGCTTTCCTCATCAATGCCAAAGCCGACAGCACCAGTACAAGCGGCGGAACCTCGGGCACTTATGGCTCCATTATGAATTACTATAACAAATTCGATTACGGGTTTGCTGTCGGCGGAGAGATACACCCGGTTAAAGGTTTGCTGATCGGCGCCAGGTATAATATCAGTCTTGGAAAAATATACAAAGACGCTATGACTGGCCAGGCGCCTTCCTTTTCCAGCATAGACGCAAAAAATAACGTCGTGCAGCTATTCGCCGGGTGGATATTCGGCGGCGATCAATCCAAAAAGAAAAAGAAATAATTATGAAAAAAATATTCCTCTCGCTGCAGGTCACGCTGCTTGCAGGTATCGCTGTAGCACAAACATATCCTGAACCGGAATTCAGCAACGAAGTTTATTACCTGAAAAAAGACAGCGCTTATACAGTGGTTCGCCTCGAAAAAGGACATTCCAAAATGGAACAAAAAGGAAGCGCTATTGGCGGATATGAAAGCGGCTATTCATTAGATGGAGCAAAATCAAGTGTCCGGTTCAGCAACGGTAATAATCTTTCTTTTGTTATTTCAACCGGTTCTTCTTCCGGCTCATCTTCGCATAAATCAGATTCAACGATGCAGGCCAACGGAATGGATCCTTCTATGATGCAGGGTATGAGCAGCATGTTTGACCCCACAAGTTCAATCAGTTTATATAAAGTAGAATCCTCCAAAGGTGAAAGAAAGGTAATCTTACAGAAAAGCGGGAGCGCCCTGCCATTTGCTAATCATAAACCACGCTCCAGTGATAAGTATACTTTCAGTATGAAGAAAATCAGGCAGGGATACTGGGAACTCGTTATTGACAAACCCTTACCAAAAGGTGAATATGCGTTTACCATGATGAACGTTATGGGCGGGGACGCTATGGCAGGAAGTACTTTATTGTTTGCCTTCGCTATAGATTAAATGAATAAAGACGGCTAAAATTTATTATTCGGGCTCATTTCATCCGTACCCAATTTTAGTCAAATAATCACCTGCAAAGAAATTCTTCTATTGATTGGCTTAAAATTGCAAAGTTAACTCAGCGACGCAAAGAGAGTCTTATACTTTGCGCCCTTTGCTCCTTAGCCTTTGCGTGAAATAAATACCTTTTAAGATGGCCTTTTTAAATACTATTTGATCAGGCTGCCTCATAAGGCCAGAAAAGAAAATTCCCGCAAAGCAAAGGCGCAATGCTTGATGGCGACTATAGGTCTTTAATTGTACATATTTTACTTTAGCACGAAGACTTCCCGGCATCTGGATGATCGCCCCGGCAACTGCGGGAGATCGTTACGTTTTCGCATCGAATGGGCGATATGCAGGCGCGTCCCGGAAAAAGGCTGGTTCAGGATCGAACAGGAAAGCAAAGATGGAGGCCGGACCTGGTCGGATAAATTATATATTTTACGAACGAGTATAGTAGACGGAAAGGAATATGAAGTTTGCTACGACAGGCAGAGTCAATAAACAAGAGAAAAAAGAAAGTCCTGATCAGTGCTGAATTCAATTTTCCGTTCTTTATTTTCTTATTCATCAGTTCTTATTTTCCTTTAAGCTTTTTTTAACCTTTCCCGATAAATAGAGCTTGTGGATTTTCGTTGGTTAAGCATCTCCTTTCTTACTTAACCATTTTTTATGTTCAGACCCAGGATCCTTCTGCTTTTACCGGTACTTATCTTTTCATCAGGCTGGTTTTCATCCTCCAGTCTCCGGAAAAAAAATAAAACAATCTTATTGGGTATTACACCCAAAACGCATGTGCTCGCGGATCTTTCCATAGAGAAGATGAGGGGAAAAGCCGGGGAAGCAAAGAGATTTATTTCACAAAACCATTTTAATGAATCCACCTGTTTCCTGGTGGATATGAGCCTTCCTTCCGGTCAAAACCGGTTTTTCGTTTATGACCTGGAAAAAGACAGCATAACGCTGTCCGGGCTGGTTGCCCATGGCTGTTGTAATCAATATTGGCTGGAAGGAAGAAGATATGGCAATACAGTTGGCTGTGGCTGCACTTCGCTGGGAAAATACAAGATCGGCAATTCCTATTACGGAAGATTCGGTCTTGCTTTCAAGTTATATGGTCTGGATAAAACGAATGATAAAGCTTTTGACCGTTTCGTAGTATTACATTCTCATGAATGTGTACCCACGACAGAGGTCAAAGACGATATTTGCCAGAGTGATGGTTGTCCGATGGTGGCGCCGTCATTCCTGCAGCAGTTGAAACCAATAATTAACGGATCAAAGAAACCGGTTTTATTGTGGATATATGAATAGAAATGCAAAATGAAGAATCTAAAATATAAAATGTAAAAGTGAGCTTCCTGGGCCGGGAAACTCACTTTTATATTTTGGGCTTAAAATTTTATACTTTTTATTTTACAAGACCGGCTTCGTGCGTAATATTCGTATTCAGCAATTTGCTAATCGGGCAATTGGCCTTAGCATCTTCCACACAATCTTTGAACTTTGCTGCATCTATCCCCGGAACCTTTGCTGTTACTTCAAGATGACTTTCCGTAATAGTACCATTGTCTAAAGTTATTGTGCATTTCGTATCTATGTTGTCAGGTGTAAATCCCGCTGCCCCGAGTACGAAGCTTAATTTCATGGTAAAACAACCGGCATGAGCAGCCGCCACCAGCTCTTCGGGATTGGTGCCAATGCCTTCTTCAAAACGGCTGCTATAGGAATATTGTGTATTTTTCAAGACACCAGATTGCGTTGTATTGGTTCCTTTACCTTCCTTTCCTGATCCTTTCCAGTTTGCTGTAGCGTAACGTTTCATAATAATAATGATTTAAAAAATTATTGGGGTTGATTATCTTCTTCCAATTCAGCCAGCCTGTTTTCCGGTTCATTGTATTCGATAATGAAATTATTCTTCCCTTCGCCAATCAAAATCTTCAGGAATTTCTGCTGCACCAGTTCCAGCAGGGAAAGAAAAAGAAAAATGGCGTGTACCCTGTTCTCTGCGTTTTCGAATATTTTTTCGAAAGCCACTGTTTTCTCTTCCTGGGCAAGCGACAACATATCCTGCCGGCTGCTTTCCATGGTATAATTATACTGGACAACAGTATGAACAGGCTTATTGATCCTGTCGGAAAATTTTTGCATGCTTCTTTCGAAGGCGCGCATCAACTTGAACAAAGTGATATGCTGTATCTCCGTTCCTTCGCCTGCTTCCTCCCCTATTTGGGATAATTCTTTTTGAATATTCCCTCTTTTCACCTTCAGCATGCGCAGGGCTTCCATTTCAGCCATTTGCGCAGAAGCTTCTTTAAATTTCTTGTATTCGAGTATCTTATTGATAAGTTCCAGCCGCGGATCTATTTCATTGCCCTGTTCATCCAGCTCTTTCCTGGGCAACAACATTTTTGCTTTTATCCGCATCAGGGTTGAAATGAATAAGATGAAATCGCTCGACAATTCGATGTTCACCGATTCCTGCAGGTGGATATAATCGAGAAAATCACTGGTGATCTTCGAGATAGGAATATTGTAAATATCCAGTTCGTCCCTTTCAATAAAGAACAGTAAAAGATCAAATGGCCCTTCAAACTGCGGAAGTTTTATCTGGTACGAGGTATTGTTCACCATATTGTATGATTATAAAAGCCCTGTTCCGGGGTGGGTTCCCGAAACAGGGCTCAAAAATAAGGGAAATATGGTTGCGGCTTATTTCTTTAAAGCATCTCGTATTTCACGCAGAAGGGCAATTTCTTCCGGGGTGACGGCGGCGGCGGCTTCTTCTTTTTTCTTCATTTTGTTAATTGCTTTTACCAGCAGGAACAGGAAGAAAGCAATAGCAATGAATTTTACAATTGCTGTTATCGCCATACCATACTTTAATTGTGCGCTCCCTACTGTAATGGCAAGAGAATCAAAATCAATTCCGCCAGTTATCATACCTACGATTGGCATAAGAATATTGTCAACAATAGCGCCTACAATAGCTCCAAATGCGGCGCCAATTACGACGCCAATTGCAAGGTCAATAACATTGCCTTTCATGGCAAACTCCTTGAATTCTTTAAGCATTCCCATAACTTGTTGG
This sequence comes from Bacteroidota bacterium, assembly GCA_030706685.1. GTDB lineage: Bacteria > Bacteroidota > Bacteroidia > Chitinophagales > Chitinophagaceae > VBAT01. The sequence continues at coordinate 5,208 of JAUZOA010000002.1, forward strand.
TTTAGGTGTGAAGTAAAAAGTCTGTTTGAAAAACATACAAAAGGTAAAATAAAGTTCAGAAATAAAAAAAGACCTGGCTCATTCCTTTTTTAAACCCGGGTATTGCATATCAAGCCCCTTCAGTAATTTACATAGTTCGTCAGCAATAATAAACTCTTTGTACCAGTTCTGGTCAGAAGGTACAATGATCCATGGCACGTCATTACAATTATTAAAACAATCTTCATACGCCTCCATATAAATATCCCAGAGTTTGGCTTCTTCAAAATCCTTTTCATTATATTTCCACATTTTGGCCGGGTCTTTCATTCGCTCCGACAAGCGATCATGCTGCTCGCCGGGGGAAATATGAAGATAAAATTTCAGTATATGGGTATTGTTATGTTCCTCTAATAGTTTTTCAAAATCATTGATTGCTTTCATTCTTTTCTTCGCCGTTTTATCGTCACACCATTTGTGCACTCTTGTCACCAGGATATCTTCATAATGGGAGCGGTTGAATATTTGTATCATCCCTTTGCCGGGGCTATACTGGTGGACCCGCCATAAAAAATCATGGTCCGATTCTTCTGGTGTAGGAGCTTTAAAGCCTTGTACATTTACTCCCTGCGGGTTCATGCTGGTAAATACATTACGTATGGCTCCATCTTTTCCGCTGCCGTCCATTCCCTGTATTACCACCAATACGGAGTGTTTATCTTCGGCGAATAAAAGATTTTGCAATTCATCCAACTCTGCCAGTATCGCTGTTGTTTTTTCCTTTATCTCTTTTTTATCCAAATCTTTCGGCGCTCTCGTATCTATATCTTTCAGGCTGATCGTTGCCATAACCGGGATTTATTGAATCAAATATAAAAAATGATCGGCTATGAAAGGTTTTTTATTGACCTTTGACCCTTATTTTATGAGTAATAAATTCATTAGCTGGGCTATTTTTATTTTGCTTTGTTTTATCTGGGGCAGCTCTTTTAAATTGATGAAAGAAAGTCTTACAGGCCTCCATGTCGCACAGATCGCATCATTGCGGATATTCTCAGCAGCCCTTGTTTTTCTTCCGTTTGCCTTTTTCCATATTGCCAAACTCCCGCGCAAAAAAATGGGTTTGGTCATTCTTGCCGGCTTAGTCGGAAATCTTTTGCCCGCCTATTGTTTCGTTGCTGCTACACTTAAGATGGATAGCTCCCTGGTCGGTATCCTTAACTCACTGACACCTGTCTGCGTGGTTAGTATTGCCATTTTATTTTTTAAAGACAGAATAAGTATGCATAAGATAATGGGAATATTGATCGGCTTCGGGGGATTATGTCTTTCTGCATTAACACAAAAAAATATCAGCCTTGATCATCTTGGCTATTCCTTGCTGATCATTGCCGGTACTATTATGTACGGTATAAATGTAAACCTGGTCGGTCATCGCCTCAAAGAGGTTAACCCTATACACTTATCCACCGTTTCACTTGGTTTTATGAGCCTGCCGGCTGGTTTACTATTATGGCAGCAGGGATTTTTTGGCCTGGATTTTACTGAACCAAAAATTCAATGGGCAATCATGAATGCAAGTGTTCTTGGTATTGTAGCCAGCGCTTTTGCTACGGTTATTTTTTATATGCTGGTACAGAGAGCTGGAGGTCTTTTTGCATCGCTGGTCACTTACGGCGTCCCCTTTGTAGCGCTTTTGTGGGGCTATCTTGACGGGGAGCATATTTCATTTATTGAAATAATAGCTCTTGGTATTATTCTTTTTGGAGTTTACCTGGCCAATAAGCCGGACAAAAATGAAATGAGTAATTAGCCGGGACAGGACTTCAACACACCATTGACAGCTCACCACCCACCCTTATACCGACATGATCTCTTTTTCCTTTAAGCCAAGATGTTTTTCCACCGCGGCAATATACCTGTCTGTCACCTGCTGCATATCTGCTTCCGCATCTTTCGCCACATCCTCGCTTAGCCCGTTCTTCTGAAGTTTTTTAATACTTTCAATAGCATCCCTGCGGATATTGCGGATAGCCACTTTTGACTGTTCTCCTTCCGCCAGGCATTTTTTGACCAGTTCTTTTCTTCTTTCCTCTGTCAAAGGCGGCAGGAAAAGCCTGATAAAGCTTCCGTCATTTTGAGGGTTGATCCCAATGTTCGCGGCGATAATAGCCCTTTCGATGGGCTGAAGCATATTTTTTTCCCAGGGCTGGATACTGAGCGTCCGTGCATCCATTACACTTATATTGGCTACCTGGTTGATAGGCATCGGCGAGCCATAATAATCCACTACAATTCCGTCAAGCATCTGCGGGTTGGCTTTACCTGCGCGGATCTTTGTTAATTCGGATTCAAGGTGGCTGATCGCTTTCTTCATATGATCTTCGCCTGTAGTAATGATTGTAGAAGTATCTTCTGCCATAACTTATTGCTTTTTATGTCCGGGGCTTTTCTTTCCTGGTTTAATAATTCAGGACGGACAGCAAAGCTAATAAAAGCAGTGGTTTAAAAAAAAAGCAGAAGGACGTCTTTGTCTTTCTGCCCGGTAATAAGTATTGGTGATATTAATTCTTTCCTGCGGCGGCAGCTTCGGCTTCCTGCGTCAGCGTCACCACTCTTGAAGGTGTTTTGAGTTTTGTAGTGCCATTCATTCTTTTGGCAATAACCATAGTGCGGAGAGGTCTGCGGTAATAAAGTATTCCAAGACCAATGAATGATACAGCCAGCATGATGAGCAACAGGGCTGTAGAGCCTAATGATCTTCCAAAATACGCTAAGGCTACAAAAAGAATATTAATGATCACACAGGTCATGGTTATGCTGGCATGCCCCAATCCCCGCGCAAGAAGTAAATGATGAACGTGGTTGCGATCAGGTGTAAAAGGAGAACGGCCATTATAGATCCTGATAGCAAATACGCGGAGGGTATCCAGCAAAGGAACGATCAGTATGGAAAAACCGATAGCTACAGCAGAAGTAACAGGTATGGCCACTTCCGGCTCACTGGCAACATTGATAAATTTAATTACCAATATCGCATTGACCAGTCCAATCATTAATGAGCCGGAATCTCCCATGAATATTTTCGCGGGATGGTGATTGAAAATAAGAAAAGCAATAAGACTTCCGGCCATGGCAAATGCGAGCAGCGCATAAGCCTGGTAATCTATCATGAAAAAATAAATACCAAAGATCAGCAGTGTAAATGTGCCCAGGCTGGCTGCCAGCCCATCTATACCATCTATCAGGTTGAAAGAATTGATGACGACAATAATGGTGAGGTAAGATAAAGCAAGCGCAAACCCTTCAGGCAAATCCTCAAAACCAAATAAGCCGTGCATACTGTCGAGCCGGATCCCTCCCAGGTGAATAAGTATTGACGCCGCCACCATTTGCCCTACAAATTTTTTACTGGCCGACAATACAATAAGGTCATCTTTCAGTCCAAGAAAAAAGATCACTAAGGCGGCTGCGAAGAAGTACTGGAATTCAGGATTCAGGTGTCCTCGTATTGATAAAAGGGAAGCCAGCAGGAAGCCTCCAAAAATGCCTACCCCGCCGAGAGAGGCTACAGGATGCGTGTGAACTTTTCTTTCATCAGGAACATCATACAACTTTTTTTGATCAGCAATTTGCAGTACAACCGGAATGGCCAAAAAGGAGATAATGAACGCGACGGAGGCGGTTAATAGAACGTCAAGCATCGAATACGGTTTTTTGGTTTTTGGTTTTCAAGTACAATTTCGGTGCAAAAATAGGCTTTAACCATTAAGTTTACTCAAGAGATACGATTTTTTAATATTCAATACATTAAAATCTAATTAGTTTGCCCGGTTATGGCGACTTACGAAATTTTTATTTTACCGGCAGATTAAATCGATCAGAATGCGCTTCGTACAAAAAAACATCGCACATTTGCAAAACTGATAAGTGCTTTGAGTTATTGTGATGCAAAAGGTTTAATTGTTAATTAATTAAAATTATGGCTGAGTTAAAGGCAATAGCAACACAAATCCGCAGGGACATAGTAAGAATGGTACATGGAGCTTCGAGTGGCCACCCGGGAGGGTCACTGGGTTGCACAGATTTCCTTACAGCGTTGTATTTCAATGTGATGCAACATAATCCATCCTTTAATATGGACGCACCCAATGAAGATGTTTTTTTTCTTTCTAACGGCCATATATCCCCCGTATTTTATTCCATCCTCGCCCGGTCAGGTTATTTTGACATCAAAGAGTTAGCAACATTCCGGAAAATAAATTCACGGCTGCAAGGTCATCCCGCCACACATGAGCATTTGCCCGGCGTCCGTATTGCTTCAGGTTCGTTGGGACAGGGAATGAGCGTTGCAATTGGCGCCGCCCTTACAAAAAAATTAAATGGAGAAAAAAATATAGTGTTTTCCTTACATGGTGATGGGGAATTAGATGAAGGACAGATCTGGGAAGCCATCATGTTTGCAGCGCATCATAAAGTAGATAACCTGATTTCTACTATTGACTGGAACCACCAGCAGATAGATGGCACCACTGAAAAAGTAATGGATCATGGTGACCTGCGCAGGAAATTTGAAGCCTTTGGATGGATAACATTAGAAATGAACGGTAATGATATGGACCAGGTGCTGGAAACGCTGAAGGCAGCAAAATCATTGACCGGCCAGGGCAAACCTGTTGCTATTATGATGCACACAATAATGGGCAAAGGCGTGGATTTTATGGAAAACGATCACAACTGGCATGGTGTGGCACCCAATGATGAACAATTAGCCAAAGCATTAGCGCAATTGCCCGAAACTCTGGGAGATTACTAAGCCCCCTGTCTTCCTAAGGGTGTTTTACTCACTCCTCAATGAAAGTTCCTGGTTTGCTGCTTTTCTGGAGGGAAGCCACGATGCGATCAGTGCGATAACAAAAACAGTAGCTCCTACCAACAGAAAATCTGCCAGTCGTAGTTTGACAGGAAAATAATCAATCAAAAAAGACCCTCCTTCCAGCGGAATAAGGTGATACTTGATTTGCAAAATCGCCACTAATAAAGCCAGCAGCATGCCGGCTCCGCCTCCGATCAGTGCCAGCAGCATACCCTCGCTCAGGAATATTTTTTGTATAAAATTCCTGTCGCCACCCAGTGCATGCAACACGCTGATATCTTTTTGCTTTTCGAGCACCAGCATGGTTAACGCGCCTATCATATTAAAAGCAGCTACCACCAATATCAGGGAAAGTACCGCATAAATCACCCATCTTTCGAGGTTCATTACGGAATACAGGCTTTGATTCTGCTGGTAACGGTCTTCTACCCTATAACCCTCATTAAAAATCTTTTGCACCTGCTGTTTTATATTCTCTGTCTCCGACTGATCAGTTAATTTTATTTCAAGCCCGCTATACTCGTCCTGGCCCAGTCTTAACGCCTTCTTTGCAAAATCAATATTGGTAATACAATATTTATTGTCAAAATCCTGCTGGATGATAAAAGCGGAAGATGTCCTTATTGTATCCGTGCTGATATTCGCCATAGGATCCAGTAGTTCAGGCTCACCTTTCCTGGGTAAATAAATCCGCAACGTAAAAATATTCCGGTCGGCCTGTATACCTAATGCGCTTTCTACCCCGACCCCCAGTACGAGTTTGGGAATATCTCCTGTCCCCAGGTCATAATCTCCCTTTACGATATGATCTGCCACTCCACTTACATAGCGGTAATTATCATCTACTCCTTTGAGGAAAGCGACAGATTGGTATTCCCCGTTCTGCAAAAATGATTTTTCCTCAACCACTAATGAAAAATTCTTAATCCCCCCGATACCCCTGAGCTGTTCTAATTGTTTTTGTGTAATCGTAACAACCTTACCCGATGCGGGAAATACTTTCAGATCGGTGTAAAAAGATGAATAAAGCGATTTTACCAGGTCCTCAAATCCATTAAATACGCTTAGTACCAGTATCAAAGCCGCCGTACCTATAACAATCGCCACAATGCTGATCCACGCAATGACATTAATGGCATTGGTTGATTTTTTTGCTTTGAAATACCGCCAGGCGAAGAGGAAGTGCAAGCGTTTAAGGGTTTAAAATTTAAGGGTTAAAAGGTTTAAAAGTCTTTAAATCCGATATAGTCATTACCGGTGAATATAAATGTATAGCTATAAAGTCTGTTCATTAAAGTTAAGGACACTTCCCGCTTTCTAAACCATCAAACCCTTAAATCATTAAATGTTCCCGGGCCTTACTCTTTCCCCGGTTTTGAAGGTTTATCCTCACTTATTTTCCTGAACAACTCTTCCATTTTAAAGACATGATCCAATGTATCATCCCGGAAAAATTTCAATACGGGTATATTGCGCAACTGGTGTCTTACTTTAGCGGCCAATTCTCTTTTAATATCATGATGGCGTTCATCAATTTTTTTCAGAGCCTCTTTTACGTCTTTTACCTGGAAAAAACTAAGGTAAAACCTGGCTTCCAGCAAGTCCGGTGTCACTTTTACCGAAGAAATAGACACCATTCCCCCATCGATCATATTCAGGCCAAGCCGTTGAAAAATGGTGTTCATTTCTTCATTCAGCAGACCGGCAATCTGCTTTTGTCTTTTTCCTTCTTCCATGATTTAAAAATAAATGGTCAAATTAATTTAACGATTTCTTCGAACCTAAGCCCCTCTCAAATGCAGAGCAGTTTGGGGTGAGGCTGTAAAATTACTTACTTTGCGCCGTTTAAGCGATTTAAGAGTGAGACATGAATCAATATTCAAGGATTTTCAGATATCTCGGTGCTTATAAAGGAAAGATATTCCTCTATTTCTTCTTTACCCTGCTGAGTATAGTGTTTTCTATTGTGTCTATCGGGATGCTGATGCCTTTCCTGCAACTGATCTTTACTGATCCAAGGCCCGAATGTGCCAACTGCAATTCCCTCACGACAACAAGCGGTAATGCTATTATTCAATTTATCAATGACTGGCTGACCCATTCCATTGCCCGCAACCATAAAATCGCTACACTTGGAGTCATTTGTGTCTTAATAACCGGTTTTACAGTTTTAAAAAACCTATTCCTCTATCTCTCCTACTATGTTCTGAACCCGCTGAAAAATAAAATAGTTAACAAACTTCGCGAGGATCTGTATGATAAGATATTAAAATTGCCCATCGGCTTTTTCAGTGAAAAACGCAAAGGCGACTTAATGAGCCGGATGACAAACGATATAGGAGAAGTAGAATTTTCTGTTGTCGGGACTCTCGAAGGATGGATTCGCGACCCATTGACAATTATTGTCACGCTGTTTGTTTTATTTTTTATCAGTTCCTCCTTAACATTTGTCATATTGGTATTGATTCCGGTACTGGGTCTTGTTATCGGGCGCATCACCAAATCACTGAAGAAACATTCGCAGGAAGCTGCCGTAAAGTATGGCGAAACATTATCCACACTTGATGAAACACTTGGTGGTCTCAGAGTAATCAAAGCTTTCAATATTGAAAGCTTATTGCGCCGGCGATTTTTCAAAGGCAATGAAGAACTTTTATTAGCAAAGAATAAAATAAACTACCGCCGCGACCTGGCTTCGCCCCTGTCTGAAGTTATGGGTGTAGCGCTTGTTGCAGGTATATTGTATTATGGCGGGCAACTCGTTTTAAATAAACAATTGCTGGAACCCGCTGCTTTTCTTGGATACCTGGGTATCTTTTATACGATTATAAACCCGGCCAAAACATTATCTACTTCTTTCAGTAATATGCGTAAAGGAGCAGCAGCTATAGGCCGTATTGAAGAGGTATTGAAAACCCCCATCACAGTCGACGATAATCCGAATGGAAAACAAATCGCTTCTTTCGAAAAGAGAATTGAGTTTCGTAACGTAACATTTGCTTACGACGATGCCGTTATCCTTGACAATATTAATTTATCTGTTGATAAAGGAAAGACGATTGCATTGGTAGGTTCATCCGGGGCAGGCAAATCAACACTGGCCGACCTCGTTCCAAGATTTCATGACGTAACCGGCGGGGAAGTGCTGATTGATGGTGTGAATATCAAAGATTATTCCCTGCAATCGGTCCGGGGCCTGATGAGTATTGTCACGCAGGAGCCGATATTATTTAATGATACGATTGCCAACAATATTAAACTTGGCAAAGAAAACGCGACTGACGAAGAGATCATTCACGCTGCTAAAATTGCCAACGCCCATGCTTTCATTATTCAAAAAGAACAGGGGTATGCTACCAATATCGGCGACAGGGGAACCAAATTAAGCGGCGGAGAAAGACAAAGGCTGACTATCGCCCGGGCGCTCTTAAAAAATCCGCCCATATTGATTTTGGATGAAGCTACTTCTTCTTTGGACACAGAAAGCGAACGTCTCGTGCAGGATGCGATCAATAATATGATGCAAAACCGCACGAGTATTGTCATCGCACACCGCTTGTCTACTATCCGTCATGCGGATGAGATCATTGTTTTGCAAAAAGGAAAAATCGTAGAAAGAGGAACACATGAGCAATTGCTGGCGCAAAACGGTTTTTACAGGAAATTGGTAGAAATGCAGGAGGTGAGATAAATATAAAAGGAAGACCATCCGGATAGTCGTGATCCCGCTTTTACAATTATTTCAGCACTTCCCTGGATATAACCAACTTCTGTATCTCGCTCGTCCCTTCTCCTATCGTACATAGCTTGGCATCACGATAATATTTCTCAACCGGGAAATCTTTGGTATAACCATAACCCCCGAATATCTGTACGGCGTCATTGGCTGTTTTCACCGCTACTTCGCTGGCATAATATTTTGCCATAGCGGCTGCCCTGGTTACATCGCCCCCGCGGTTTTTGAGATCACAGGCCTGCATTGTCAATAACTCTGCTGCCTGAATCTCCGTAACCATATCGGCTAATTTAAAAGATATCCCCTGGAAACTGGCAATCGGTTTATCAAACTGGTAGCGTTCCTGCGAATATTTTAAAGCGGCTTCATAAGCGCCTTTAGCGATACCAAGTGAAAGTGAAGCAATGGAAATTCTTCCCCCATCCAATACTTTCATCGCCTGTTTGAAACCATCTCCCACTTCTCCCAAACGGTTAGCATCCGGAATACGGCAATTATCAAAGATCATCTCTGCTGTTTCACTGGCACGCATACCCAGTTTATTTTCTTTCTTACCTGCACTGAAACCCTTTGTTCCTTTTTCTACGACAAATGAAGTCGAATTGTTTTTTGTTCTTGGTTCTCCTGTTCTGCAGACCACTACGGCCACATCCCCGCTCTTACCATGCGTGATCCAGTTCTTGGTTCCGTTGAGGATCCAGTCATTCCCTTCTCTTACGGCGGTACATTTCATATTACCGGCATCACTGCCTGTATTGGCTTCCGTCAATCCCCATGCTCCTAACCATTCTGCTGTGGCCAGCTTAGGTAAATACTTCTTCTTTTGCTCTTCATTGGCAAAGGCAAGGATATGACCCGTGCACAAAGAATTGTGTGCAGCCACGCTTAGCCCTATGGAGCCGCATACTTTGGCAATCTCTTCGATCACTGTTTTGTATTCAAAATAACTGAGTCCTGCGCCGCCATATTGTTCGGGAACAAAAACACCCATCATTCCAAGTTTTCCTAATTCTTTGAAAACAGAAAGAGGGAATTCCTGGCTTTCATCCCAGGTCATTACATGTGGTTTGATATGCTGCTGGGCAAAATCACGTGCCGTATGCGCCACTTGTTGTGTAAGCTCGGAAACCTCAAAGTTCATAAATACAGACTATCTTATTTAAGAGATTAAAAGAAGATGTGCCACCATCCCGAAAGCTGTCGGGAGGATGGCACATTTTACGAGGTCGCTAAATAAACCATAGCAAGCAACCGCTAGCAATCGTTAAAGGCGGATGCAAGTAAGCACTTTTTTCAATAACTAACAAGCGTTAGGTGAAATAATTTTTTTAATATAGGAGTAATCCTATAATTCGATCACTAAACGGTCGTAAGCCAGGTGTATTCCTTCGGGAAGTTCTGTTTCTATCGCATCATGCAGGCCAAGCTGATGAGAAATATGGGTAAAATAAGCCCGGGGAACCTGCAATTCTTTTACCATGGAGATAGCTTCATCCAGGGTAAAATGAGAAATATGTTTTTTTTTCCGGAGCGCATTCAACACCATTACTTCGCTTCCCTTTATTTTTTCTTTGGATTCAGGGTCAATATGATTTGCATCCGTTATATAAGTGAATTTGCCAAAACGGAAACCCATTACCGGCATTTTTAAATGCCATACCAATATGGGGGTAATGGGTATATCGCCTATAACAAAGGGTTCAAGTGTGATGGTATGCAGGTCAAGGTCAGGCGTTCCCGGGTATTTGGTATCCGTAAAAGCATAATAAAAATCGCGGCGCAATGCTTCTTCGGTCAATGAATCGGCATACACATCCATTGATTTTTTATTCAAAAAATTAAAGGCCCGGATATCATCCAATCCTGCCATATGATCCTTATGAGGATGCGTGAAAACAACCGCATCGAGGTATTTGATATTTTCCCGCAGCATCTGGTAGCGGAAATCGGGCCCGGTATCTACCACCAGGGTAGTGTTGGCGGATTGTACCAAAATACTGGATCGAAGACGCTTATCCTTTTTATTGGCAGAAGTGCAAACCTCGCAATCGCAACCGATCATCGGCACACCGCTGCTGGTACCGGTACCCAGAAAAATTATTTTAAGAGGAGGATAACTCACCCGGCAAATGTAGAATTCAGAATGTAGAATGAAAAATGTAAAACTTACTGTCCATTTTCGTTTGTTTCCAGTTTGGAAACTATATCGAGGTAAAGCTTCTTTGCCTCTTCGGTGAGTAGTTCCGTATTGATATCCAATTGCGGAATAAGATCAATTAACGTATTAATACGCCCTTCCGTTTGTAAAAACTTATTCAGCACTACTACTTTTCTGTCTTCCAATATGCAATAACCGCTCTGGAAAGTGCCTCTTTCATAGCGCAAAACATAGCCGGCCTGTTCAGGGATCGTTTCTAATTTATCAAGAGTGGCTTGTGTGTATTTCATACCCCGGGCCCTAAAGGGGAGTTAAGAGTTTTAAAGATTGAAAATTGTTTTCGTTTGCGAAGCTAAGACTAAGCGTGTTTCTCCTATAAATAATTTTCCACACGATAAAAATTGTTCAACCAAGTCTCCCCTTTAGGGGGGTAGGGGGGTCTTACTTACTCTGCATCTTTATCACCGGCACGATCATTTCTTCCAAACTCACCCCGCCATGCTGAAAAGTATTGCGGTAATAATTCACATAATAATTATAGTTATTGGGATAACAGAGGAAACCGTCTTCCTTGGCAAAGATGAAAGAAGAGTTAATGGTCGGTACAGGTAATCCCGCTTCACGGGGATCGCGAAAAGCCAATACTTCTTTGGGCTCATAATTAAGGTTACGGCCATGTTTATAACGCAGGTTTGTAGTAGTCTGCTTATCTCCCACTACTTTATACGGCGTCTTTACCCTTACACTGCCATGATCCGTTGCCAGTACAATTTTGATGTTCTTATCCGCTATTTTTTTCAATGCCTGGTGGAGCGGCGAATGCTCAAACCAGGAAGTAGTGATACTGCGGTAACTCATTTCATCACCGGCCAATTCTTTGAGCACTTCCATTTCCGTCCTTGCATGACTAAGCATATCGACAAAATTGTAAACGATCACATTCAGATCATTGTTCAGCAGGTTGTGAATATTATTGACCAGGTCAAGACCAGCCTGGTTATTCAATACTTTGGTATAAGAAACCCTGAGATTATCTTTTCCCAGTCGTTTTAATTGCGCCCGGAAGAATTCCTCTTCATGCAGGTTCTTTCCCCCTTCTTCTTCATCGTTTTTCCATTGCTGCGGAAATTGTTTTTCAATATCGGCCGGCAGCAGTCCGGCAAAAATAGCATTACGGCAATATTGCGTAGCCGTAGGCAATATGCTGTAAAAGCTGTCCTCCTCCACTATCCGGAAACTTTCAGAAAATATGGGTTGTATGGCTTTCCATTGATCGAAGCGCAGGTTATCAATCAATACAAAAAATAAAGGAGTGCCCTTTTCCAGGTGGGGCAGCACTTTAAACTTCAATAAGGTATGTGACATTACCGGGCCATCTGTACTTTTAGCATTCACCCAGCCAGCATAATGTTTAGAAATGAATTTAAAGAATTCGGTATTGGCTTCGCTTTTCTGGCTTTGCAATACTTCCTGCATTTCCGGGCTGTCACTTTTTTCCATTTCGAGTTCCCAGTAGACAAGTTTCTTATAAATATCCATCCATTCGTTGTAATCAGGATTGCTGTTCAGCGCCATGAATAAATTGCGAAACTGCTGCTGGTAGGCGGTTGTTGTTTTCTCTGCCACCAGTCTCTTATTATCTATGATCTTTTTCAGGCTCAGCCAGACCTGGTTGGGATTCACCGGTTTGATCAAATAATCACTGATCTGGCTGCCGATGGCTTCGTCCATCAGGTTTTCCGTTTCATTTTTTGTAATTAAAACAACCGGCAACGACTGGTTGATCTCTTTGATCTTGGCCAGGGTTTCCAAACCGGTTATTCCCGGCATTGTTTCATCGATCAAAACGACATCTACCGGGTTATCCTTGACATAGTCAATAGCATCAAACCCATTGGTAAAAGTCTGTACTTCATAGCCCTTGTTTTCCAAAAATAATTTCTGCGATTGCAGGCTTTCTATTTCGTCGTCTACCCAGATAATTTTTGCTACTGCCATTTTGGAAGATTTTGTTATCGTTTGTTGTTTATTGTTTATGGTCTACAGTTGATGGTTGCTAAAGGCTGAAAGTTCGCTTTTTACAGGATAATTGCTGTTACAGGCAACCATAAACTAAAAACAATAAACCTTAAACCATAACTATAAACCCAAATTTAGCTTTTTAAATCTCCCCTTTGTACTTTTGCCGCCTTGCCTTTAACAAAAACGCAACAATGATAGCCGTTCGCAAGATCATCAACGACCCCGTCTATGGTTTTATTACCATTGACCATCCGTTGATCCTGCAGATAATCTCCCATCCCTGCTACCAGCGTTTGCGGAATATTCACCAGATGGCTTTTGCCCACCTGGTTTACCCCGGCGCGGTACATTCAAGATTACATCATTCTTTGGGCGCCTATCATCTCATGTGCAATGCGCTCAGCGAGCTGAAAAGTAAAAACATTGAAATCAGCCCGGAAGAAGAACTGGGAGCCAAAATCGCCATACTATTACACGATATTGGTCATGGCCCCTTCTCCCATGCGCTCGAAAATGAATTGATCCCCGGCATCCGGCATGAAGCCATTTCTTTACTGATCATCCAAAAAATGGATGAAGAGTTCAACGGACAGTTGCAAACCGCTATGGCTATTTTCACCAATCAATACCCGAAAAGATTCTTATACCAGCTCGTCTCCGGGCAATTGGATGTAGACAGGATGGATTATCTCAACCGCGACAGCTTTTTTACCGGCGTGGCGGAAGGTGTGATCGGTTATGACCGTATCATCAAAATGCTGACCGTAAAAGACGGGGATCTGATGGTAGAAGAAAAAGCTATTTATTCCATTGAAAAATTTTTAGTATCAAGACGTCTTATGTACTGGCAGGTTTACCTGCATAAAACAGTCCTGGCCGCTGAAATGATGCTGGTAAAGATCATCCGCAGGGCAAAAGAATTAATAGCCCAAAAAGAAAAGGTTATGGCTGTTTCCGCATCATTTGATTTTTTTCTCCAGTCCGCCAACGGGAATATCGCTATTGAACAGCATTTGGAGACATTCTGCAACCTCGACGACCATGATGTGATGGCCACTATCAAAAACTGGAGTCGTCATCCCGATAAAATACTGGCAATCCTTTGCCGTTCTTTAACAGACCGGCATTTGTACAAAGTAAAATTGCAGGCAGGACCTGTCGATCCGGACCTTGTAAAAGCAAAAACAAAGGAAGCAATGGACAAATTAGGAATTACAGCCAGTGAAGCGGCTTATTTTGTTTTTACAGGTACTACCAGCAACACGACTTACAACCCGGGAGATGAACGCATCAACATCTTATTCAAAGACGGCACAATAAAAGATATTTCGAAAGTAGATAATGCGCTCATTCAACAGAACAGCAGTCTCGCGATCGGCGAGATTAAAAAATATTACATTTGTTACCTTAGATAGCTAATAGCCGACAGCTAAAAGATTTACTATGACGTTTCCCGCATCCCAGATAGCACTTATCATCAATGGTAAAATAGAAGGAGATGCCGGCGCCGTCGTTACCTCTTTCGGTAAAATAGAAGAAGCTCAAAAGGGCCAGCTTTCTTTTTTGGCTAATCCCAAATACGAAGAGTATTTATATAGTACACAGGCATCTGTCATTATCATCAACGACATCTTTGAGCTTAAACGCCCTGTCAGCGCAACCCTGATCCGCGTTCCGGATGCCTATACAGCTTTTGCCACTTTATTGGCCAAATACCAGGAGATCATGGAGCAGCAGCTAAGCGGTATTCAGCAACCCAGTTATATCGCGAAGACCGTATCTTATGGTGAAAATGTTTATATCGGCGCCTTCGCCTATATCGGCGAAAATGTAAAAATTGGGAATCATTCAAAGATATTCCCCAATGCGTTCATCGGTGATGGAGTAACGATTGGCAACAACAGCATTATCCATCCGGGTGTAAAGATCTATCATGATTGTAAGGTAGGTAACCAGGTGATCATTCATGCCGGTACCGTGGTCGGGAGCGATGGTTTCGGTTTTGCCCCCCAGGCAGACGGAAGTTTTAAGAAAGTACCGCAAATCGGCAATGTGGTAATCGAAGATAATGTGGAGATCGGTGCCAATACAACCATTGACAGGGCAACGATAGGCTCTACACTGATCAAATCTGGCGCAAAACTTGATAACCTGATACAGGTAGCTCACAATGTAGAGATCGGTCATAGTACCGTCATGGCCGCACAGTCAGGCGTTAGTGGCAGTACAAAGATTGGCAATGGCGCTATGATCGGAGGACAAGTCGGTATCGTTGGCCATATACAGATCGGTGATGGTGCAAAGATCAATGCGCAAAGCGGCGTCAGCAAGTCTGTTGAACCCGGTAAAGCCGTTACCGGTTCTCCCGCCTATGAATATACAGCCGCTCTCCGCAGCCAGGCTATCAGCCGGAAACTTCCTGAATTGGAAAAAAGAATAAAAGAACTGGAAGCGCTGGTGAAACAACTGGTGAACGAGAAGGTATAATAAAAAAAACTAACACGAATTTCTTAACCGTACAATTTCGTTTTGTAAACCCGGGTACAATTACGCTTGTTATCTTAATAGTAATGTTGTTACTTGCTTTACTACTATAATCCTGCCCTGGCACAAATCCACTGCTTCCCCCACCCGGCGTTAATGCTACTATCCGAACCAATCTGGCACTGAACGATCATAATTAAATTCATGCAACCATGATAAGGCGTTCTTTATTCCGTGGTCTTTCCATCCAGCAACGGCTCCCTCTTTTGATATGTGTGCTTTTATTAAGCATCATGATTACGTTTAGCTGGATTTCTTATATCGGTGTAAAAAAAGCTGCCCTTAATACAGGTAAAGAAAGATTACGTACACTGACGGATCAGCTTAGCTCAATGTTCTCCCAGTCTTACCAAACAATTATGGTAGCTACCCATGTGGCAGCAGGACAGGAATCCATAAAAAAAAGCCTGGAAGGCGGCGGGCCTGAATTTCAAACCGACGCCATGCAGGTATTGCAAAAGCTAAGACTTGACAGCACCTGGGTCCTGACAGAATTACTGAATGCAAACCGGCAACCGGTTCTTCACTCTGCAAAAGATTCCATACAATTCAGCGCAAGATTTGATTCATTATGGCCAACACTTACTCTTAACGACCAGGGAGGAATTGGAAAAATATATTGGCTGAAAGATTCAATGTATTATCCCATTATTGTTCCGGTCACTGACAATAAACAGGTCATTGGTCACCTGGTAAGATGGCGCCTCATAGCTGCTACCCCAAAAGCGCTTGAACAGCTTTCGAAACTTATAGGCACAGAGGCCAGGCTTTATATCGGCAATGCTGACGGAAGTCTCTGGACAGATATGATCAAACCTGTCTCCTATCAACAGTTGGATACCGGGCATTTTCGGGAACCATTCGAATACGTGGGGAAGCAGGGGAAGCAGGTTATAGCAGCAGCACGACCTATTAACAATACTCCCTGGCTGGTATCGGTTGAGTTTTCCAGGAACCTGGTTTTGAAAACAGCCAACGATTTCCTCCAATGGATCATTATCGCAGGCAGCATATTAATCGCGGTCGGCATTTTCATAGCCTGGCTCATGAGCCGCAGCATTACAGGACCACTGAATAACCTGACTGCCGCCTCATCAGCTATTGCCAATGGCGACTATTCAGCAACCGTTGCGGTAGACCGTAAAGATGAAATCGGTAAACTTAGCCGGGCATTCAATACTATGATCGGACAGGTTAGCAGGGCAAGAGAGGGTATGGAACAAAAAATAATAGA
Source organism: Bacteroidota bacterium (assembly GCA_030706685.1). GTDB lineage: Bacteria > Bacteroidota > Bacteroidia > Chitinophagales > Chitinophagaceae > VBAT01. Next base: position 21,757 of record JAUZOA010000002.1, read on the forward strand.
AACCAGTGAAGTGAATGAACAACTTCGCAGTTTATCCGCGTATCTCCAAAATGTAAGAGAAGATGAACGTATGCATATTGCCCGTGAGATGCATGATGAGCTGGGGCAATTGCTCACCGGTTTTAAAATGGATGTATCATCACTAAAAAGGAAATTAGCAGAAACCAATGACACGGCGATAAATGAGAAGCTGGACAACATGTCTTCGGTGATTGATGAAGCGGTAAAATTCGTCAGGAAACTGGCTACCGAACTTCGTCCCAGCATTCTTGATGACCTGGGCCTCGTACCTGCACTCGAATGGCATAGCCAGGAATTTGAAAAAAGATACAGTATCAAAATAGAATTTCTTTCCCGGGTACATCAGCTTAGCACATCTCCGCTTTTAGCAACAGGTCTTTTTCGCATGTACCAGGAATCATTAACCAATGTGGCCCGTCACTCCAATGCTGATAAAGTAAAGGTTAGCCTGCAGGCAATAAATGATGAAATAATCCTTTCTATTACTGATAATGGTAAAGGATTCGATATTTCACAAGCCAGTAAAAAAACCCTGGGATTACTGGGAATGAAGGAAAGAGCCGCAATGCTGGGAGGGAAACTGGAGATCATCTCAGAACAGGGAAAAGGTACTACTATCACTATATCTGTAAAGCAGGAACTGGAAGAGAAGGTAATGGTGAGGTAGTGATAAATTTTGGAAAGTGGCCCCGATAGCTACCAGGAGGGAAATTGAGAAATTTATTCTTTACTTTTCAGGATGAAAAAATGGTTCCCCCTCTTTTTACTTTTCAGCGTTCAGCTTGCAGCACAGAAGATCAATCCCAATACTATCACGATTGCCAGGGACAGCTTTGGCGTACCCCATATTTTCGCGGCTACTGATCCGGAAGTAGCTTATGGCCTGGCATGGGCACATGCCGAAGATGATTTCAACACACTCCAGTTAGTTGTATTGTCGGGAAAAGCAAAGCTTGGCGCCGCTCTTGGCAAAAAAGGAGCTGAAGCCGATTACGTAATCGATTTATTACGTTGCCGTCAGCTCGTGGACGAACAATGGAACACTTTGAGCCCCGATTTTATTCAGTTGATAAAAGGATATGTGCAGGGCCTGAATGACTATGCCAAAAAACATCCGGATGAAGTAAAATATAAAAAGGCATTCCCTTTCGATGAAAAAGAATATATGACGGCCGTGATCTTCTCGGTAGCTATCTTTTGCGGGGTAGATTATACATTACCGGAGATACTTGGAGGCAAAGTGGCTACACTGCCCGGTTTCTCTTCACAGGGTTCTAATGCTTTTGCTTTTCATCCATCCAGGACCGCGACGGGTGAGGCATTTTTAGCCATCAATGCACATCAGCCGGTGGAAGGTCCCACTGCTTTTTATGAAGCGCATGTACAAAGTGAGCAGGGCTGGAATATGCTTGGAGGTCTTCTCGCCGGCGGCTGTGTGATCCTCCATGGCACCAATGAAAATCTTGGCTGGGCACATACCGTCAACTATCCTGATAAGATTGATGTGTACCAGTTACAAATGAATCCCGAAAATAACAATCAATACAAATTTGATGACCAGTGGGTGAATCTCGAAGTAAAGAAAGCAAAATTGAAAGTAAAGGGCATCCCTGTTACGATTGGTAAAAAAATATACTGGAGTAAGTACGGGGCGACAGTAAAGACGAAACAGGGAGTTTTTTCTTTACGCTTGCCGGCCACCATGGATATAAGAGTCATGGAGGAATGGTACCGCATGAATAAGGCAAGGAATTTTACTGAATTCTACCGGGCATTAAGCATGAATAGCCTCCCCATGTTCAATATTATGTATGCCGACAGGTACGACACCATTTTTTATATCAGCAATGTAAAATTGCCCCGTCGTAATCCTGATCCGAAATATAACTGGCGCGGCACACTGCCCGGCAATACCTCTGCTACGCTCTGGACAGAATTCAAACCCGAGAAAGAATTGCCCCAGTATATCAATCCTTCATCAGGTTATTTGTTTAATACCAATCATTCTCCTTTTTTTGCGACAGATCCAAAGGATAACCTCGATAGCAATAAATATGACCCGAATGATGGCTTTGAAAGATACCACAACAACCGCAGCCAGCGCGTTACTGAATTAATGAAAGGGATTGATAAAATTGACTACGCTGCGTTTAAACGACTAAAATTTGACCAGCAGCTCCCCCAGCAACTGCAATATCGTTATGGCATTGATACGATGCTGGGCATGGACGCGAATAGTTACCCGGCATTAAAAGATGTCATTACCTGCCTGCAGCAATGGGATCATAAAGCTATTGCCACCAGCAAAGGCGCCGCGGTTTTTTTACTGGCTTATGAATACGTATCGAAGAAATTAACCGGTGTTCCCGCGCGCCAATTAACCAAAGCTGAATCACTGGAAACCTATCAATACATAAACGACTACCTGCTGAAATACTTTGGGAAGACGGATTGCAGCCTGGGTGATATTCAAAAATTAATACGGGGTAATGATATAAGACCTGCCTGGGGTTTGCCCGACGTGCTTACTGCCGCTTATACGGATCCTTATAAAAACGGTCTCCGCAAAGTTGTATCCGGTGATGCATATATCTGCTTCGTCCGCTACCCCAAAAATGGGTTGCCCATTATTGAATCGGTTAATACCTTCGGCGCTTCTTCCCATCCCGGTTCACCGCATTTTAAGGACCAGATGACCATGTTTCAAAACCAGCAGACCAAACACATGACATTGGACAAACAGGAAGTATTGAAGACAGCAGAAAGAGTTTATCATCCCGGCGAATAAGAAATTAACTGAATAATTCCGAAAACATCATTCATGAAAAAAACAACTCTCGTTTTCTTATCATGGCTATTAGCAGCGACAATCTCCGGGCAGCAAAAACCCGCCTACATTTTATACAATTCCGAAGGCAAAAAAGTGTCTTACAAAAAAATGATCCGGGCGCTGGAACAAAAAGATATTGTCCTGTTTGGCGAATTCCATAATAACCCTATCTCTCATTGGCTGGAATTGTCCATAACAAAAGATTGCGGGGAATCGCGCGGTCTTGTGCTGGGTGCCGAAATGTTTGAGCAGGATAACCAGCAGGCCCTCGATATGTACCTGCAGGGAAAGATCAGCGACAAAGGGCTTGATTCCCTGGCAAGACTATGGAAAAATTACAGGACCGATTACGCGCCATTGGTGAATTATGCCAAAGAAAAAAAACTATCCTTTGCAGCCAGTAATATACCAAGACGTTATGCCTCCCTGGTGGCCAAAGGAGGTTTTGAGATATTGGATACCCTTCCCGCAATTGAAAAAGCATGGATGGCTCCATTGCCTGTCGCTTATGACCCTGAATTGCCGGGTTATAAAAAAATGAAAGACATGCTCCCGGGCCACGGAGGCGATAATTTACCAAAGGCCCAGGCGATAAAAGACGCGACGATGGCTCATTTCATTTTACAGTATTATAAACCCGGCAGCCTGTTCATTCATTACAACGGATCCTATCATTGCGAAAACTATGAAGGTATCTTATGGTATTTACAAAAACAAAGGCCGGAATTAAAATACGCCACTATCACCACGGTATCACAAAAAAATATTCAAAAATTATCCGGGGAGAATAAGCATAAAGCTGATTTTATTATCTGCGTGGATGGAGATATGACGACGACCTACTAAGAGAAATGCAAAATCAGAAAGTGCGGGCAGTGGCTCATTTTGAAAAGTGAGATTGGGAAATTGGGAAATCTTTTCAAGCCGAATATTCTTTTATCCGCCGGTTCTCAGGCTGTTTCGAAGAAATAACGGGATTTCAACTTTGAACAAATTTCCCATTTTCCCATTTTCCCATTTTCAAAATTCCAAAATGAGTTATTACTCGCACTTCCCGTCTTTCCGTCTTTTTTAATTCTTGTTAGTACAACGGTAGCTAATTCTATATTGCCCCGTAGCCGGCCTGTATTGCTGACATTCCGGTCTCCTGTGTCTTGCCGGTGAGTTCTTTGAGCCAAGAGTAAAAGGTATTCCTACTTTCATATTCCAACCGGCAACAGAAGATTGCAGGTTGGTAGTAATTGATTTCGCTCCTGCTCCTGAATATATGCTCTGGTTGCCAAGGTTGCCAAGACCTTTGAAATAATTAACGCTCACAGTAAACAGCCTTGTACTTTTTCTTCCAAATTCAAACCCTGTGCCTGCTATCAATGCTGTATTCCAGTTGCCGGCACGGTATTCATAAGAAGTCTGGCCATTTTGGGTTTTAGTAACTACATCTGTTTTCACTCCCGGTATAAATCCCATACCGATTGAAGGTTGTATGCGAACCCATTTCCGGCTAAAGGAAGTTTGTGCTTTATTATTACCGGAACAATTTCTCCGGCGGCAGTGCCACCCGGAACAAGAAGCGCTATGCTTCGTTGTTTCATTTTTAGCCTGGGTTTGTTTTTTATTGCCTAAAGAAATCGGTCTCGAGCTGAACTGGTAACCTCCTTCGAGCCTCACTTGCATATTTCCGGAAGTAGTAGTAAAATTATTCATACCCGTCTCAGGATCTGTAAAGGTGAAATTGACAACCGACCGGCTGCTCGCGGCTCCCAGGAAAAATCCATTCCCATGTTTCGATGTATAAACAAGCCGGAGGCTTGCTTGCGGAGAAAATTTCACTCCCATGGGTGAAAAAGAGCCGAGATGGTTATAATTGATATTTGTTTTTGAATTTTCAAAACCCACTTGTGGAAGTAAGCTGAATTTTTGCGACTTCGCTGCATATCCTGATGCAACAAAGCAAAGGAAGACTACTGCTGCGGTTCTCATAACAAATAGTTTTAGGTCGATAAAAGATAAGATAATCTTAAAAGGAAAAAAAATTAAATACACCAATGGCGCCACCTGCCTATTTTGGAAAGGGGATTGGGATCCCTCTTGCATCGGGAGGGATGCCAATTCCAAAATTCCAAAATGAACCACCCCTGATTTCTGGTTATTTCAGTTCTGACTATATTTGTTGTTATGAATCCTATAATCGAAAAGAAACCCGTAACCGGCGAAGTCGCTTCTACCGGTTATAACCCTGATAAACAACATACTTTAAAGTCAGCCGTCAGCGTTTCCGGTACAGGTCTTCATACCGGCGTGATGGCTGACCTGACACTCAGGCCTGCCAGCCCCGGTTTTGGCCTGCAGTTCCAGCGTATTGATCTTCCCAATAAACCGGTCATAAAAGCAGATTGTGACCTTGTCACGGATGTCAGCAGGGGCACTACACTGGAAGCAAATGGTGCAAAGGTCAGTACGGTTGAACACGTTCTCGCGGCATTGGTGGGAATGGGAATAGATAATTGCTTGATCGAGATCAACGGACCCGAAATGCCCATCATGGATGGAAGCTCCGAACCTTTTGTTGAATTAATTGAAGAAGCCGGCTTATTGGAACAGGATGCCGCCAAAGTCTGGTATAGTATTGATGAAAATATTTATTACTATGATGAAGTAAAAAGAGTGGAGATGGTGGCGATGCCGGCGATGGAGTACAATATCACCACGCTGATTGATTTTAATTCCCCGGTATTAGGCACCCAGCACGCGGGCCTGAAACATATTTCCGATTTTAAAAAAGAAATCGCTCCCTGCCGTACTTTTTGTTTTTTGCATGAATTGGAAATGCTGCTGGATAATAATCTGATCAAAGGAGGCGACATCAACAATGCGATAGTGATAGTGGATAAGGCGGTAGATGATAATGAAATGGTCCGGTTAAAACAAATATTCCGGAGAGAGAAGATTGAAGTAAAAAGCGAGGGCTACCTGAATAACATTGAACTGCGTTTCCCCAATGAGCCGGCACGGCATAAATTGCTTGATGTGATAGGTGACCTTGCCCTGGTCGGTTATCCTGTCAAAGCAAGGATCATTGCCAATCGCCCCGGCCATAGCACTAATGTTGAATTTGCCAAAAAGATCAAGCAGTATATAAAAAAAAATAAACATACTAAAGGCGTTCCTGTCTATAATCCCACGCAGCCGCCCGTATACGACCAGCAATTCATTGAGAAAAAGCTTCCTCATCGTTTCCCGTTTTCATTGGTAGATAAGATCATTGAATTAAGTGATACGCACATTGTGGGCGTAAAAAATGTCACATTCAATGAATGGTATTTCCAGGGACATTTTCCCGGCAACCCTGTAATGCCGGGCGTATTGCAGGTAGAAGCCCTGGCCCAATGCGGGGGCATCCTTGCCATTAACCTGAGTGCCGAAGGTCAATACGATACTTACTTCCTGAAAATTGATAACTGCAAATTCAAACAGATGGTAAGACCGGGTGATACCATGTTGCTGAAAATGGAACTCTCCTCACCTATCCGCAGAGGTATTTGCGAAATGAAAGGAACTGTGTATGTGGGCAATAAAGTAGCTACAGAAGCAGACCTTGTAGCGCAGATCGTGAAAAGATAGACTTCCATCACACCGATTGGATAAGTAAAAAAATGTCTAAAAAAACAGGGTTTATTTGCCATGGGAAAGCCCGATAACCGCCCTATTTTTTGTACATTTGTCAGTATTTCATTTTTCAACTTTTAACGACAGGAATTCTCCTATTTATGAGTACAGAAACTACAGAAAAACTGCCCGCTATTTCCTCCCCAAACACGGGAGGCCAGGAGGGGGCCAGTTATGGTGCAGACAGTATACAGGTTTTGGAAGGTTTGGAAGCGGTTCGTAAACGCCCAGCCATGTATATCGGCGATATTGGCGTAAAAGGTTTGCATCATCTCGTGTACGAGGTAGTAGACAATTCCATTGACGAAGCATTGGCAGGCTATTGCAAGAATATCCATGTTACCATACATGAGGATAATTCGGTTTCCGTTGAAGACGATGGTCGCGGGATCCCTACAGGAATGAATACAAAAGAGCAACGCAGTGCATTAGAAATCGTCATGACCGTATTACATGCAGGAGGCAAGTTTGATAAAGGCTCCTATAAGGTCTCAGGAGGTTTGCATGGCGTGGGCGTGAGCTGCGTTAATGCCCTGAGCAAAAAATTGCATGTGACAGTGAACCGGGAAGGAAAGAAATTTGAACAGGAATATGTGATCGGGGTACCCCAATATTCTGTGAGGGAAATCGGGCAGAGCGATACCACAGGAACAATCGTGCATTTTTGGCCGGATGATACAATTTTCATCACGACTACTTATAACAAAGAAATTTTAGAAGGGCGTTTACGTGAACTGGCCTACCTGAACCGCGGTGTCAGGATCACGCTTAATGATCTGCGGGAAAAAGAAGAAGATGGCAACACCTATGTCAAAAGTTTTTACAGTGAAGGCGGTATCGTAGAGTTTGTAGAGATGCTGGATAGTAATGCCGGCCGCAACCTGCTTATACCAAAAGTCTTATTTGTAGAAGGCCGGGATGAAACAACCAATGTGTCTGTGGAAGTAGCATTGAGCTACAACGATAGTTTTAGTGAACATATTTATTCCTATGTCAATAATATCAATACGATTGAAGGAGGTACGCATGTATCGGGATTCCGTCGTGCATTGACAAGGGTATTTAAAAGCTATGGCGACAAGAACAGTCTTTTTGAAAAAGCCAAAGTAGAAATTGAAGGAGATGATTTTCGCGAAGGGTTAAGCGCTATCATTTCTGTAAAAGTTCCTGAACCGCAGTTTGAAGGTCAGACCAAGACTAAACTCGGTAACAATGAAGTAATGGGCGTTGTAGACAGTACTGTTTCTAAATCGCTGGAAGCTTATCTCGAGGAAAATCCAAGAGATGCCAGGAACATTATCAATAAAGTGATCCTTGCAGCACAGGCAAGAGCAGCAGCAAGAAAAGCAAGAGAACTGGTACAACGTAAATCGGTATTGACAGGAGGCGGTTTGCCGGGCAAACTGGCCGACTGCTCTGACCGCGATCCTGACCGATGCGAACTATTCCTCGTTGAGGGTGATTCAGCCGGAGGTACTGCCAAACAAGGAAGAGACAGGAGTTTCCAGGCTATTCTTCCATTAAGAGGTAAAATCCTTAACGTAGAAAAAGCAATGGAACATAAGATCTACGAGAATGAGGAGATCCGCAATATGTACACAGCGCTGGGAGTAATGGTTGGCACCCCTGAAGATCCTAAGGCATTGAATCTCGCCAAACTCCGGTATCATAAGCTGATTATTATGACCGATGCCGATGTGGACGGAAGCCATATCGCCACTTTGATCCTCACTTTTATTTACCGGTACATGACCGAATTGGTAGAACAAGGTTATGTCTATATAGCCCAGCCCCCCTTATATTTAGTGAAGAAAGGCAAGGAACAGGAATATGCCTATAACGAGGATCAGCGCAAATTGCTTGTTGAAAGACTGGGCGGAGGCAAAGATGACTCTGTTAATATTCAACGCTATAAAGGTCTGGGTGAAATGAATTCCGCCCAGCTCTGGGAAACAACCATGAACCCTGATACCCGCACATTAAAAAAAGTAACGATTGAAAGTGCGGCTGAAGCAGACCGTATTTTCAGCATGTTGATGGGCGATGAAGTAGCCCCAAGACGGGAGTTCATTGAAAGCCATGCTAAGTACGCAAAGCTGGATGTATAGTATTTTTCCCCCCACGTGGAAAACTTAGACTTCAAATTGTAATGGGCTAAAAACGAGGGTTTTAGCTATAGATAATCAATGCTTTAACATTCCTTCGATGAAATTCTGAACGGGAAGCACCCTGAAAATCCGTAATTTGAGCCATAACTCATTCAAAAACTAATACCCATGTCTGAAGTAACTCTTACCGCTTATAATGTAAAAACCAAGGAAAAAGGTGTTCCTATCCAGGACGCCGTCATTACCAAAACGGCCAAAGGCGCTTATATGGCGCAGGGTCATGATGGCAAAGGCAATAAGCTTACAACCCTATTAAATGGTGAAAAAGCTATGGCTGCTATAAAGGCCGGTATCGCCAAACAAGGCTGGTAAGTAAATCATCTTAAACCTATAGGTTTAAACCATAAAGCATTTAGGAACCAGAAAGCCTAAGCCGATAAGGTTTGGGCTTTTTCTTTATTGGACTTACCCCCCTTTTAGGTATTTTGATGAGTCTATAGCCCGGGTGCTTGTATCTGCTTACCATCCTGCTTATCTATCCACTTTTATCTGCTTACCCTCTTCTTTCGGCTGATTATAGAGATAGAGCTAATAAGCCAATTTGTCATCGGTTTTACTAATCTTAGCTTCGCCTTTTGTTCGGGTCTTCTTCTGGAATTCCCACAGATAACCAGAACGATTCCGGAAGGAGACCCTAACAAGACCTCTGCAGGTCTATAAAAATCAATACTTGAATATTGGTTATTCCTCAGGAAAAGAATTTCGGGAAGCTGAAAATTGGGCAAGTTCAGGTAGTAATTCATTTTGAAACAACCTCTCAATTATTATCGCACAAGAACCAACGTTCCTTTTTCAGTAAAGGTCTGTTTCAGAACAAAATCAAAGAATTCAGTAATAAAAATATAGACCCCGTTTGGCTGGAGTTTGCCTTTAAAGTATCCATTCCACCCGGCTTTGGGGTCTGTTGTTTGAAAGACTGCTTCGCCGTTACGATTATAGATCGCTAATTTATATTTTGAGACAGGGCAGAAACAGGCCGCCTGGTAGATATCATTTTTCCCATCACTATTGGGCGTAAAAGCCGTAGGAAATTGAACACATTTATCCTTGCACTCCACGGCAACTACCGAATCGCTATGATTGCCGCACATATTTTCAGCATACAGCCAGTATTTCCCTCTTGTTGACGCCACAATGGATGACTCATTGCTGCCATTACTCCAGGTATAGTTGGTTTCCCCGTCGGGTATTACCTGTAATGTAATGCCAAGTGCATCACAGGGAATGATAAACGCTTCCCCCAGTTCAAACATTGGTTTATCAATTACTTTTACCAGCATCGGAACTCTCGGGCTCTCGCATCCGCGGATCGTCTGTGTTACCCAATGAGTAACCCTGCCAGTATCCACCGTGGAGGGTACCGGGGCTATAGGAGATCCTGTACCACCGACAGGATCCGTATACCACAAAACATTCTGGCCTTGAACAGATAAAGCTTGTGCAGGCCTCCCTTTGCAAAGTTTGACATCATTAACTGGTGGTGATAATAAAAATGAATTGAATAATACTGTCACGGTATCAGTCTGTGTACAAACTCCGTCACTTATCTGCAGCCAGTATTTGCCGTTAAAGCTGACATTGATAGATGTCGTTCCCTCAGCCGTTGACCATAAATAAGTGGCTCCCGGTACTACCGGGGCATTAATTTGATAATTCGTACCCTGGCACAGCACCACCGTATCATCCGGGAAAAAAGAATTGGGAACAGCACAGCCCTGACTATTGGAAATAAAATGCAACAGGAGAAAAACAGTCAGGAGGCTGGTACATTTCTTCATAAATAGAGAGTATTGTTATTCGGGTTAGCAACGGCCGCTGATCCCAAACAAGAATCCTACCAAAAGCAGAAAAGACCTGCCAGGCAGGTCTTTTATAGAAAAATTACTTAGGGATTATTGCCTGATCAATCTGAATAGCTGTTTCTTCTCTCCTGCAGTGGCTTCCAGCAAGTACAGGCCTGATGACTGCAGGTTGATACTGTGTTTTTGAACAAAGCCATCGCCTACAAGCTGTGTATGGTAAATGAGCTTTCCATTGATGTCAAATAACCTCAGGTTGATAGTTGAACCACCATCCACCTGGTATACAAGATTGAAAACACCATTTGATGGATTAGGATAAACCTGCCATTTTATTTCATCATTGAATACAACCGGACGGACGGAAGAATAACTGAACCGCCCATCCTGGTCAACGATCTTCAGCCTGTAATAACGAACACCGGATTTATTATTTTCAATATCGGTAAAGCTATAATGACGCTCAGTAACCGAATTGCCACTACCGCTTACTTCGCCAATCTTTATAAAATGATTCTGCTGGAATTCATTATTGCCCTTTGCCAATTCTATTTCAAACCGGGCTGTATTGATTTCCGAGGCAGTTGTCCATTCTGCCAGTACATTTTTGTTCACTATCTTTTTGGCCGTAAATGATGTCAGTTGAACCGGCAATGATTGGTTATTGCTGATCCCGCCATTATTCAGCCAGAATTCAGAAAAATCCCTGACCTTAAACTCAGCGTAGTATCCCTTGTCAAATGGAACTTTCACTACATTTGCGGAGTTAATAAATAACCAGTCGCCGGGATTATTGTCGGCTATAGTTCCATTTTCTTTACTGGTATCTGCCGAGTTACTGTATTTGGACACACCCAGTTCATAAGCCATGGATGGTTTGGTACAACCGGGGCAACCCGTCGCGTTGACCAGGTTCTCCGTTTCCGTATCCAGGAAATAAAAACGAACTATCGCCGAATCCGCGAGATTAATATTGGCAGGTTTAATGGTTATATTCCTGTCGTGATAATATTGTCCGCCAATATACCGGACCGCGGATGTATTAATATAAACCCTTGCATTGGTGCTGCCAAGGTTCTGGCCATTGGGGTTCACAGAAGCGACCAGTTTGCCTCCATCTGTAAAATCAATCCAACTGCTTCCGTTTACAGTGGGTTGGTTAATGTTGTTGCTGGTATAAGGAGCACCGGTATAGATACCATAAATATTGTCATAAATATGGATATCATCTACTGCAATGCCTTCGAAGTTTACAAAAGGATCAGATGTCATCACAAAGCGAAGGCGTAACCGGCTATACCCCGTTGGCAAAGGAATAGTGGCAACATGCCAGCGCGTATAATTCTCTACGCTCCATAGATTATTATTGGTATAACTTTTATTATACCAGTTGGTACCCTGGCCATTGGCTCCAAGTCTTGTCCATGTGGTGCCATCGGCTGAGTATTCCATATAGGCGCCATCACAGAGATCGCCATCATTATTCCCGCAATCTTCCAGGTCAAGAGCTATACTCAGGCTCAGTGTTGGGTTAGTCATACCCGTGATATCAAAGCAGGGTGAATACAGGTAAGAAAGTTGTTGATCTTTATACGAGCCGGTCAAATTAGTTTTCCAGGCTTTGCTTCCACTGGCTGCCCGGTTGACCTTGGTGGAAGCCGGTGTACCATATTGCCATGAATTGTTCTTGCCGTTGCTATACCATCCACCCGGACCTGCTTCAAAATTTTCAAGATAAGGATAAGAGGATATGATGGGGGAATTAATGATCGTGACAGTAACCGTATCATTACCCCGGAAAGAATCGCCCGGGTAATCCACCCAGACCTTTACTGTATGGCTGCCTGTAGCTGATAAATCGGCCGTGCCGGTAAAAGTGAAAGATACGTTCGTGTTACCGGCGATCGAAGCGATCGTATCAATCACCGTTGCACCCCCGTCAATACTGAACTTAACAGGGATCTTATTGACAGTAGTATCCGCACTATTGCGAACGGTGACACGTACCGGTACTGTACTGCCTAATCCGCAACTGGCAACAACAGGGGTATCCAAACTGACCATCCGGATATCGTTATCAACTTTATAAAGATGAATATCGTCAAAAGTATAACCGGCGCCTCCGTCATTATCCGCAGCTAAAATGAATCCGAATTGCCCGAAGCGAACCTGGAAACTGCTGGAAAAATCCTGCGAGTTTGCCTTTAATATATCACTCAACTCAATGCTGGATGATTTTTTAAAAAGCCCCGGATCAACCTGGTTATTATAAAGATCATATACTTCGAGCCAGGGTTTCTGATCATCTCCTCTTATCCATACTTTATTCGCGTTATCAGGTCCTTGCCCATGATTTTTATACACGAAATCCAGCCGGATATCATCCAATGTACCTGTATGTGGTGATAAATTAAATGTTCCTTTTAATGAATCGGCTGTGCCAGCTCCGTTAAAACGATCCGCATCCAATGTCAGCGCTTTATTACCTGAGTAAGCAATTCCTGAATTGATAAAAGGCCTGACACGCCCAAACACAGTCGAACTTGTAAAATCATACCTGTCTGCCCCGCTTAAACCAATTTGCCCGCTGTAATAAGTTGAATCATCCGCTGATTCAATATCATCCAAAAAATCACTGCCAGTAATTAGAGTTATAGAAGCATTGGGCAATTGTTTTATGATAACCGTCATCGTATCATTAGCGCCAACCGGATCGGCGGCCGATGTATTTTGAACAACAACTCTCAATGTGTAATTGCCAATTGCTGAAAAATCATGTGTCGTCGCGAAATTATGCGTATAAGTGCCGCCTGCCGCGATAGGACCTGTTCCTGCCTCGGATACAAAAGCTCCGCCATTCACAGAGTATTTCACATTAAATGTAGCGACCGGGGCGTCATCGAGGTTTTTTATCCGGACACTTATGGTAGTAGTCGCTGTTAATGCTGAAGATGTAAGCAATCTTCCTGATTGAGGCGCAAGCAGCGCATCGATTTTCAGATCATTATCCGAGATAGTGCCTGAGCAGGTTCCGGTAGCCGGTTGTCTTGAAATCGCATTGGCCCTTCTTCCGGGATTTCCATTGACCCTTGCCCGTACGGAAACCCAGTATACCGAGTCTTTGGATAAGCCGCCAATCGTAAAAGTAGTGCCGGTAGTTGTTCCCATTGAAACCATCTCATCTCCCCGCAGCATCATAGCTTCGTAGTCGGTAGCGCCGGCGACAGCCGGCCATTGCAAAGCGATGTATCCTTCACATTGAACAGGAGCTAAAGAGATTGCCGGTAACCCGACAATGGTAAACGGCTGGCTGGTGGAAGTCATCGCCGTACTGTTTCTGGTGACCCTTACCAGTGCCTTGTCCGTATTGACGGCGGGCATGGTCCATGATAACATACGCAGGTTGGCAGCCACATTTGGATTAATATTTATCCAGGTGCTTCCATTATCTGTAGAATAATCAATGCTGAATGTATTGGCCGGGTTTCCATAAGAATCCCATTGAATATTTATGGTCTCTCCCGGGAAAAATTTTTCCCCGCCTGCAGGATAGGTAATAACTGTTTCAACAGGTACAAAATCATACACCACAAAATATTCCTGCGGGGGACTCTGGGTAACCGAAGTTCCTTTTATGGTCAGGTTATAAGTACCCGTGGCAGGGTTTGCAATAACTACCTGTTCTATATTATTGATATGATCAACCCCGGTAGTAGCGGGCACGTTTACATTGGCAGGAACCGTATCCAATATATAAGGAAGAAAAAGGGTAGACGATGGATCTCTTACTTCAAGATCAAGGTCATTAACTAAAGTCTGGCTGGTCAACGGCGCTGCTGCCGGATCATGCCAGTACAACATCACTTTCAACTCGGCAGTATTAGCCGGTACGGTTATACTATGTATATTGGATCCGCCATTGCTGACAGATGAAATGATGTAGTGATTATTTTCCAGCATATCCACTGATCGCAGCAAATTCATCGATCCGAAACCAAAAGTATAGTCGGGGCCTGCGTTTCCCAGGTCCCGGCCACCATTACAGATCAACGCTTTCATCAAACCGCTTTTAGGATTGATATTCCCGTTTAATTGTTTGTATCGCTGGTCTAAAAGTGTGAGCCCTCCTGTAACAGCCGGAGATGACATGCTGGTTCCCCAGGCAAAATCGTAAGTATTGGGTGCAGGACCCACGCAGGAAACAACGGCCTCTCCAAGAGCGCAAATCTCTGGCTTGAGCCGCCCATCTTTGACGGGTCCTCTGCTGGAACTTGAATAAATGGTAACCCCATCCTTAGAAACATTTCCTACATCGAGGATATTCTTCGCAGATTGATAACTTCCTACCACGGTATGAAAACCTGCCGGGTAAGGAGCGCAGGTTGAACCACCGCTATTACCGGCAGCAAATACATGCTGCAGCCTTGGCAAATCATAGGCCTGCTGATCCAGCACACCAGAAAAAAGATCGTAGGTACCGTGATAACTGCAAAGACCATTCGTTATTTCATAGGAGTTATTAGTGAGTACCATGCTGTCATCCTTTACATAAGCAGCAGCATTGACAAGAATACCGGAAGTATTTTGAGTAATAACTCTGGCCTTGGGTGCATAGCCGGTATATAACTCAACACTATTACCTGCTCCTGCCGCTGTGCCGGTCACATGTGTGCCATGACGGCTGCCGGTGACAGGATCCACATAAAGTAAAGCCGATCGCCCGATAAGCCGGTTTGTAAAATCAATATGTGTTTGCGGATCATTATTATCTCCTACACCAATTACAATACCCTGTCCCTTTAAATTGCGGCCACCCGGTATGGATGAGCCAAGAATGTTGGCCCGGGAGTCCGTAGTACTGTTATTATTCAGCACCCTGTCTTCCGGTGGCGCCGGTTGCACATATTCAATACAAGACAATCCGGCCAATTCCGTCAACCGGTTTATGGCTATTCTCAAACCGATAATGCGATAAGAAATAAGCTGCGTAGTAATGATATCGAAATTCCTTTGTGTTATTTCCGTGCTTACAGCCCCGAAAGAAAATGTTTTGGGAAAACTAACCCATACATCGATGGTACCCCCTGCTTTTATCGCCCATGCAGGATAAATGCCGTTCGCCAGGTCCGGTTGCATTTTTTGCGTAGGTGTCAATGCAATCACAGCTCTTGCTTTTACCTGTTCAAGCAAAACGCTGTTCAATGACCCTGTTACCGTTACCGTATAAGCATTGTTGGGAATATAATCGAGTAATTCAATACCTGCCTGCTGCAATTGCCTGCGTTCGGTTTCGGAAGGAACTTTATCGAACTGTATCACTAAAAAAGATTTACCGGCTGTACGTGATACTTTCCGGTCAAGCTCGCTGATCTTATCTGCAGTGATATTTTTTTCAGGAGTGATCTTCCCGCTTTTCAGCAGCAAGTCAAATTGATGGTCTTCCTGGGCTGAAGAGGTAAAGGATAGGAGCAATAAAGCAGCCAACACAGGAACTGGATTGAATTTCATAAGCGTGATTATGGATGATAAAAATATAACAAATATTACGAAAAAGCGAGAGGCGAAAAAAAGAACACGGATGACACGGGTCATACAGATAAACACAGATAATGTGGGAATCCTTCAAATCCGTGTCATCCGTATTCTTATCTCAGGCAGGAATTTTTTCTTTAGCAAAACAATACCGATGCAGTCCTGACAAGAAACGATAGACTTCTTCCATAGACTTAATGGGCTCGGCAACCAGTAGGAATAAACGCCCGGTTTGTTTCAACCTGCCTTTATTGGTTTGAGTTTGTAAATACTGGATCACCTGGTTAAATAACCCTGATTCGAAATAAGGGGAATCGGGGCGATTGATAAAATGACAACGCAATACACTATTCTTTAAAGACATTTTTTCAAATCCAAGATCAACCGCCATCTTGCGGCATTGCACCGTCACAAACAAGTCTTCTACCTGCGGTGGAATGGGGCCAAACCGGTCAATCATTTCCAATTTAAGTTCTGCCAGTTCTTCATCGTTCTCAGAATTATCCAGGCGCTGGTATAACGATAATCTTTCAGTAATACTCTCTACATATTCATCCGGTATCAATATTTCCAGGTCGGTATCAATGGTACAATCCTGTACAAAATCGTCCTGTTTCGATATTTCTTCTTTGAATAATTCTTTAAAATCTGTTCTTTTCAATTCACGAATGGATTCATCCAATATCTTCTGGTACATCTCAAACCCGATCTCTGCCATAAAACCACTTTGCTCGCCGCCAAGAAGATTACCGGCCCCCCTGATATCGAGGTCCCTCATGGCGATCTGGAAACCGCTTCCAAGATCACTATGCTGTTCCAGGGTTTGCAATCTCTTTCTTGAATCGGATGGCAATGTACTCATAGACGGCGCCAACAGGTAACAAAATGCTTTCCGGTTGCTGCGGCCTACTCTTCCCCTCAGTTGGTGAAGATCACTTAAACCAAACTGGTGCGCATTATTAATGATGATCGTATTGACATTTGGAATATCCACCCCGCTTTCAACAATGTTCGTGCAAACCAATACATCATATTTCCTGTCAATAAAATCAAGAATCCTTTCTTCCAATATATGACCTTCCATTTGACCATGCGCGTAACCAATGCTAAGGTCGGGGCACAGGCCCTGGATGATGGCAGCCATCTCCGCCAGGCCACTTACACGATTATAAATAAAAAAAACCTGTCCTCCTCTCTCTGCTTCGAAATAAATTGCTTCGCGGATAAAATCCTCATTGTAAACCTGTATCTCTGTTTGTATCGGCTGCCGGTTGGGCGGCGGGGTATTGATGATACTGAGATCCCTTGCACCCATTAATGAAAACTGCAGGGTCCTGGGAATCGGGGTAGCTGTCAGCGTCAAACAATCAACCGTAGTACGCAATGTTTTGATCTTCTCTTTGTGCGCTACACCAAATTTTTGTTCTTCATCTATTACTAATAAGCCAAGGTCTTTGAACTTTACTTCTTTACCCAGTAGGGCATGTGTACCTATAATAATATCAATCTTGCCTTCTTCGAGCTTCTTCAGCGTTTCTTTTTTGTCTTTGGCGGATTTGAAACGATTGACATAATCCACCGTAACCGGGAAATCTTTTAACCGGTCTTTGAAAGTCTGGTAATGCTGGAATGCGAGAATCGTAGTTGGCACCAATACAGCAGCCTGCTTGCCATCGATGCAGGTTTTGAATGCGGCGCGGATAGCGACTTCGGTTTTTCCAAAACCCACGTCCCCGCAAACCAGGCGATCCATGGGCGATGTTGATTCCATATCTTTTTTGACATCAGCCGTTGCCTTGCCCTGGTCGGGTGTATCCTCGTAGATGAAAGAAGCTTCCAATTCCGTTTGCATGTAATTATCCGGCGAGTGCGCAAAGCCTTGCTGCGCTTTTCTCTTTGCATAAAGTTTAATAAGATCGAAAGCGATCTCTTTTACTTTTGTCTTTGTTTTCTCTTTCAGCCTGTTCCATACATCACTTCCCAGTTTATTTACCTTGGGAACGCTGCCTTCCTTACCGGTATATTTAGCGATCTTATGCAAGGAATTGATATTGACATAAAGGATATCGCTGTCTTTGTAAATGATGCGTACGGCTTCCTGTAACCTTCCGTTCACTTCTATTTTTTGCAAACCGCTGAATGTACCCACGCCATGATCAATATGTGTCACAAAATCGCCGGGCTGCAATTCCCGGAGGGTCCGGAGGGTTAATGCCTTATTCTTGTTATAAGCCTGTTTAACCCTGTATTTATGATATCGCTGAAAGACCTGGTGATCCGTATAGCAAACAATCCTGAGGTCTTCATCAATAAAACCTTCATGAATAGAAGTAGCGACAGGAGTAAATACAATTTCCGCTTTCAGGTCATGGAAAATAGTATGTAACCGTTCGAGCTGTTTGGGATTTTCAGCAAACAAGTACAATTGAAATCCTTTACCCACCCAGCTCTTCAGGTCTTTGATCAGCAGCTCGAACTGGCGGTTGAAAGCGGGTTGTTCCTTTGTATGAAATTCGATCTCGAATTGATTGCCGGCGGATGAACGCTGGTAACCGAATTCCACAACATGTCTTGGGGCTAATTGCTCATTAAAAATATTGGCTGTTATAAAATCTTCCGTCTTTACTTCTTTTTTTATTGACCTGTCGTCAGCCTCTTCCTGTAACCTCTGGCGTTCAGCATGTGTTTTAGGTTTTTCCTCCAGGCCATGCTGGATCATTCGTATAAACAGTTCCAGGTCTTCTTCGCAATCCTTCAGCCTTTCCTTGCACCATTCCTGGTCCTGCACCCAGACGATCGTATTCTCCGGGAGAAAATCCAATAAGGATACTTTTTGTTCGTCTTCGAATTGTGTGTCGACATTGGGAATAATGTTTACCTGCAATAATTTTCTTTCACTCAATTGTGTTTCTGGATCAACGATACGGATGGAATCGACATCATGGCCAAACAATTCAATACGATAAGGCTTTTCATTTCCGAAAGAATAAATATCGAGGATGCCGCCGCGGATAGCGAATTGTCCCGGCTCATAGACAAAATCAGTCCGTTCAAATCCGTAATCGTTCAGTTTTAATAAAAGCTCTTCTACGTTTAATACATCGCCTGATTGAATATGAATGATATTGGAAGAAAGTACATTGGGCACCACCACTTTTTCAAATAAGGCTTCGGGATAGGTAATGAGAATTTTTCGCTTCACTGGCCTCATCCCTGACCCTTCTCCTGACGGAGAAGGGGACGACGAAGCCCCTGCGATTTTGGTCAGTGCCTCTGTCCTCAACATCACGTGAGAGGAATTGAGTAACTTATAGTTCTTGCGGTTCTTAAAGGAAGAAGGGAAATAAAAGATATCCAGCGCTTCCGTCAGATTCTCTAATGTATTATGGAAATAAGCGGCTTCTTCGGCATCATTGAGAACGATAAGATGATTAAGCTCAGAGCAGGCCGGGTGCAGGAAAGCCGCACCGACAACAAACTGGGACGAGCTGCCTAAGAGATTCCGGAGATAAATTTTTTGAGGATCGAAAAAAGAAAGCCTGTCCGCCAATTGAAAAAGGCGGGGGTTGTTTTGAAACTGCATCAACAAGTCCTGACTCATAATTCCCGGGTGCAAAGGTACGGATATATAGATTGCCTTGTTTGATTTTGAAAAGAGTGCTAAAGTCGAAAAGCCCGGGAGACTGAAAGGCTTTTCAATTTAAAAGAATGATTCTCTCAGGCTTCCCGCCTTTGCCTTTTTTAATACACCGCCCCATAATTCGCCTGGAACGTCTCTTCCGTCCATTCCCCTTTTTTTACTTCCACCGGGTGGATATTATTCTTTTCATCAAAAACACTGGAGTAGAACAATTCGTCTTTTTTAATAAATAAAGAATATTTGCCGGGTTTCAGCTTTGCTTTGAAATACCCGTTATCATCCGTTTTCACTTCCTCTACCAGTTTAGTAGAAATAGTTTTATAGAAAGCCCCCTCCCGGGTTACCTGGCTCATATTGGTCAGCTCATATATATACAGCGTTGTTTTCATGCCTGCCGGTTTGGAAGGCGGCCGGTCAGGCGAAGGCATCTGGTTGCCGGTCACAAAATAAACATGTCCTTTTATCCCCTGGCGACGACAGAATTCATTCTGGGCCGGACGAAAGGAAAAGAATGACAAACAAATTACAGGCAATAAGCCAACTAAGATTTTCATAATGATAATCAATATTTGATGAGCAACTAATTGTACAAGAGCAACGTTTTAATTCTATAAGTAAATACTGTAAATTAGTATGTTTTTTTCGATCCCTATTCCCTCAAATACTGATAATAAAAAATACCCCATGCGCAATTTCATCGTACGTGTGTTACCGGCATTGATCGCGGTGAGCATTTTTTTCCCATCTTTTTCACAAACAAGGACTAATACAGATATCCTGAAGCAGGCGGCTGCGATACAGGCCACCAAAGAAAAAAAAGTGGAGCAGCAACTTCAAACATTGGTCAGCCAGAAAGGCTGGGATAAGGTGAAAAGAGATAATCATGGCAATATCGCCATATTGGTAGGCGTGGATGACTTTGGCATGCCACAATATTTAATTACAGAAAATAATATCCTGGCCGCGGCCACTATCGGTACAAGCGCGTTATGGCCCGGTGGCAGTACCGGTCTTAATCTGAGCGGTTCTTCCGCTATTCTAAAGGATAAACTAGCCATCTGGGACGGCGGGAAAGTAAGATCCACCCATGTCGAGCTCGCAGGAAGAGTGGTGCAAAGAGATAACTCTCCTACTATCGAAGACCATTCGACGCATGTAGCCGGTACACTGATCGCCGCCGGCGTCAATCCTTTGGCCAAAGGAATGAGTTTTGGCGAACAGGAACTGGTGGCTTATGATTTCAACAATCATTTATCTGAAATGCTGACCGAAGCGCCCAATCTTTTAATCTCCAACCATAGTTATGGAAGCATAGCCGGCTGGTATCACAACGATGCGCAAAACCGGGATGAATTCTGGGGGCAATCCGGCGCCAATGAAGATTATAAGTTTGGCTACTATTCCAGTGAAGCGCAGGTATTTGATTCTATTGCCTACAATGCACCCTATTATCTTATTGTAAAATCGGCGGGTAATAACAGGAATGAAAACGGGCCATCCGTTGGTTCACCCTACTGGCGCTATGATGCGAATGGAGTCATGTCAAATGCCGGCAACCGTCCCGCAGGCATCAGCAATAATGACAGCTATGATATCATTCCCACGTATGGTACAGCAAAGAATATTTTAGTGATAGGCGCGGTAAACCCGCTTCCCAGTGGTTATAGCAAACCATCCGATGTTGTATTGGCATCGTTCAGCAGCTGGGGACCAACAGATGATGGCCGCATCAAACCTGATGTAGTAGCCGATGGAGTAAATCTATTATCCAGCATCGGTACAGCCGATAATGCTTATGATACATATAGCGGCACTTCCATGGCCACACCCAATGCGGCAGGTTCACTTCTATTACTGCAGGAATATTATTCCCGGCTGCATGCTGGCGCTTTTATGCGTTCGGCTACCTTAAGAGGGCTTGTCATTCATACCGCGGATGAAGCAGGTGCTTCGCCCGGGCCGGATTACCAGAATGGATGGGGGCTTATCGATATGAAAAAAGCCGCGGCTGTTATTACTGCTAATAATACTACTGATATCATGCAGGAAAATAGCCTGGATAATGCCGGCAATGCCAGTTATTCATTGCCGGTAATTGCGTCGGGCAATGGTACCATCAGCGCTACGATCTGCTGGACGGATCCAAAAGGAGCCGTAGAGCCAGTGGCCACCGCATTGAATAACCCAACGCCTAAACTTATCAATGACCTTGATATTGTAATAAAAAAAGGGGCTACGGTATACCATCCATGGGTTCTTACCCCTTCCAACCCGGGCGCGCCGGCTACTACCGGTGATAATGTACTGGATAATGTAGAAAAAGTGGAACTACCGGATGTAGTTCCCGGCGATACCTACACGATCCAAATCACACATAAGGGTACGCTGGCAAGAGGCCAGCAGGCTTATTCCCTGATTGCGAGTGGCGTTGGCGGTCATGCTTATTGCACATCCGGCCCTACCAGCACCGGTGGCGCAAGAATTGACAGCGTTTCATTTGCCAATATTCAAAATAAGAATGTGGCAGGTTGTACTTCTTACAGCAACTTTACCGGCCTCACTGCTAGTCTCCAGCCCGGTCAAACGATTCCTATATTCATCGCATTAAACAGTTGTGATGCATCCGCGGTAGATAAGATCGTTAAAGTATATATAGATGCTAACAATGATGGCGACTTTGACGATGCAGGTGAGAACATAGCTACAAGCACTGTTATTAATGGTAACGGTAATTATTCGGGAAGCATTACAGTACCGGCTGGTCTTACACCTGGCAAATACACGCTCCTGCGCATTGTGATGGAAGAAACAAGTACTGCGGCGAATGTATCTCCCTGCGGCACTTATACAAAGGGGGAAACACAGGATTACAGGGTATTGATCTCAGCCCCTTCCAGGGATGTCGGAATTACGGGGTTAGTATCTCCTCTGGCAGCTGATTGCGGATCAGGAGTTCAATATGTTACGGTCCGTATCCGCAACTTCGGAACCGCCGACACCAGGAATATAGCATTGTCTACAGTAATAAGTCAAGGCAGCACTATCATCACTACTCTCACTCATACATTCATTGATACGATCTTTGCCGGTACGGAAGCAACCTATACCTACCAAACGCCATTTATTTCAGTACCGGGCGCCACCTATACTTTTACAAGCAACACATCATTGGCCGGCGACCAGGATCCCTCCAATGACCAGAATATTGCCACCGTCACTATTAATCCTAATGGCGCTAACCCGGCCGGGACAGCTGTTGTTTGCGGGAACAGCGCTTTGTTGACGGTTAACCCGGTTACCAGTGACATCTATACATGGTATACTTCTTCCACAGCTACCAGCCCGATTGCTTATGGCAGTAATTCAACTACTTCCACGATTGCACCGGCTTATTACGTCGAAAGAAATGACAACAACCTGCATATCGGGCCCACAGATAAGTTAGCCTTCCCTTCGGGCAGCTATCTTCAATTCGGTACTAACACACAGCTCCGGACAATTTTCACTACCGAAATTCCGCTAACCATCGAAACAGCAAGATTATATATCGGGCAAGCAGGAACTATTACCTTACTCCTCCGTAAGATCACTAATTTTAATTTTACAAACGGGTCTTATAGCTATTATCCCGATTATGACCAGGCGTATGTTGTCAACGCCTATGCAACATCGCCTACAACACCGGTGCCCGGAACTACCATTAATGACCCGGCTGACCTGGGCGCCATCTATAATTTAGGTATTAATGTTCCTACTGCCGGCACATGGGCGATTATCGTCACGTCTACCGGGAATGCTTCTTTTTACAGGAACAATGCCATTGCATCCAATCCCTATCCGTTTACCCTGCCCGGCATTATGTCCATTACCGGGGATGGAGCTGTTGATAATACAAATCCCAATCTCTACCAGCAATATTATTATTTCTTCTATGATATAAATGTGAAAACAGGAAGCTGCCCTTCGAACAGGGTGGCGATCACTCCTACTACAGTAACGACACCAGTTATCTCGATCAACGGAAACCTATTAACGAGTACCAGCGCTACCAGTTACCAGTGGTATCTTAATGGTGTTATTATACCCGGAGCCACCAGCCAGAGTTATACTGCGACCGCCTCCGGCAGTTATATTGTACAGGTTTCGGATGCCACAGGCTTATGCTCACTACAATCCAATAGCGTTAATTTTAGCCTGACTGCAGTCACCAATGTTGATCCTTCCGAGATCGGGCTGATCGTTTCACCTAACCCGACGACAAACGGGCAGTTTAACCTGCAATTGGAAACACGTACAAGAGCCAACCTGTATATTTCATTGGTAAATACTCTCGGTCAGAAAGTCTACCAGTACGATATCCCGGATTTTAGCGGCCGTTTATCGCAACTCATCAGCCCGGCCAGGCTACCGGCAGGCCTTTATTATCTCCAGGTGCAACACGATAAGAAAATGTATGTAAAGAAAATAGTTGTTTCACAATAGGAGAAATTTCTCGCAGCGGCTCGAAGTCGCAAAGAATAAAGAGATGTCTTCAAACTTTACGTCTTCGAGCCATTGCGAGAAACCATTTTTTGGAAAATGATTTCCTCTTATGTCTAAAAATACAAAGACCCCGTTACCGGAGCCTTTGCATACAATCGAAACGTCCTGTTACTATTTTTGAAGAATGATCTCTCCTATGTTCAATACCTTGTTTTGCTTTACTTCAAGATTGCCAAGTAAAATATTTTTATAGGGCGGTTTTGCACTGACCATCAGCGTATAGGTTCCCGGTCGGGTCTGCAGGGAAAAATTACCCCATAATATGGTTGTTTTCAGGGTATCTTTTGCCGAAATGATCCAGGCAGCTTCGGCCGCTTCGGAGGGAGATACTTTTCCTGTAATGGAAGATTGCTGAAACATTGAATATCGTTGTAAGCGAAAGGTCAGGGGATTACCGATAACTGTGGATGCGATCACACAGGCAAGAATTCCTTTTTTCATAACCCGGTGTTTCAATAAAAATTTCAACTACTATGCCAAGCCCCTTTTTTGTGGATAATTACGCTATGGATGGAGCGGTAGTGTATCGGTTTGCCCGGAAGACGATAAGAAAAAACGACTTGCCAATCAAAATTTACCGTCTCACCGGCTATTTCCAAACTGGGACACCACTGATTGAGCGTAACTTGCCCCATTAAATCACAGTTTTGTAAATTACCGGCTAAATTAGCTGCATGGCTCTTCAACCCTGGCGCAAAGGCAAAGTGATTCGCATTGATGATCACACTTCTAATGTCAAAAGATTCTGGATAGAAGTTCCTGACACATCCTCCTTTGATTTCATACCCGGACAATTTGTTACGCTTGATCTGCCCATTCATGAAAAAGTGAATAAGCGCCTGAGAAGTTATTCCATTGCCAGCTGGCCGGATAACAACAATGTTTTCGAGCTGATCATTGTCTTATTGGAAGGTGGTATCGGTACCAAATACCTGTTCGACCATGTGACTGTTGGCAGCGAACTTTCTTTTCGCGGACCACAGGGAGTATTTACGCTGAAAGAGGAGGATTTGCAAAAAGATATTTTTCTTATTTGTACGGGTACCGGCATAGCGCCCTTCAGGAGCATGGCACATTATATTAAAATAAATAATATTCCTCATAAGAATATTTACCTGCTTTTTGGTACGCGAACCCGGAAGGACCTGTTATATTATGAAGAATTATCACAGTTGCAAAAAGATATGCCCGGTTTTTATTATCATCCCACCCTTTCGCGGGAAGACTGGGATGGCCGCCGGGGTTATCTCCATACCATTTACGAGGAACTTTGCGAAGAAAAGCAACCAGCGAGCTTTTTTCTCTGCGGCTGGAAGAACATGATTGATGAGGCCAAAAAAAGAATCCTTGAAATGGGCTATGATAAAAAATCAATTCACCAGGAATTATACGGCTAAAAAAGGCTGAACTGGAAATGGGTATATAAAATTATGACATTTGGCAGCGCAGACGTTGATATCTGTCATGAAGGACTTTAACGCAATGTTGCTATATTCGTGCAAATCAATTTTTCTATGGGTGCCTCCTCACTCATTGTTTTAATGATCGCCGCCATTGCTTTCTCCGGCATTGCTATGCTTATTTCAAAGTTTGTTCTAAAAGCAACAAAGAATAAACAAAAAGGAGAGCCTTATGAGTGCGGCATTCCGACACAAGGACCAAGCTGGATCCAGTTTAATGTAGGTTACTATCTTTTCGCCCTCATCTTCCTCATCTTTGATGTGGAACTGATTTTTTTATATCCCTGGGCCGTTGTAGTAAAAAGCGTAGGATGGCTGGCATTAATAGAAATTATTATTTTCTTTTTTATTCTCTTTATGGGATTTTTATACGCCCATAAAAAAGGCGCGCTGAAATGGCAGTAAGAAGCGCGAAATAAGAAATACGAAGTACGAATGACCGAAAGATCAGACAATATTGACTCTTCAAAAGACTCCTCCACCGGCGAAGGCTTGGAGGGGGCCTCGTTTCCGGGAGAAGTACATCCCATCCCTTCCGGCGCAGTAGTGTTAAGCAAATTAGATGATGTGATCAACTGGGCACGCAGCAATTCCTTGTGGCCGCTCGTGTTTGGTACG
This sequence comes from Bacteroidota bacterium, assembly GCA_030706685.1. Taxonomy (GTDB): domain Bacteria; phylum Bacteroidota; class Bacteroidia; order Chitinophagales; family Chitinophagaceae; genus VBAT01. The sequence goes on from JAUZOA010000002.1 coordinate 48,033, forward strand.
AGTTGCTGCGCTATCGAAATGATGAGTACCGCCTCTGCAAAATATGACTGGTCAAGGTTCGGTTTTGAAGTAGCAAGAGCTACGCCGCGGCAGGCAGACGTAATTATCATAGCCGGAACGATCGTAAATAAAATGGCCCCCGTATTGAAAAGATTATACGACCAGATGGCCGACCCGAAATACGTGATCGCGATGGGCGCTTGTGCAACCAGCGGCGGCCCCTTTTTCTATAATACTTATTCCGTAGTGAAAGGCGCAGACCATGTAATACCGGTAGATGTTTATGTCGCCGGTTGCCCGCCCCGGCCCGAAGCTTTATTAAACGCCATGATCGGCTTACAGGAAAAAATAAAAAGCGGGCTGACAAGAGAACAAATGAAAATGCAAAAGCCCGAACAAAGTTTCTGATGACCAAAGAAGAATTGAAAATAAAATTAACAGAACGGCTGCCTGCCGCCAGCTTTGATGAAAGCGGTGAATGGCTGAATATGATAATACCTCCCGGCAATTTATTACAGGCAGCGCAATTGTTAAGGAATGATCCCGCCCTGAACTTTGATTATCTTTTTTGCCAGACCTGCGTGGATTTTAAAACCAACCTGACAATGGTTTACCATTTAACCTCCACGGATCATCGCCAGCCGGTAGTGGTAAAAGTGCAGTTGGATCGCAATAAACCTGAAATAGAAACAGTATCGCATATATGGAGAACGGCCGAATTTCATGAAAGAGAAGTATATGAAATGTTCGGTGTGAATTTCCTGAATCACCCCGATCTCCGCTTATTGATATTGCCCGATGGATGGGAAGGAAAGAATCCGATGCGAAAAGATTTTGAAGACCCGGTGAACATGATAAAATTATGATCCCCCGGCGGGTTTGCGGGAAACCGATTTAGTTGGAAGTATTGAATTATTTTGAAGTCGCAGACTTGTGCTGAATAAAGATCAAAAGTTGAATGGGAAGTTAATTAGTTCATTAAAGATATACCGCACCGCTCCTTCTCCAGTTGGAGAAGGAGGTGGAGGATGAGGTCTATGTACAGAGAAACCCAAATAATTAAGGACGCTTCGCAAGTCTCCCCCACCGGGGGAGATTTAGAGGGGGCCAATTTTGATGATATGGTCATCAACGTAGGTCCCCAGCACCCCGCCACACATGGTGTGCTCCATCTCGTCATGACATTAAATGGCGAAACGATAAAAAAGATTGAGCCTCACCTTGGATATATTCACCGCTCTATAGAAAAAATGTGCGAGAGCCTGACTTATCGCCAGTTTATTTATGTGACCAGCAAGATGGATTATCTCTCTTCTCACATGAATAATCACTGCTGCGCGATGTGCGTGGAGAAGGGATTACAAATAGAAATACCTCCCCGTGCCCAGGTAATCAGGGTATTAATGGATGAATTGACAAGGCTCGCTTCACACCAGCTATGGTGGGGAGCCATGGCCATGGATGTAGGTGCGCTCACTCCTTTCTTTCTTGCTTTCCGCGAAAGGGAAATGATCAATGATATCATGGAAGAAACCTGCGGCACAAGACTGACAATGAACTATATGGTGCCCGGCGGTGTAATGGCTGACCTGCACCCGAACTTTCATAAAAGAGTAAAAGACTTCATTACTCATTTTAAAAATAAGATCGGCGAATACGATGAATTGGTAACAGGGAACGTGATCTTCCAGAACCGCACAAAGGGCATTGGGTATATTTCAAAAGAAGATGCTATATCGTATGGCCTGAGCGGTCCTTCAGCAAGGGGCAGCGGCGTGCAATGTGATATCCGCAAATTATATCCTTACGAAGTCTATGATAAACTGAAATTTGAAGAGATCATAGAAACAGGAGGCGACTCATTCGCACGTTATATGGTCCGGATGAAAGAAATGAGGGAATCCCTATCCATTCTCGAACAATTAATAGACAATATTCCTGAAGGTGATTTCCAGGCTAAGACAAAAGCCGTTTTGAAATTACCCAAGGGAGAATTTTATTCAAGGGTAGAAACAGCCAGGGGCGAATTCGGGGTGTATATCGTCAGTGAAGGAGGAACGACTCCGTACAGGATTAAGTTCCGCTCCCCGGGCTTCAGCAACCTGAGTGCCCTTGATCATATGGCAAGAGGAAGCAAGATCGGTGATATGGTGGCCATGATGGGAACCCTCGACCTTGTAATTCCGGATATTGACCGATAAAATGAAAAATATTTATTTATATGTATTGATCAGTGTCGCCATGTTGTTGGGAGTGGCAAGTGTTATATTTTTTATTGTAACAGAAAAGACGGCAAAACCGGCACCCTTCGAATTGCCAATGCCAAAACAGGAAAAGTTGACTGAAAAGATCAGGGAATCGGATTCAACGGTAACTATTCTCCTGGCGAAGGATGACAAGTTTTATTGTTATCATGGTACTGATAAAAATGCAGGTACAATGCTCCGGCTTAAAGAAATCGGGAGGTTCTTGTCCGTTGAATTAAAAAAGAGAAATGACATGACAGTGCTCATCAAACCTTCGGCTGAAGCAACGTATAAAAACACTGTGGATATACTGGATCAAATGACAACCAATCATGTCCGGAAATATAAAATGGTTCAGCCCTTGGATGAGGATATGGCGTTCATCGAAAACATAAAGAAGTAAGAAAGTAAACATGCCGAGTTTAGAACATATAACAAACATTATTCACGACTGGCTGAACAATACATTCAGTCCCTTTTGGGCTTTATTATTCGAATTTGTTATCGTAGGCACTTGCATTATTGGTTTGTTCGCGGTATTAGGGCTCGTACTGATCATGATGGAAAGAAAAGTATCTGCCTGGATGCAATTGCGTCTTGGTCCCAACCGCGTCGGGCCTGTCGGGATGTTTCAAACTGTAGCGGATACGATTAAACTGATCGTAAAAGAAGGAATGACGCCCAATGGTGCTGATAAGTTCTTATTCAACCTGGCTCCCTTTATCGCGATGATCATCGCTATGGTGGTCATGGCCCCGCTGATGTTTGCCAAAGGTTTCCAGATCTGGGATATTAATATAGGCGTACTGTTTTTTGCTTCTGTTTCATCTGTCTCTGTGATCGGCGTGTTGATGGCAGGCTGGGCGAGCAACAATAAATATTCATTGCTTGGCGCCATACGGAGCGGCGCTCAAATAGTCAGCTATGAATTATCCGCCGGTTTTGCTATTCTTGCTATTGTTATCCTGACAGGAAGCCTCAGAGTTTCCGATATTATTAATTCGCAGGCCGATGGCTGGTGGATATTCAAAGGACATGTTCCCGTATGGATCGCTTTCATCATCTTTCTCGTGGCTGTAACTGCGGAAACAAACCGTGCGCCCTTTGATCTTGCCGAAGCAGAGTCTGAATTGACTGCCGGCTTCCACACAGAATATTCAGGAATGAAGTTCGCTTTATTCTTCCTCGCGGAGTATGTGAACATATTTGTGGTTTGTGCTGTTGGCGCTACTTTGTTCCTGGGTGGATGGCAACCTTTGCATTTCGGCACCGGTACAAAATTCAACGAGATCATGGATTATATTCCGTCGAGCTTGTGGTTCATCGGTAAGACATTCTTCCTGATCTTTGTGATCATGTGGTTCCGTTGGACCTTTCCGAGATTGCGCATCGACCAGTTATTAAATTTAGAATGGAAATATTTGTTGCCCATCAGTATGTTTAATTTATTACTGGTAACATTGATTGCGATTATGGGTTGGCATTTTTAATCACTGGCCCTGAAGGCCTGGTAAAAGTTCTTACAAAAGATGACGGTTATAATAGTTGAACTGCTACGATAAATGTTTATAATAAAATACATAAAAGATGTTTTTGGGGGAGTCAAATCCCTGTTGACGGGGATGAAGCTGACCGGCCGTTATGCCCTGCATCATCATAAAGAAAAAATCACCCAGCAATACCCGGATAATAAAGATACCCTGGTATTGCCGGAGCGGTTTCGCGGCGAAGTGGTCTTGATACATGATGAAAACAATGAACATGCCTGCACCGGCTGTACCGCCTGTGAGTTAGCTTGCCCGAACGCGACGATCAAGATCGTGACCAAATTTGATGTTACACCCGAAGGCAAAAAGAAAAAAGCGCTGGACACATTTGTATATCACCTGGAATTATGTACAATGTGTAACCTGTGTATTGTGGCTTGCCCCACCGATGCGATTAAAATGGCTAATACATTTGAGCACACGGTATATGACCGGGGCAAATTGACAAAAATTTTAAATAATCCCGGGTCAAAGATCAGGGAAGGAGTTGAATAAAGCCCCAAACCCCCTAAAGGGGAGTTTAAGGTGCACCAGGCAATGTTAGTTGAAACATCGAACATAGTAAAATCACAGACTTGTGTTGAGTAAAGATTAAAAGTTGAATTGGAAGTTAATTAGTTCATTAAAGATATAAAATACCGCTCCTTCTCCTTAAGGAGAAGGAGGTGGAGAATGAGGTAAAATCAAAATGACTGCATCACAAATAATATTCTACATCTTATCTGCCTTTATCCTGGGTACGGCGATATTATCTGTCACCACCCGTAAAATTTTTCGCGCTGCTATCTGGCTGTTATTCTCCCTCATCGGCGTTGCTGGTTTATATTTCTGGCTCGAAGTAGAATTCATTGCCGCCGTCCAGATCGTCGTGTATGTTGGTGGGATCGTCGTATTGATCATCTTTTCTATCTTTCTTACCGAGCAATCCGGGAAGGAAATGGCAAAAGCGCCTCTTGTCCGGACTATAGCATCCGTTCTCGCTGTCCTGTTTGGTTTTGCTTTTACTTATTTACTTATTCATAATTATGGCTTCCGGGCAGGTGATAAAAAATTTGACTGGTCGGTAAGCAAGATCGGCTCGCAAATGATGGGAACCGGCGAAGGTGGTTATTCCCTGCCTTTTGAAGTAGTGAGTATATTATTGTTAGCCGCCATGATCGGCTGCATCGTTATTGCTATCAAAAATCAACCCGGCTCTCCGGCAGTGAGTCAGGAAAATGATCAAACAAAAAATTCGAAGTCAGATGAGAATGCATGATCACTATTTAATGAATCTTCAAGAAGCCTCTCTGCCAGCCGGCGGAGGTGGTTGGAGGGGGCCTCAATGATCCCGGTAAGCAACATATTGTTTGTCAGCACAGCACTGTTCTTCATCGGCATGTATGGTTTGTTTACACGCCGCAACCTGATCACTATGCTGATGTCGGTTGAGCTTATCCTGAATAGTGTGAACATCAACTTCGTGGTTTTTAATAAATACCTGTATCCTGATAAATTAGACGGAATCTTCTTCACCATATTTATTATTACGATTGCGGCAGCAGAAGCGGCGATCGCCATCGCGATCATCATTAACCTGTACCGTAGTCATAAATCAATTGATGTGGAAGACGCAAGCGAAATGAAATATTAGGTCCCTGGATCTCCCCACCCCTGGCGGGAGGTTTGCAAACGGACAAACCTGATAGCTGAACAGAATTAATATAGCTGAAATGCTTAATTACTATTGTTGATTAAAAATATGAAGCCCGGCCTCCCTCTCCTTCATTGCGAGCAAAGCGAAGCAAAGGAGAGGGAACGAGGGTGAGGTCAAAATGAATTATTCTTCATACATAGCACTAATTCCTTTATTGCCACTGGCTGGTTTCGTAATATTGGGTTTATTCGGAAGAAAATATTTCAAAAATTTCTCCGGTATTATCGGCACCGGCTTATTACTTGTCTCGGCTGCCCTTGCATTATATACGGCCTACCAGTATTTCTTCGTAAATGGAAAAGTAGATGGCGCCTATCCGTCCGTCACCGCTGTAAAATATACCTGGCTTTCCTTCTCTGAAAAAGTTTCGATAGATATGGGCATCATCCTCGATCCTATTTCGGCGATGATGCTGGTAGTAGTGACCTTTGTCTCATTGATGGTGCATATCTTCAGCCTGGGTTATATGAAAGGCGAAGAAAGATTCGCCACTTACTATGCTTTTCTCGGGCTATTTACCTTCTCCATGCTGGGGCTGGTTATTTCTGCCAATCTTTTCCAGACCTATATTTTCTGGGAACTGGTAGGTGTATCTTCTTATTTACTCATCGGGTACTACTATGACAAACCTTCGGCTGTCGCTGCTTCCAAAAAAGCATTCATCGTCACACGATTTGCCGACCTGGGATTTTTAATCGGTATCCTTATTCTTGCTTTCTATGGAGAAACTTTAGATTTTAATACGCTTATACAACGATTGACAGAACACCAGTCTTCACAATCCATTGCGATTACCACGGCCTCGTTTGCAGGTGTCACCGCGTTGACATGGGGGCTGGTACTAGTGTTTATCGGGGGAGCGGGAAAAAGCGCCATGTTCCCTTTACATATCTGGCTACCCGATGCGATGGAAGGCCCTACACCGGTATCAGCATTGATCCATGCCGCGACGATGGTGGTCGCAGGTGTTTATTTGGTAGCAAGACTATTTCCTTTATTTACATTGACACAAGCGGCATTGGGGATTGTAACTTTTGTTGGCCTCATCTCTGCTTTCCTTGCGGCTATCATTGCCTGTACGCAAACAGATATTAAACGGGTGCTGGCTTATTCTACTATGTCGCAAATTGGGTATATGATGTTCGCCCTTGGCGTATCCGGCTATAATGGCGAAGCCGGGTTGGGTTATACCGCATCCCTGTTTCATTTATTTACGCATGCTTTTTTCAAATCATTATTATTCCTCGGCGCAGGAGCGGTCATTCACCTTATTCACAGTAATGAAATGAAAGACATGGGTGGCTTAAGAAAATATATGCCCATTACGCATATTACTTTCCTGGTTGCCTGCCTGGCCATCGCGGGTATTCCTCCCTTTGCAGGCTTTTTCAGCAAAGAAGAAATATTATTGGCTGCTTTTAATTCGAATAAAATTGTTTATGGAATTGCCCTGTTTACTTCAGGCCTGACTGCTTTCTACATGTTCCGCCTCTACTTCTCCATCTTTTGGAGAGCTGCAGGGCCCTCTCCCCTGGAGAGGGGTTGGGGTGAGGTTTTTCATGGCGAGGGAACATTTTCAATGAAACTTCCCCTGGTCATTCTCGGTGCCTGTACGATAGTCGCGGGGCTGATTCCTTTTGGCGAATACGTTTCCGCAAATAGCAAACCTCTTGCATCTCATGTTGATCCTGTTTTCTCCATAGCGCCGGTCGCCCTGGCTCTCGCAGGTATCTTGCTCGCGATGTGGATGTATAAAAAAGAAAGCAGCAGGCCGCAACAGGTGAGCGCTGCACTCGGCGGGTTATACAAGACAGCTTACCGAAAGTTTTATATAGATGAAATATATCTCTTTGTTACGAAGAAAATAATATTCAACCTTATCGGTCGTCCTGCAGCGTGGATAGACAGGAATATCGTAGATGGATTGATGAATGGTATCGCGGCTGTCACAGCAGGCATTTCATCTTTAATAAAAGGAATACAATCAGGTAAAGTACAGAGCTATGCTTTATACTTTTTCGGGGGGATCATTGCCCTGGCAATCATCTTTCTTTACCTGTGGAAATAAAACCATATCTGTTAATTGTAAAATGTATGATGAGTTTATCGTTGAAGGATTTAAGGGTTGAGCGTTTAAAGATTCTTCCGGGTAGTATTTACTTCCGGGAAATGAAACAGACCACTATAACAACCATTAAATCCTTAAACCATCAAACCCTTAAACGCTAAGCAGGTACCATGGACCTATCATTACTGATCATACTGCCACTCATTACCGCTCTCGCCATTCTTTTGGTTAAAGGATTGAAACAGGTGAGGATAGTTGCTTTGCTCGGTGCAGCCGCGCAATTGATACTCTGCTTTTTCCTCTTATATTTTTATTACCAGGAAAGAACGAAAGGGAGCGCCGCTGATTTTTTATTTCAATCCGGCTATATATGGTACGAGCCACTCGGCATTAACTATCATGTGGGGGTAGATGGCATTTCCATAGCCATGATATTGCTAACGGCATTTGTAGTCTTCGCCGGTGTACTGGTGTCCTGGAAGATGGAAAAGATGAATAAAGAATTTTTCTTCCTGTTGATCTTTTTAAGTCTCGGGGCCTATGGCTTCTTTATTTCCCTCGACCTTTTCACCCTGTTCTTTTTCCTTGAAATAGCGGTGATCCCGAAATTCCTGCTGATCGGTATCTGGGGCAGCGGCAAAAAAGAATACAGCGCAATGAAACTGGCCCTGATGCTGATGGGTGGCTCCGCCCTTGTATTTGTAGGGTTAGCCGGGCTGTACTTCAATACTAATGTCAATGGCGCGCATACATTCAGCCTCATACAAATTGCACACCAGGGCATTCCACTCGGTGTACAAAAAGTATTTTTTCCTTTCGCTTTTATTGGCTTTGGAATATTCACTGCCTTGTTCCCGTTTCATACCTGGGTACCGGATGGCCACTCCTCGGCTCCTACTGCCGCTTCTATGTTCCTGGCCGGTATTTCCATGAAGCTGGGTGGCTACGGTTGTTTAAGAGTAGCCGCTTATTTAATGCCCGGGGCGGCACATTATTATTCTACCATTATCATCATACTGGCCTGCATCGCCATCTTGTATGGCGCTTTCGCTACCATGATGCAGACCGATCTTAAATATATCAACGCTTATTCTTCCGTAAGCCATTGCGGGTTTATTTTATTAGGCATTGGTATGCTGACAAAAACAGCGATCAACGGGGCGGTCATACAAATGGTTTCACATGGGTTGATGACAGCCCTTTTCTTCGCCGGAATCGGGATGATCTACGACAGAACACATTCAAGACAGGTAGCGCAATTGGGCGGACTGATGAAGATGATGCCATTTATCTCCACCGTATTTGTTATTGCGGGGTTGTGCTCGCTGGGTTTGCCCGGCTTCAGCGGCTTTGTAGCAGAGATGACCGTATTCATGGGTTCATGGGAAAAAGGAGATCTGTTTTATCGTCTTGCCACCATTGTTGCCTGTGCTTCGATCGTAGTGACGGCGGTTTATATCTTAAGAGCTGTCGGTTCTTCGATCATGGGGCCGGTAAAAAACAACGATTACCTGAAACTTGGAGATGCAGGATGGAATGAAAGACTAGCGGCTGCCCTGCTGATCATCGGTATCATCGCCATCGGTGTGGCGCCTTTCTGGTTTACAGACCTTATCAATCCTGGCACAGATACGATTATTCAAAAAGTGGCAGATGTAATAAAATAATGTTTAAGAATTATTGATTAATAATTATTCATGCTGAACGATTTTCTCATACTGATGAAACAGGAATTAGGGGTCACCCTGCTGATCTTTATTCTTCTATTTATCAAGTTGGCTAAGAAAGAATGGAAGAATGAGACCGTACTGGGCCTGGTTAATATATTACTGTTCGTCAATCTTGCCGCCGGTTTTTTCTTTATCCATAAAGGCACTCTTTTCGGCGATATGTTCAGGACCAGTGAACTGCTCTCCTTTGAAAAGAACATCCTGAATCTTGGCACCCTCATCATTTCCCTGCAATCCTATAGCTGGCTGAAACAACATAAACATGTTCCGGAATTTTATATGCTGATGCTTTCTACCCTGCTCGGCATGTTCTTTATGATTTCCAGCAGCAACCTGTTGATGTTTTATCTTGGATTAGAATTGTCAAGCATACCATTGGCAGCTATGGCCAATTTTGACCTGGATAAAAAACGTTCTTCAGAAGCGGCGATGAAATTCATCATGTCTTCCGCCTTTTCATCCGGTCTATTGCTTTTTGGTATTTCGATGTTATATGGAGCAACCGGAACTTTAAGCTTTTCGGAAATTTCCTGGCAATTGACTACGCTAAGTTCTTTACAGGTATTTGCCTTTATCCTGCTCATCGCCGGATTCGGATTTAAAATATCTGCCGTTCCTTTCCATCTATGGACAGCGGATGTCTATGAAGGTTCGCCCGTGGCTGTAACCTCTTACTTATCGGTCATTTCCAAAGGCGCTATACTATTTGTGCTGGTTTCCGTTTTGTACAATGTTTTCCAGCCGCTTGATTCGGCCTGGTACAAGATGCTTTTCCTGGTATCGGTACTCACGATGATCATTGGCAATCTCTTTGCCCTGCGGCAACAGAATATGAAACGCTTCCTTGCATTTTCGTCCATCTCTCAGGTTGGCTTTATACTGATCGGCATTACCGGGGAATCGATCCAGGGCAGTGCATCTGTAATCTACTTTGTGATGATCTATGTGTTCTCCAACCTCGCGGCCTTTGGTGTTATTTCATTGGTGAGCGCAGCGACAGGAAGAGAAAACGTGGATGACTATAAAGGGTTTTATAAAACCAATCCGGTATTGAGCTGGGCATTGACAATTGGTTTATTCTCCTTAGCGGGCATTCCGCCGACAGCAGGTTTCTTTGGTAAATTCTTTTTGCTGCTCGCTGGCGCCGGTAAAGGAAATTATTGGCTGATCACGATAGCGGCTTTGAACATGGTGGTCTCGCTTTACTATTATTTGCGGATCGTAAAAGCGATTTTCATGGAGGCTAATGATACCCCCATAGAAAATGTGAAAATATCCTTCGCGCCAAAGATCGCGATGCTGATTTGTGTAGGAGGGATTATCATAACAGGATTCGCAAGCGGAGCGTATAAATATATTTATTCGCTGTTTTGATTGCAGGCTAACAGCTAATAGCTATTAGCTGTTAGCTTAACAAATAACTGAACAACCGGTAACTACTACTAATGGCCATTAATAAAAATCACGAATTCGAGGACCTGGATGGTGTAAAATGCGCCATCGTGGAGAGGAATGCTTCCAAAGAAAGAGTCGCATTTTTAAAACAATTGCTTGAACTAAATAGATATAAAGTCGTAGTCGTGCCTTCGCCTCCTCCCAAAGCTGTTCCGCCTCCGAAGCCTTTAGTCCCAGCTGAGGGAGAAACTCAACCTCAAGCTTCAACTCCAACCCCAATGCGTGAAACATTTACCATTGGCGTCACCAACGTGGCATTCAATCCTACGAATGCTATCTTTGGCCGTTCATTGAGAACAAAAGATGGACATGTGGTGACATTGGCTTACTGGGAACAAAAAGAAACGGTAAGTCATGATGAAATCCCGTATTACGAACAGCAACTATAAACGGCGAATTATGGAAGTCAGGAATCTATTTGACCCTGCCGTAAAGGAGGATATCATTACCCGCATCAATAAACTGACCCCGCAATCAAAGGGGTTATGGGGCAAGATGACCGTAGGGCAAATGCTGGCGCATCTGCAGGTACCGATTGGTGTCGCTGAAGGCACCCGGACATTAAAAAGAACCTTTTTCGCGCGACTGGTAGGGCCATTGGTCAAATCAGTTATATATAATGAAAAACCCTTTAAACGCGGTCTGCCTACCGATCCCTCCTTTGTTATGACCGGCAGTGAAAAAGACTTCGAAACGGAAAAACAAAAGTTGCTCTCCATGATCAACAATTTTACCGAAGTCAATATGGTAAATGAAATACATCCTTTTTTTGGCAGGATGACGAAAGAACAATGGAGCAAAGGCACCTGGAAACATTTGGATCATCATTTACAGCAGTTCGGGGTCTGATAAACCAATACTGACGAAAGTCATATAAAAGCAGGCTTGTTCAGTTTATTTTTGAACAAGCCTGCTTTCATTTATGAAACTATGGACAAATATCATCAGGAAGCCTTCCTGAATTTCTTCAACCCATTTTCGGTGGATCCCATCTGATTATTCTTTTCACTGACCAGTAGTAGCAGTACTGATGAAATCTTCATACATGAAAACAATCATTGAGCCTTTCAAAATAAAGTCCGTTGAACCTATTTATTTCAACACAAAAAAAGAACGGGTTCTTATTTTAGAAAAAGCGCATTACAACCCTTTTCTTATTAACGCAGATGATGTGCTGATTGATTTGCTTACCGACAGCGGCACAAGCGCCATGAGCAGTAACCAGTGGGCAGGTATTATGCGGGGTGATGAAGCTTATGCCGGCAGTTCCAGCTTTTATCGCTTTGAAAAAGCAGTGCAGGAGATCACGGGTATGCCGGTTGTCATTCCTACCCACCAGGGAAGAGCAGCCGAGAAAATTCTGTTTACCATCTTAGGAGGCAGGGGGAAATATTTCGTCAGCAATACTTTGTTTGATACAACAAGAGCCAATATTGAATTTTCTGGCGCTGAAGGTATTGACCTTTTATGCGAAGAAGGAAAACACCCGACTACCCCCGCTCCTTTTAAAGGGAATATGGATATAGAAGCATTGGAAAGATTTATCGCAGAAAAAGGGGGTGAAAATATTCCGCTCTGTATTATCACTATTACGAATAATTCCGGGGGCGGACAGCCGGTAAGTATGGCAAATATCAAATCTGTAAAGAAAGTTTGTGCTGAAAACAACATCCCGTTATTTATTGATGCCTGTCGCTTCGCAGAGAATAGTTACTTTATAAAATTGCGCGAGCAGGGTTATGCAGGTAAACCCGTCAGCGAAATTGCTAATGAGCTTTTTTCTTATGCCGACGGATGTACCATGAGCGCCAAGAAAGACGCCTTTGCCAATATTGGCGGTTTCCTGGCCATGCATGACAAGGAACTTGCCACTAAATGCCGCAACCTTCTTGTTATCACGGAAGGATTTCCAACTTACGGTGGTCTTGCAGGCCGTGACCTGGAAGCGATAGCTATCGGTCTGAAGGAAGTACTGGATGAGCATTACTTGCAATACCGTATCCGGAGCATAGAATACCTGACCAATAAATTAATAGCGGCAGGTGTGCCTGTCATGCAGCCCGCTGGCGGCCATGCTGTATATATTGACGCAAAAAAATTTTTGTCGCATATCCCCATTGAGCAATATCCCGGGCAGGCGCTGGTAGGCGCCTTATATACGGAAGGAGGCATCCGCAGTGTAGAGATCGGCTCGCTGATGTTTGGGAAATATGATATTCATGGTAAACTGGTACCCGCGCAAATGGAGCTGGTTCGTCTCGCTATTCCAAGAAGGGTATATACGCAAAGTCATATTGATTATGTAGCTGAAGTGATCATTGAAGTGTTCAACAACCGGCACGCAGTAAAAGGGCTATGCATCATAGAAGAAGCGGCTATGCTGAGACATTTTACCGTAAAACTGAAACCAATAATTTAAAAAATTTTAATCCCTGAAATGAAAGACAACATCAAAAGAAGCTGGGCCGAACCGTATAAAATGAAAATGGTTGAGTTGCTGAAAATGACCACCCCGGCTCAAAGAAAGAAAGCCTTACGGGAAGCGGGTTACAATACTTTTCTCCTGAGATCTGAAGATGTCTACATTGATCTGCTGACCGACAGCGGTACATCGGCGATGAGTGATCGCCAATGGGCAGGTATGATGATGGGTGATGAAGCGTATGCGGGAAGCCGGAATTTTTATCACCTGGAAGAAGTCGTAAAGAATGTCTATGGGTACAAATACCTTATCCCCACCCACCAGGGACGGGGGGCCGAAAACATTTTATCAAGGATCCTGATCAGGAAAGGAGATATTATACCCGGCAATATGTATTTCACGACTACCCGCCTGCACCAGGAATTAGCCGGCGGGAAATTTGAAGATATTATAATTGATGAGGCCCACGATCCGGAAAATGAATTTCCCTTTAAAGGAAATGTTGATCTGGATAAACTGGAAAAACTGATCAAAAAATATGGCGCAAAGAGAATCCCTTATGTCAGCATCGCCACCAGTGTGAATATGGCAGGCGGTCAGCCCATAAGCATGAAAAACCTGGAAGAGCTCAGGGCATTGACAAAAAAACATGGCATCCGTATTATTCATGATATGACAAGGGTAGCCGAAAATGCTTACTTCATTAAGGAAAAGGAAAAAGGGTATTCGAATAAATCAATAAAAGAAATAGTCAAAGAAATTTGTTCTTATACTGACGGCGCCACGATGAGTGCAAAGAAAGACGCGCTGGTAAATATTGGCGGTTTCCTGGCCATTAACGACCGGGATACGTTTGAAGAAGCAAGAAACCTGGTAGTCGTATACGAGGGCCTGCACACATACGGTGGCCTTGCCGGAAGAGATATGGAAGCCATGGCCATCGGAATTGGCGAGAGCGTATGCGATGACCATATCAGGGCCAGGGTAGGACAAGTAATTTATTTAGGTGAAAAAATGACCGGGCTTGGAGTTCCTATTGTTATGCCAATAGGCGGACATGGCATTTTTGTCAATGCAAAAAAATTCCTGCCCCATATACCACAGGACGATTTTCCTGCACAAACACTGGCTGCCGAAGTATACCTTGAATCCGGTGTAAGAACTATGGAAAGAGGAATTGTATCAGCCGGAAGGAAATCGAATGGAGAAAATTATTACCCCAGGCTGGAACTGGTCCGGTTTACTATTCCGCGCCGTGTATATACACAGGCACACATGGATGTGATAGCAGAATCTGCAGCAAGGGTATATGAACGCCGTAACAAAATAAAAGGACTGAAAATGGCCTATGAACCAAAATACCTGCGTTTTTTCCAGGCCAGGTTTACAAAATTGTAATAAGAATATAATAATCGATCATCGCTTACGCAGCCGGCGGGTGATTATATTTTCTTAACCTTCACTTGACCCCGACAACCGCGGAAGCATATTTATTGAAAAAGGTAAAATTTCAGACCAGTGAAAGAAGCTTATCAGGAGTTACCTGTTTTTATGGACTCTTTCTAAGGATTAAGGAAATGGTCAAGCGCCTCAGTCCGTCGTTCTTAAATAATTTTTCATCTTTAAGAAAAGCAAGACGGGCCGCAGCGCTTTCTTGAGCTTTGAATAACACGAAGCGAAGACTGCGGCCCGAAGTACTTCAAATAGATTGTCTATTCGCAATAGGAAATGTACAGCGATCAGAGATGTTCTTCATCGAATCGGCTTGACTTTTTTGCTCCACTTTTTGTGTCGAAGACAAAGAGTGGAATAACCTTTACGGGATAAAGAAAGTTTTCCGTATTAAACCCACACCAATCACAAGAAAAGGAAGCCCGGGAAGAATCCCGGGCCGTCGTTATACCTACTAAATATATAAGAAAACTTATAATGCTTTAAGAGCTTCGATCCTCTCCCAATGGAGCTGGATACCTTCATTAGCCATAGCCAGGAACTCAGTGGCCCTTTCAGGGTAATTGTTCTTGATGGTAGCAAACCGGTTCTCATGATACAAGAACTCATTTAATGCCACGGAAGGCGGTTTACTGTCAATCACGAATCGCTGCCCTTTTTCTTTCAATGGATTGAAACGGATCAATGGCCAATAGCCGGTTTTCACGGCAAGACCCTGCTGCTCATTTCCATGACACATATCATAACCGTGCGCGATGCAATGACTATAAGCTATGATAAGGGAAGGACCGGGATAAGCTTCTGCTTCCAGGATAGTCTTGAGCGCATGAACATCATTGGCGCCCATCGCTATCTGCGCTACATAAGCGCCACCATGCGCGATGGCCTGCATGGCGAGATCCTTCTTACCAGTTGTCTTTCCTTTGATGGAGAACTTTGCGCTGGCGCCGACAGGAGATGCTTTTGATTTCTGCCCGCCGGTATTGGAATAAACTTCTGTATCCATTACCAGTATGTTTACATTCTCACCAGTACTGAGCACATGGTCCAGGCCACCAAAGCCAATATCATAAGCCCATCCGTCACCACCTACTATCCATACTGATTTCTTTTCGAGGAATTCAGCGACCTGGTAGAGACGATAGGATTCTTCTGTTTGTATACTGCGCAACCTCTTCTTTAATTCATTGACATTGGTGCGTTGCTGTATCAACTCGGCCTCAGAATCCCGGCGACTATCGGGATCTGCATTCAGCAAAATAGCATCGGTCAGTTCGCTGCCTATTTCTTCACGCAGATTCTTCAATAAACGCAGGGCCATGTCTCTTTTCTTATCTGTCGCCAGTTTGATGCCTAATCCAAATTCCGCATTGTCTTCGAACAAGGAGTTGGCCCATGCCGGCCCATGACCTTCATGATCCGTACTCCACGGTGTGGTAGGCAGGTTGGCTCCGAAGATGGAAGAACAGCCTGTCGCATTGGATACGATCATCCTGTCGCCAAAGAGTTGAGTGAGCAATTTTAAATAAGGCGTTTCACCACAACCACTGCAGGCGCCGGAAAATTCGAATAAAGGTTCCAGTAATTGTGAGCCTTTCACCGTTCCTTTATTCACTCTTGTACGGTCAATATCCGGAAGTGTCAGGAAATAATCCCAGTTTTCCTTTTCCATTTCTTTTAACGGGATCACATCCTTCATATCAATGGCTTTATGCCCCGGCTCGGTCTTGCTTTCTATCGGGCAAACTTCTGTGCAGAGTTTACAACCGGTGCAATCTTCCACGGATACCTGCAAAGTATAAGCCTCTTTATCTTTAAAGAATTCTTTACCGATCGGGTCAGTATGTTTAAAGAATGCCGGTGCATCGGGCAACCAGTCGCGGTCATATACTTTTACGCGGATAGCGGCATGCGGGCAAACAAAATAACATTTGCCGCATTGGGAACATAATTCAGGATCCCATACCGGCACCTGGTCAGCAATATTTCTTTTTTCCCATCTGGTAGTACCGGAAGGATAAGTACCGTCCACCGGGAATGCGCTTACCGGCAGTTCATCCCCTTCACCGGCAATGATCTTGCCCAATACCTGCTGTACAAAATCGGGCGCATTGAGAGAAACTGGCGCTTCAATCTCTTTATTGCCTGTTTCAAATTTTGAATAATCTATTTTATGAAGATTCGCTAATGTCTGGTCAACCGCCTGGTAATTCTTCTTTACCACATCTTCTCCCTTACGTCCGTATGTCTTTTTAATCGCGCTCTTGATATATTGAATGGCCAGGTCTCTTGTCATCACATTGGAAATGGCAAAGAAGCAGGTTTGGAGTACCGAATTAATACGGGAACCCATCCCTGCTTCCTTCGCAACCTTAGAGGCATTAATAACATAAAATTTCAGTTTCTTATGGACGATTTCCTGTTGGATCTTCTTCGGTAATTGATCCCATATTTCTTCAACAAGGTAAGGAGCATTCAATAAAAACGTAGCGCCTTCTTCCGCGTATTTCAATACATCATATTTCTTCAGGTAATTAAAATGATGACAGGCGACGAAATTGGCGGAGTTAATAAGATAAGTAGATTGTATCGGGTGATCGCTGAAACGCAAATGCGAAACCGTCAATGAGCCGGATTTCTTGGAATCATACACAAAATATCCCTGTACATAATTATCGGTGACTTCACCAATGATCTTAATCGTATTCTTATTGGCCCCAACTGTTCCATCGGCGCCAAGACCGTAGAACAAACCACGGAAGAGATGCTGGTTTTCAATGGAAAAATCGTTGTCCCAGGGCAGACTGGTATGTGTCACATCGTCTTCAATACCGATAGTAAAACTATTCTTAGGTCTTTCTTTTTTCAATTCATCAAATACCGCTTTCACCATGCCCGGGTTAAATTCTTTGGAAGCAAGGCCATATCTTCCGCCGATTACCGTTGGCATCTCGTATTTCCAGCCGTTATGCAATGCACCGACCACATCCATATATAAAGGCTCGCCGATCGCTCCGGGCTCTTTGCAACGGTCGAGCACCGCGATCTTTTGTACCGTATTCGGAATAGCATCAATAAAATGCTGTATGGAGAATGGGCGATACAGGTGAATATTCAGGTAACCTACTTTTTCTCCACGGTCATTAAGATAATCCGTCATTTCGTGAACGGGACCTGTTCCTGAACCCATGATAATAATGATCCTGTCCGCTTCAGGATGTCCATAATATTCGAATAATTTATAGGAACGACCGGTGAGCTCTTCAAACTTTTTCATCATGGCCTGAACAATCCCCGGGGTCTCCTGGTAATATTTATTTGCTGCTTCACGACCCTGGAAAAATACATCAGGATTCTGGGCCGTACCACGAACAAAAGGATGTTCGGGATTCAATGCCCTTTTACGATGTTTGCTTACTTCTTCTTCATCTATCATTTCCCGGATAGAATCTTCGGGAATCAATTCCACCTTGTTCAATTCATGTGAAGTGCGGAAGCCGTCAAAAATATTCAGGAAAGGAACCCTTGATTTAAATGTTGAGGCAGTCGCGATCATGGCCATATCCATCGCTTCCTGCGGATTATTGCCAAATAACATGGCAAAGCCGGTAGGTCTTGTTGCCATTACATCACTGTGATCGCCAAAAATAGAAAGCGCATGGGTGGCAAGGGCCCTTGCGGCAATATGAAAAACAACAGGTGTCAATTCACCCGCGATCTTATACATATTGGGTATCATCAGCAATAAACCCTGCGAAGAAGTGAAAGTGGATGCCAGCGCACCGCCCTGTAAAGCACCGTGAATAGCTCCGGCGGCGCCGGCTTCGCTTTGCATTTCGATGATCTTGGGTATTTCGCCGTAAATATTTTTTACCTCATTACTGCTCCATTCGTCGGCCAATTCTCCCATGGAGGAGGAGGGGGTGATGGGATAAATAGCACAGACTTCGCTGGTCCGGTAGGCAACATAAGCCGCAGCTTCATTACCATCCATAATCGCCGTAACTACTTCTTTTTGACCGGGGTTTTCTGAGATTTCGGGTTTGGTGATCGTCTCCATAAAACATGTTTTTTAGCCTGAGAAAGATGGCACAAAGTAGAAAGTACAGGGATACTGGCGGATGACCTGCATCAGGCCTAAACTTGATTTTAAATGGTTGTATCTCAGAAAGGCATGGCAAAAAGGAGAAAAGCCGGATAATTTGGCAGCCGGGCAAGATTTTTTATTTAAGAGGAACGGGCCAGTAGTACCTTTTTATAATAAAAAAAGCAGCCATTTCATGCTGCCTGAATTATTAATAAGATGGCCCGACCGTTAATTAGTACTTTCTAAAACTATTCTTTTTATTTCCGTGAGCGGCACCCTTTCCTGTTGCATCGAATCCCGGTGACGGATCGTGACCGTATTATCTTCCTTAGTCTGCTGATCCACTGTTACACAAAAAGGAGTACCAATGGCATCCATACGACGATAGCGCTTACCTATTGTATCTTTTTCTTCATAAAAACAACGGAAATGAGATTTACAATCATCCATGATTTTCCGGGCTATCTCCGGCAACCCATCTTTTTTTACCAATGGCAATACAGCCAGTTTCATGGGCGCCAGTTTGGGCGGAAATCTTAATACCACCCGGCTGTCCTGCTTTTCCGGTGTACTCAGGTCTTCTTCTGTATAGGCATTACTCATTACCAACAAGAACATCCTGTCCAGCCCAATAGATGTTTCAATCACATAAGGAATATAATTACCATAAGGCTTGCCGGTCTTTTCATCTATATCATTGTCGAAATATTGCATTTTCTTTTTGCTGTATTCCTGGTGATTCTTCAAATCAAAATCGGTCCTGGAATGAATACCTTCCACTTCCTTGAACCCGATCGGGAATTCAAATTCAATATCACAAGCCGCATCGGCATAATGCGCCAACTTGATATGATCATGAAAACGATATTTCTCTTTGGCCGTTCCCAGGCTCAAATGCCATTTCAATCTTTCCGCTTTCCAGTATTCATACCATTCCTTCTGTGTGCCGGGACGGATAAAGAACTGCATTTCCATTTGCTCAAATTCCCGCATACGGAAAATAAATTGCCGGGCGACAATTTCATTGCGAAATGCTTTTCCGATCTGCGCGATGCCAAAGGGGATTTTCATTCTTCCCGTCTTCTGCACGTTTAAGAAATTGACAAAAATGCCCTGTGCCGTTTCAGGACGGAGGTAAACTTTATTGTCTTCATCATCTGCAGAAACAGTAGAACCAAATTCGGTGGAGAACATCAGGTTGAACTGGCGGATATCGGTCCAGTTGGCCGTGCCGCTAATGGAACATTTAATGCCGTGATCCAATATCAGTTTTCTTAATCCTTCGAAATCGTCTTTGGCCAACAGTTTGTCCATGTCTTCCAGCAGCGCTTTGGCCTCATCCAAACGACCATCTTTTTCCATCAGTTCTGCGTGGCCTTCGATTAAATGATCAACCCTATATCTTTTTTTGCTGTCTTTATTATCTATCATCGGGTCGTTGAAATTATCAACATGCCCGCTGGCCTTCCAGGTAGTGGGATGCATGAAGATGGCGGCGTCAATACCCACGATATTCTCATTCATGCGGGTCATGCTATTCCACCAGTAATCCTTGATATTCTTTTTGAGCTCGCTTCCCCATTGACCATAATCATATACCGCCTGCAGGCCGTCGTAGATCTCGCTCGAAGGAAAAATAAAACCATATTCTTTGCAATGCGAAATGATCGCCTGGAACTTGTTACTGTCTGTTGCCATAGTGGCGGCAAAAATAAGCCAGAACGGGGATTTATGCCATTAAAAAGATTACCGGATAACCTGTCAATTTAGTCAGTAACTAACTATTCGGGTCTCGTCATTCCGACAAAAGAAGAATCTCAGGATATTCGTTCCTCAGCATGGTATCAATCTAAAAGATTGATGTTACATTGAGAATTTGAAACTCATCCTTTACCGGTTACCGGAACATCTTACCCGAATCCATTCATTCCAAATTTATAATGCGTTTTGTGTACGAGGTTAACGGTCATTTCAAAAAAGCATTGCCCCCCATCGTCAACCATGTCCCTGCTAAAGAGTCTATGTTTCCAGTCGGGAAAATATTCTATTATTCCACTGCAAAAACAATTGATCCAAACCTCCTTTTCGCCTGCCAGGTTCAAATGTGGGCCAAGCTGAAAATGATAATCCTTCAGCCTGATCTTCTTCAGTAAGCTGGTACTACTAATTGTTTCCAGGAATATTTTCTCTGCCTTTGAAATTTCTTCCCCTGGTAAAGGAACGGGTTGGGAGCTATCAGCCTGGAAAATGGCAGCGCGGAATGTATCCAAAAAAAGCGCCGGCGAATCATTTACCTGGGCCGAAGCGCGGATACACAGGAGGAAAAACAGGATGGTAGTATTTTTTTTCATACTCCCGGAAGATGATTCGTGAACAAAGATTACATAATATATCCGGGCTATTTCAGTTTCTCATTATTCTGGTGCCTCTCTGCATCCCTTATATTTTTCTTCTCGAAGTTTTTTTGCAATGCATCCGTCAGGTCAACCCCTGTTTGATTAGCCAAACAGATCAATACCCATAATACATCCGCCATTTCATCAGCCATGTTTTTGTTCTTATCCGATTCTTTGAACGACTGGTCGCCATAGGTACGGGCCATGATGCGGGCCAGCTCCCCCACTTCTTCAGTAAGTATCGCCATATTCGTCAATTCGCTGAAATAGCGTACCCCAACGGTTTTGATCCATTGATCCACCTGCTGCTGCGCATCCCGGATAGTCATAACAAAGTTTTTAGAAAATATTTGCAATATAGCATGATTCTTGCCGTTTTAGCGACCCGTTCCTCACCCATTTATCCTTTGAAAGAATAAAATCAGTTTATCTAAAACCACATTTTAGTATTCTATGACTTTACTGTCCGCCCGCCAATTCACGTCCATTCTTGCGATCGCGTTGTTATTTGTCCTTGCCGAGGTACAACCAGCCCTGGCCCGGGCCAGCATGGATACAGGAGCCGGTAAGCCTTATAAGATCCTTACTTCCGGCAAACAAGTCACCGTAAAAAGTACGCGTGACATTAAAAACGTCATGGTATGGACAGCCAGTGGTCACCGTATCGTAGAACAAAGGGAAATCAATGCAAATTCTTTCAGCTTTCATGTCGACAATATCAACGAAAAATTCTTCTTCCTGATGATACAATATGAGGGACAGAAGCCATTCACGGAAAAAATAGGAGTGCGGTAGTGAGAGATCAGTGATCAGTCGTGAGGGGTTATTCTTTATTTTTTGTATCCATTACTATAGTTACCGGGCCATCGTTCAATAATTCCACTTTCATATCCGCTCCGAATTCCCCCGTTTTGACCGGCTGTCCAAGATCGGCTGAAAGCTGCGCGATCATCTTCTCATACTGGGGTATGGCTATCTCTGGTTTGCTTGCTTTGATATAACTGGGACGGTTCCCTTTTTTCGTGGAAGCATGCAACGTAAACTGGCTGACCAATAATATTTCTCCCTTTTTATCCTTTACCGATACATTCATCACCCCATTCTCATCGTTAAAAATGCGCAGGTTGACGATCTTGGCGCTGAGCCATTCAATGTCTTCATTTGTGTCAGCATCTTCAACACCTAGTAATACTAATAATCCGCTGCCGATCTGTGAATGTATACGATCGCCGATAGTAACACTGGCCCTGCTGACCCGCTGAATAACCGCTTTCATACCGGCAAGATAAAAGTTTATCGCTTACTGGCTGCCAACTGGTTGCTGACTGTCCTTACCGCCTCTTCTTCAGTGGCCGTTTCTTACCATTGTGCGCTTCCTCTAATACTTCTACGAGTATCTCCGTATATCTCTTTTTATTTTTCCGCTTGAATTCCTGGATAGCTGCGTTAAAAACGCTTTTCCCCTTCTCCAGTTTATGCTTTTTTCTATACGCTTCTTTTTTCCCAGGATTCCTGCTGATCTCCTTCGCATAAGCCACTGCTTCTGCAAAATAATCACGTTGCGCACGCTGTTGCGGGGTTGTTTTTACATTGTCCATATCAGGCACCAATGTTACTACGGTGCCATAGGAGTATTGCTTAAAGATAAGGTTACCCACCCTTCCGCGGATACCTTTCAAAGCTGAATTAGTGCTTCTTGCCATAATTATGAGTTCAAATATTGTAATAGTGTTTTAATACTCCGACATCCCTTCGATGATACTCCGGTGCTCATGCGGTAATCATGTAATGATCCTGCGGTGAGCATACGGTAAGCATACGGTCTTCTATATTTCATCCTTCGCTCATCCTTCATTAACCCTTCGTACATCTTACAGTCATCATTCGTAATGTAAATATAGTAAAATTCAACGAAACCCCTCCCCTACCCCACCTGTTGAATCCCCATTCGCTATTTCTGGTCATTCAGTGCTAATTTTGCTACTTTATAAGATGCATGATTGATTTTTCTTCAGAAATACAATTCCAAACTACCCGCAGCGGCGGTAAGGGCGGCCAAAATGTAAACAAGGTGGAAACAGCTGTGATCGGCTCGCTACCGGTTGATACTTCTCTGCTATTGACCGAAGAGCAGAAATCGCTTGTAAAAGAAAAATTATCCAACCGCATCACCTCGGATGGCTATCTCCAGGTAAAATCACAGGTACACCGTACGCAACTGGCCAATAAAGAAGAAGTCGTCGAAAAGATCAACCTGTTGATAGCAAATGCCCTGAAAAAGAAAAAACCAAGAATAGCCACCCGCATAAGCAAAGCAGCAAAAGAAAAAAGACTGGAGTCTAAAAAGAAACAGGCAGATATAAAGGCAGGACGGAAGAGATTCAGGCCAGATGAGTATTGAAACCCTGTCTCCGCCCCGGCGGAGGGCTTAGATTGAAAAGTCTTTCACTTAACGCATATTCTTTAAAGATGAACGTTTATTATACCTGTAACTGAATATGGCTAAAAGTTTCCTGGTAATATCTTTATTAATAATTTCTATTGCCTTTTTAGCCTGCGGGCTGGAGGCTTGTCGTAAGAATAATCCTAATCACCTCGAATCTTTACAACAAGTGATCCCGGAAGGTTTTCCGGATCCGGTTTATAAATTTGCCGACAACCCGCTTACACACGAAGGTTTTGAACTCGGAAGAAAATTATTTTATGATGGCCGTCTGTCATTAGATGGAAATTTTCCCTGCTCTTCCTGCCACCAGGAGATAGCCGCGTTTGGCACTTTTCAACATGACCGCAGCCATGGCTATAATGGTTCGCATACCCTGCGCAACGCACCTGTGCTTTTTAATCTCGCCTGGCAATCTGAATTCCACTGGGACGGCGAATTCAATTCATTATTTGATGAAGCGGCACAGCCTATCAACGGGCATATTGAAATGGCCGAATCTTTTAACGGTGTAATCAACAAGCTCGAAAAGGACCAGGACTACCGGGATAGGTTCAGGAAAGTTTTCCGGAGCGACTTTATCAGGCCTGAATTTATCCTCAAAGCCCTGGCTCAATTCACCGGGTATATGACATCTGCTAATTCCAGGTATGACCGGTATAAGAAAGGACAAGCTGCATTCAGTGCGCAGGAACTAAGTGGCTACCAGGTATTCCAGGCTAATTGCTCCACCTGCCATCCCGAACCCCTGTTCACCGATTATAGCTTTCGCAATATCGGTTTGCCTGTAGATAATTTTTTGAATGATTACGGGAAGATGCGTGTAACAAAAAACCCGGCTGATTCATTAAAGTTTAAAGTACCGACTTTACGGAATGTCGCTGTTTCGTCCAATTATATGCACGACGGGCGTTTTAATACCCTGGGGCAATGTATCAATCATTTTCGGACAGGGGTACAGCAAAGCGCCACATTGGATCCTTTATTAATAAATGGCATAACCCTGACCGATATACAGGCTAATGACCTGGGTGCATTCCTGCGTACACTTACGGATTCTTCTTTTATTGCAGACCCACGGTTCCAACAGCCCTGACAAAGAAGCCTCAGGATTTTCTCTTGCCTTTCATCGCATCCAATATCTGTTTCTGGTTGTCAACTTCCTTCTGCTGGTTTTCCTGGCTCTTAGCATTATCTTTTAATTCGTCCTGCAGTTTCTTAAGCTTCTTCTCCATGCTTTCCTGGTCTTCTTTCAGGTCCTTCATCTTCTTTTCCGCTTTATTCACTACCGCTTCCTGCGCCTGGATCTCTCTTTCGAGGTTGAAGGCTTCCACATCGGGAGACATTTTGTTCATGAAACTTTTCATATTGCTGTTCACAAAAGCGTCGCTGCGGGCCATGATATTTTCGTCGCCCCTGTTCATTAACAGGTACACAACGGATTCATCTTTTTCTTTACGGCTTTTTCTCTCCACTTTGATCATATAATCGGCAGGCTCGGAACTGATCTCGCGGATGACCGCATTTTTGTAAACCAGGAAACCTTTGGATTCTTTTTTCTTATATCCCAGTTTCTCCATCTTATCCACGATCGCGTCTTCCACTACCGACGGGGAATAAGGGAATTCGATCACCATGGCTTTCTGATCCTTTTTATCATATTGTACTGAACCTTCGTAAGACTGCGCGGAAACAACCATGGCAGGAATGATCGCCAGGAGACTTACCCAAAAGTTTTTCATAAGCAATTTTTTATAAAGATACAAAGAGGAAAAATCTGTTGCAAGGCCGTTAAAGAAAGCTTTTCCGGCCGGGCTATTCGTTTTTTGAACAGCCATCAGTTACATTTGCTGACAAATTTCCAATCCTTTTGAGCAGCATAAAAAAACTGGCGGGGCAAACAATCTGGTATGGGCTCAGTTCTATTGCTGCCCGTTTTATCAATTATTTACTTACTCCTTATCTCACCTACAAATTCCTCGACTGGCAATATGGTGAAATGAGTATCGTATACGCGTTTATTCCATTTATGAACGTAATTTATACGTATGGCATGGAAACGGCTTTTTTTCGTTTTGCCAATAAAGCCGACAAGAATAATGTCTATAACAGTACCAGCATATCCCTGATTATCTCTACCGTTCTGCTTTCATTTGTTTTAATACTCTTGCAACATCCATTGTCCGCCCTGTTGCAGATTAAGCAGCATCCCGAATACCTGTCCATGGCCGCTGCTATAATCGGGCTGGACGCGCTGACCACGATTCCATTTGCAAAGCTCCGGCAGGATGGAAGACCCGTAAAGTTTGCATTGACCAAAGTAGGCGGCATCTGCATTAATATTATCAGTGTTTATTTTTTCCTGAGCGTTTGCCCAACGCTTGCAAAAGACCCTAATAGCTGGGTACAGGTATGGTATAATAAAGACTGGGCGGTAGGTTATGTATTGCTTGCCAACCTGATTCAAAATATAGTTACGCTTTTGTTATTGTTAAAACAGTTCCTCGGGTTTGAATGGAAGTTTGATAAGCGTTTATGGAAAGAAATGATGATCTATGGGCTCCCCCTGATTATCGCCGGGTTTGCCGGCATGATTAATGAAACATTTGACCGCATTATGCTGGGCTGGTGGGCGCCTGTGACGCATAAGAAGTCAGTCTTGCTGGCAGTAAGAGAGGCAAAAGCACAGGTAGGGATCTATTCTGCCTGTTATAAATTATCCATCCTGATTACGCTGGCGGTGCAGGCTTTCCGGATGGGGGCCGAACCATTTTTCTTTAAACAATCCACCGAAGAAAATGCACCGCGGGTATACGCACGGGTGATGAAGTTTTTTGTGATCACCCTTTGTCTTATGTTCCTGGTAGTGATGCTATATCTCGATCTATGGAAAAATTTTATTCGCAATCCTGCTATGTGGAAAGGTTTGAAAGTAGTACCTATACTATTACTGGCTAATATGTTCCTGGGCATTTATTACAGCTTAAGTATCTGGTATAAACTTGGCAATAAAACGCTGGCCGGCGCCTGGATCACATTGATCGGGGCCATTATTACTTTAGCCATTAATTATTTCCTGATACCTGTTTATAGTTATATGGCTTGCGCCTGGGCCACGTTTGCCTGCTATGGCAGCATGATGGTGATCAGTTATATCTGGGGACAAAAAGAATATAAAATCCCGTATGCCTGGAAAAAACTATCCGCTTATATTGCCATTAGTGTGTTATTGTTTGGTCTTCATAAATTATTAGTCAGTTTTATTTCATCAGGGATATTTTATTATGCCAGCGCTACATTGATACTGGGAGCATTTACATTGTTTATTCTGAAAATTGAACAAAAAGAATTTCAACGATTGCCGGTCATTGGAAAATATCTTGGCTCAAGCGGCATTTAGACAGGAAAAACATTTTTGCAGTGTAAATATCTTCTGTAGCAGGGTCAACCCTGTAATTTTAAAACATGATTATTAAAATATCCCTGTCCTTCAAGGGTTCAAAAGGTGAGAAAAAATTATTTGCCTTATTTGATACTGTCAGTATCTATTCCTGCATACGGGAAGACCTGGCTGAAAAATTGGCTTTTTAGATAAACTGCCTGAACCAGGATATTTTGAAACAGCTTCCGAAAATTAATACCTGAAAATCGGGGACGTTATGCGTCTTGAGTGTGACATTAATCACGTTAAACCTTAGCGACGAATTCATGGTGACTTCCGCTTGTCTGAAGAAATGATTATTGGTGCGACTGCCACGCAGAAATGGCGAATTAAATCAGACTTTGAACACGATACGGTGATCGTAGAGCCAAGAGTAGCAAGATTGAGGATTTAAATAAGCTCTTTGGTGTAGTAGTGTTTTATCTAAATTTCACAAAAGACTTATTCCTCTTTCCCAATCCATCCTCACCCCTTCCCTCCCATAAATGGAGAGGGAGAAACCACTCCGCTAATAGAGCTTTACAAACGGATTATTCATCTTTTCAAACCCAATAGTTGTTACCGGCCCATGGCCTGAATATACTTTTGTTTCATCCGGCAGAGTAAATAATTGTGTTTGAATACTGTTTATCAGCGTGTCAAAATCTCCTCCCGGCAGGTCGGTCTGCCCTATACTTCCATTAAAAAGTGTATCGCCGCTTATCACAAAACCACCAGCTTCATGATAAAAGGAAAGGCTTCCCGGCGAATGCCCGGGGGTGAACCGAGCCTCTAATTCCTCATCCCCCACTTTTATTGTTTTACCTTCCTGTAGCCAAGCCAATGGCCCATCGTAGTTGTCAAAAGGCATCTGCCACATCAACCCCGATTGGGGAGCAAAATCAAGCAGTGGTTTTTCCTTTTCATGGATATGCAACACCAGTCCCCAGATATCCCGTACGAACTGGTTACCAAAAACATGATCGAGGTGGCAATGAGTATTGAGTAGTAAAACGGGCCGCCAACCCGCTTTTTCAATAGTTGTTTTCAGCTCTTCTTTTTCCTCCGGAAAATAACAGCCCGGATCTATAATGCAGCACTCCCCTTCTTCGTTATACAAAACATAGGTGTTCTCCTGCACCGGGCTAAATGTGAACGCCTTAACGCTTAACATGGATGGTTTTTTGTATTTTTAAAACAGATTTATGGGGTGAATGTTCCTGAGGAAATAAAGATACACCCTCATTAACCAATTCATCGTAATTTGGACAGGATTTGGAAGGTCCCGCTGGACAAACCAACTTTCTTATTCAATAATAACCACAACCGGCAACATAAAGGATAACTAGAACGATTAAATAAGTTATAGAAACAGCAACGAGAGATTTATGAAGCATCTATCAAGCCTGATTGCCTGCCTTTTTGTTTTTCTCTGGATGGGAACGAATGCGCAGGTCAGCACGGTAGAATTCGGGAAAAACCGGGTTCAGTACCAGAAATTCAACTGGAAATATTATCAAACCGAGAATTTTAACACTTATTTCAGCCAGGATGGTCTTGGTCTTGGGAAATACGTGGCCCAGATCGCCGAAGATCAACTGCCCGGTATAGAAGAATTCGTTGAATATGGATTGCAACGCCGTACCAATATTATAGTCTATAATAATTTCGACGAAATGCAGCAATCCAATATCGGGCTTGGGCTCGATTGGCAGAATACGGGCGGTATCACCAAGCTGGTGAATAATAAAATGCTTGTTTATTTTGACGGCAACCACGATAACCTGCGCCGGCAAATACGCCAGGGTATTGCCAGGGTATTGGTCGAAAATATTTTATTCGGGGATGATCTTGGCGAATTCGCAGCCAACCAGGCACTGCTTGATCTTCCCAAATGGCTGACCGATGGCTATATCGCTTATGCGGCAGAAAACTGGAGCCCTTCACTGGATGATGATCTCCGTTCCATTATGCTGGCCGGTACTTACACCAATTTTTACCAGTTTGCTTTTGAAAAGCCAGATCTGGCAGGACATGCTTTCTGGAAATACATTGCCGATAAATATGGCAAAAGCAAAACGACTTATTTGTTATACCTCGCGCGGGTATACCGCAACCTGAACAGCGCTTCGCAGAAAGTAGCCAAGAAAAAATTCAAAGACGTTTTAAAAGATTTTATGCTGGATGTTCCGCAGGGTTATTATAAAGATCTCCGTGGCCGCCGTAATGTACCGAAAGGACAATTATCTATCAGCGAAATCATTGACAAAAAAGATTTCATCCGGTTCAATGCCAACCCCCAGCCTAAAAGTTTCACGTATGCTATGGTAGAATTCAAAAAAGGGGTATACTCTGTGGTATTAATGGAAAACTTTGTAAGCCGTAAAGTGCTGCTGAAATTCGGTACAAGATCAAAAGAAGATGAAAAAAACCCCAACTACCCGATATTAGCATGGGATGGAAAGGGGACCCGGCTCGCCGTCCTCTATAGCCAGGAAGGAAAACTGAAATTATTTGTATATGACCTGGTAAACCGTTTTAAAGCAGTGAAGCAGGAGCTTCCTATGTTTGACCAGGTGCAGGATATGAAGTACATGCTCGACGCGAATACGCTTATTTTCAGCGCTATCAGGAGCGGGCAAACTGATATTTACACGTACAAAATAGACAAGCAGTCTTTTGACCAGATCACCAATGATGTATACGATGACCTGGATCCGTCATTTGTAGCCTTTCCAAATAAAACAGGGATCATTTATTCCAGTAACCGCCCTTCGGCGAATGCCGCCAGCACCGATGATTCGCTGCCATCAAAACGTTTTAATATTTTTTTAGTAGACAATTGGAACAAATCGGAGTTCCGGCAAATAACACAGCTTACCGCGTTGAAATATGGTAATGCAAGATTCCCATCCCAATACAATACTTCCCATTTTACATTTGTCAGTGATGAAAATGGTATCAATAACCGCTATGCCGGCTTTTTCCGTACAGAAAGAGCGGGGCTGGATACATTAGTTTTTATCGGGGATGAAATATTACGCAACCCCCCGGCAAGCGAAGTAGACAGTGTATTGAGGGAGTGGAATAAGAACGATATCGATTCGGTTGGATTTGTTTCAATTACCAATGATTCATCTTATGTATTCCCGCTTACCAACTACCAAAGCAGTTTACTAGAAACAAGAACCGCCGGTGACAACCAGCAGGTAAGTGAAGTTGTAAAACTTGCCAATGTAAAATTGCTCTACCGGCTGAAAGTGGATGAAAACACACTGCATCGCCGCAATGTATCCGCTAACCCCACCCAGTACATGAAGCAGGTCATTGACGCCAATAAAAAAGTGCAGTTGAAAAATGCAGCGGCTGATGAAGAGAACAAATTGGACACTGCGAAAAAGCAAACTGATTTTTTCCAAAGCGAGTTCCAGAATGAAAAGCCGGATACGACCAGCAAAAAAGGCAAAGTGGTGGAATCTGAAGAAATAACCAAAGTACAGCCCGTATTGCGAAAAGCCAAATTATATGAATACCGCCCCCCGAAATTCTTTGCAGATTATGTGGTAACGGGTTTCAGTAATTCCGTATTACCTGTCAATAAATTTCAGCCTTATGGCAATGGAGCCGGTCCGATCTATTTATCAAATGGCAATGATTTCAATGGCCTGATACGCCTGGGCACATCCGACCTGATGGAAGATGTAAAATTCACCGGCGGTGTAAGAATAGCCGCCAACCTCCGGGATAATGATGTGTTATTTGAGTTTTATAATCTTCGCAAAAGACTTGACTGGGGCTTTACTTATTTCCGCAGCAGTAACACGGTTTCCTTTGCCGATTTACCTCAATACCTGTGGAAAGAATTTTCTAATTATTACCTCGTCCGGTTAAAATACCCATTCGACAGGACAAGAAGCCTGCGGGCTACGATAGGGCCCCGGTTTGATAGATTGTTGGTCACCTCGCGCAATCCCGCTTCCCTGAAATTTCCGGATTCCACAACCACTTATGGCCAGTTGAGCCTGGAATATGTGTATGACAATACGTTGAATCCGGCAACCAATATCTGGAACGGCCTTCGCTATAAAGTTTATACAGACTGGTATAACCAATTGAGTCACGTTGGCGCCGGTGGCAGGAATCTTTTCAACGTGGGCTTCGATGCGCGTCATTACCTGCCCCTCTATCGCAATCTCATATGGGCCATGAGAGCAGCCGGGGACTTTTCATGGGGCGATCAAAAAGTAATTTATTATCTCGGGGGCGTTGACAATTGGTTCTCACCAAAATTCAGTAGCGATAACACCCCTGACCCCAATATAAATTATACTTACCAATCATTAACTGAAAACGTCAGGGGCTTTAAACAGAATGTGGCGAATGGCAACAATGCAGTAGTACTTAACAGTGAATTCAGGGTGCCGGTATTTTCTACATTTTTTAATAAGCCTATCAACAATGCATTTCTGCGCAATTTCCAGTTAGTACAGTTCTTTGACCTGGGTGCGGCATGGGCCGGCTCAATTAAAAATTTAGAAAGGCCTTCCGTTGTATATGGCGCCCCGCCCATTACAGTACGATTAAAAGCAGGCGGTATCGGTCCTTTCGCCGGTGGTTATGGCTTTGGCGCCAGGAGTACTTTGCTGGGTTATTTCCTTCGAATAGATGCAGCCTGGGAAATGAACCGCTTCTTCAGGGGAAAGCCGATGTGGTATTTTGCAATGGGACTTGATTTCTAACTATCAATTGACTTTATCAATACGAAAGTCCCCGCAGCAGCAGGGACTTTCTTTTTCCCATAGGGATTTACAAAACCAACTAACAGCATTGAGTCACTTACCACTGTATCTTTTTTGAAAAATGCATAATAACGCCAAGGGTCAGGAAAAGACCAATGCTTCCAAGCAGCAGGGAATAATCCTGCAACTGCAGAATGGTAAAGACGTATGAATACATCAGCACGAGTATCACTGACAATACAGAGGTAAGTCTTGAAGATTGTAAAATACCTTTCACAAACCATCCGATGAGGCCTACCGTTGCAATGGAGGCAATAACATAAGCAATATTAAATCCCGTATATTCTGAAAAGGATAAGAGTAAGGTATAAAAAAGTATTAATCCAAGCCCGATCAGTGCATACTGAAAGGGGTGTACCGATTTTTTATTGACCGTCTCAATGATAAAAAATGCAGCAAACGTCAGCAGGATACAAAGAATAGCGTATTTGACTGACCGCATAGTTTTTTGGTAGCCGCTCACAGGAATAAAAAGATCAGCACCAAAAGAAGAGGATTGCAGGTTATACGAATCTTCTTTCCAGGCTTGTGGAAAATTGCGCGTATGCGCAAAGTTTTTCCAGGTTGCTACAAACCCGCTATCGCTGATACGATGATCAGGCAATTGGCCTCCTGTAAAACTGGGATCAGGCCAGTCAGAAGTGAGCGTTGCCGTTGTCTCTTTTCCCAACGGGGTAAACAATAGTTGCTCCGATCCATTGATGCTGATATCAGATGAAAAGCTGATCTCTTTATCTGCGCTGACGGTTACCGGTGCAGCAAAAGCATCATGCATTTCTGCGTTATTAACCGTGGAAGGGGTTAATGTAACCGTTGAATCGTTCCACTTTAGCTTGATTTCTTCGTTTAAGCCTCTCACGTCGGACAACGCTACACATACATAAGCTTCTGCCCACAAAACATTGGCCCTGTCAATTTTTAATTGCTCCAGCGGGAGTCCATTAAATTTTCCACTGATTTTAATATCGGAAGAATAAAGCATCACCTGGTAAATACCCCGGTAACGTTTTTCCGGCTTTACAACAGATTGGATGTTTAGTTGGTCAGGTAATATGTACGCAAATTTTTTGATAGTTGTTGCCTGGTTGCTACTTCCTTGCGGGGTTTCGTTGTAAGGCAATACCAATACCGGGCCGGTAATAATTTGCCGGCCTGCCCACTTGCTGCTAACCTCCGTGTAGGCTTCTTTTTGTCTTTCTTCCCGTTCCTTGATAAGATTTTGAACAAAATAGGCCGGGACCAGGAGTACGAGTACCAGCGCGCCAATCAACAAGCCCTTGATAAGCAATTTGCTTTTTTGCCAGACATTTGTTGCAATTGTTTCCATTCTTTATAGATTTTAATTTATTTATTGTGGTGGCTAAAATTTTCAGCCAATTTTTTTATAGTGATATAGAATAACGTCATAAATACGGCATAACACAATATCATTCCCCATTCCATTTTATTATCGAATGGGTGAAGCAGCATGGAAGCAATTTCATCAAACAGGGAAAAGGGGCGTGTAATGATATCCCAGCTATTATACCGGAGAAACCGGCCCAGGTACATCCCGTAAGCATTCATCCACATCACGGCAAAAATCGTGAATACTGAAAAGGTCCTGCCGCTGATCGCATAAAGTATTGTTTCAATCTTCCGGAGTGAAGCAATACCGAATACGAGGCCATTCCATGCAAAAGATAAGAGCAGCAAAAGGTCAAACCAGTTTGGCGCCGAGTGAATATCCCTGAGGTGAAAAAAATCCGTGACTATATAAAAAGCGTTAGGGATAAATAAAAGCCAGGAACAAAGTGAAAAAACCAGTATCCATTTATTTTTAATGACGGGTGGGTTACTGGAAAGCCCCCAGCTGATCGCATAAGGAACGAAAGCCAGAAAAAGGTTCCACAACAAGAAAACGTAAGTTATATGCCCGGTAACGATTACCCGTGAGCATAACAGCATATAACTGAAAGTGCAGGAGGCTATCAGCCACTGATGAAATGTAAGCGGAAACGAAGAATAATCTTTAGACCCGGATAAATACGTCATCTAAAATATTTTAGGAATAAAAACAAGTATCCCGGTAATAAGCGCGATCAATGCCGCTACTAATACTGCACCCGCCGCCATATCCTTTATCCTCTTTACCTCCGGGTGCCGTTCGGGTATAATAAGATCCATAATCTGCTCAATTACTGTATTAAGAATTTCAGTAACCCAGACAAGTCCGGTAACAATAACAAGCAAAATGATTTCAGTACGGGGCAACCGAAACCACCATGCGGCAACAATTACTGTAACAGAAGCCGCCATATGTATCCATGCATTGTGCTCCTTTCTGAAAAAGTTGCGGATGCCTTCCCAGGCAAACCGAAAACTGGCTGCCCTGTCCCGAAAAGAAAAAGGTTTTTTTTTCATGTTTAATCAGTTTTTTGAGATCGCACGGGTTATTTTACACCGAAAATCTAAATGCTATGCAATCGCAGGAAAGGGGGATCGCCCCGCATCCTGTTCATTGCCAATATCTACTTTTGATAAGATGGCTTCCAGTAACGGTAGCATTTTATTCAGGCCTTTTGTCTTGATCATAAAATTCCAGAGGGGTTCAAACTTTTTCCAGCCTCCTGCATACGCGAAATGCTTGACAGCATGTTTCAGTTTATCATGCTGCCAGCTTGCTTTCCGGATATTTGACCAGCTATAGAATGAACGGTACGCCCAGTCATAGCCCAGTTGTAATTCTTCCGCCGATAAGCCTTTTGTTTTGTACACTACATGACGGGTATCGTATAAATCCCAGTCTTCGTGCAGTATCCTCCCCTGCTGCTTCATCGCCTGGTAAAGTCTTGTTCCGGGATAAGGAGTTAGAATATGATAAGTGGAGGTAGTCAACCCATTCCTTACTCCCCAATCGACGGTTCTTTTAAAAACATCTTTATCGTCATCATCTAACCCAAAAACAAAACTTCCATTGATCATAATACCCAATGAATGCAACCGACTGATCGCATCCTCATAATTTTTGCCGATGTTTTGTTTTTTGTTGCTTTGCAGCAGGTTGTCATCACTTAATGTTTCAAATCCCATAAACATACTTCGTAACCCGGCTTCAGCGGCTTTTTCTATCAAATCACTTCGTAAAACCGCATCAATGGTTGAAGCTCCCTGGAAGACACGATTCATACCTTTCATACCTTCAAATAAAGCGGTGGCGAATTTTGAGTTACCTAATAAATGATCATCCAGGAAATAGAGATGCCTGCCGGGTAAGCGATCAATTTCACGTAAAGCCGCATCTACCCGCTGAGTATAAAATGATTTGCCTCCTTCAAAAAAAGCATCTTTATAACAAAAATCGCAATGATGAGGGCAGCCTCTTGAAACGACTATTGAATTCGGAACCAGGTATAGATTACGTTTTATTAAATCCCGGCGAACAGGAGGAATATTTTTAATATCTCTTTCTGTGTTTTGATAGATTCGCCTTGTAGTTTTTCTTTTAAAATCCGACAGGAATTGCGGAAAGATATCTTCTCCCGGCCCAATAAAAATGCTGTCCGCGTGAGGTAATGCTTCATCCGGGACTGAGCTGACATGCAAACCGCCCAGGCATACATACACCCCTTTTTTCCTGTAATGATCAGCTAATAAATAAGCACGAAAAGCATTCGTAATATAGACCTGTATGACAACTATATCAGGGCGATCATAGGTAGTTAATTGTTCCACATGTTCGTCTTGCAGATCAATTTCATCATCTGGAGAGCAATAAGCAGCCAGCGTTGCCAATCCCAATGGAGGAAACAAAGAATATTTTATGGGCCTCCAGTAAGGACTTTTGGCTTCCATTAAAGCCGGGAGAATCATTTTAATTTTCATACAGTTATTTCCTGGATAATAAATTTTCCCTGTTATTTCCTTTCGTTTTATGCATTGCCTCCTGCTATTTTTTCATAAAATATCCGGACATGAATTTTATGGCAGATATCCCGGGAGAGTCCGGCTTTTAAAAAAGTTGATCAGCCAATGAAGCATAATAACTCCCATACACAGCAACCAGCTTATGAAAGCCATCCACAAAAGGTTTTGTTCACGCTTTTCAATTTCATTTAATGAGCGGCCCACTGCCACAAATGAGTAAGCCGGTGATGATAATGGTTTGAGAACTACTGCCATCCGAACACTCCTCTCCGGCTGCCACGTAAATACATTTTCCCCATTGGTCTTTGCAAAATCAAATACACCTTTGGGCAAATGAGGCATTTTCCCGTTTAATACTCCTGTACTCATAACAGGCTCACCGCGGCTGTCGAACAGAGTGCTGAATACGGAAAGACTTTGAGATATCTCAACCGTATCCGTATTGAACCATTTGCCGGCAGTTCCTGCCTGCTTCACTTTGTTGCTGATATCCATGGCTACCTGTAATTGAGGGTCATTGGCGCCGGAACGGTGAGCTTGCTGAACAGATGCATAAATAAGCCCGGCCAGGATGGTAACAATCGCTGCAGCAGCCAGGTGGGTTAAAAGATTTGCTTTTTTCATTTATTAATTTTTGAGATTTATACTACAAGAGTATTGATCACACTATCCGTTTCGGGGTCTTCCTTTGTATTTATCCTGCTGAGCCTATTTATCTTTTTCAGGCAAATGCCAAGAGGTATGATTCCCACCAGGCCAAATGAACAATCAATCATCCGCCACCAAAAGGGTATGCCCCGGAAATAACCGGCCACTAAAGCAAAAGGAATAACCAGCGCGCAGGAGATCATACCAAATTCAATTACCCATTTATTACGAAGGGGATCACGCAGGGGCCCAATAAAAAGGATAGCCAGAATAAAATGCGCGAACGCAAGCCAGTCGAATCCATAAGCGATAAAGGGATAATCCTTATTGGTGTTGGCGACGCCGAGATAAATCCTTTCCATCCATTCACCCATTGGAGTGACCGGCGGAAAACAGCGACTGAGAAATAATAATTCTGATTCAGCAGGCATAGCTGTCAGCCCGCTGAAAAAAAGAATGATCATAAAGAAGATGATCCAGCGCCTGATGATGATGATTTGTTTTCTCATATTAGAAAGTGCTTTGTAATTCAAAGTATAAATTCAAAAAAAATTACTTTACCCCCTTGATCATATTTTCCAATGCTGTGATATGATCTGTAAATGCTTTTTCGCCGGTTTTTGTCACAGAATAAGTGGTATTTGTCTTTCTCCCGATAAACCCTTTGTGAACTTTTATATAGCCGTTCTCTTCCAAACTTACCAGGTGCGTGGCCAAATTACCGTCCGTCACTTCAAGCATCTGTTTCAGGTCATTGAAGCTGATCTCATCATTGACAATGAGGATACTCATTACCCCGAGACGGATGCGGTTATCAAAAACCTTATTTAAGCCTGTTATCGGATTCTTCATACCCTATCCTCTTTTTTCATCAAACGATTTATTAAACAATCCGCTATTCCTTTCATATTTCCACCACATAATAACGCCGTAAATGATATGTAATGCTCCAAAACCAAGTGCCCAGAAATATAAACCATACCCCACCCATTGCATATTGATCAGACCCGCCACAATTTCACAATAACCAAGATACCGGATGTCTGTTAATGTATACTTACTGGCATTTACCAGGGCCAGGCCGTAAAAAATAAGACAGGCGGGAGATATAAAACGCCAGTCGCTGTATTGAAGCATTCCCAGGATAAAAACTCCCCCGGCAACCAACGGAATGATCATATTCCAGAATAAACGCCTTGACGTGTGATTCCATAGTGAGATACCTTGCTTGCTTGATTTCTTCCAGGTAAAATAAAAAGCGGATAGAAACGCTGCAGCAAATACTGCCGCAGCCAAACCTATTAATTGGATTTTAAGTTTTATAAATTCATGTTCGTCCCAGTTCCCAAGTTCATTGTAACGGAAATAATAGTTTTTAAAAATAAAATAGCGGGCTATCCCTGCCCCGGCGAGAGCAAAAAAGCCGGCTGCTACACCGCTCAGGCCGCTTAATGAAATAAAGCGGCTGGATCTTTCCATCATCAGCCGGATGTCTTTAACCTCCTGGAGAGTGTCTTGTTGTTGGTTTTGTTCACTCATAAAAAGCACTTTGTAATACAAAGTAAATAGAAGGTTTTGAGATTTCCAAATGATTTCTGTTTTCCACTTTGCTAAAAAACTGTCAAATTGCTTACAGAAAACTGATTATCTGCCGTAGATTTGTTTATTTGAATCCAATGAAAGCCTTTTTCTTCCTTTTTTTCTCCCTGCTCCTGAGTTTTTTTGTGCTTCCCGTATCGGCTCAAAAAAGAATATCCGGCATTGTAAGAGATGAACATAGTGAAGAGGGTGTACCTTTTGCCTCTGTCCAGTTTAAAAACACAACCATCGGCGGGCTTACCGATTCTTCCGGCTTTTTTTCTTTTTACCTGGATAAATGGCCTTCCGATACAATAGAAATTTCCTGTGTCGGTTACCAGCCCTACCTGTTTATTGTCAATAAAAACAAGGACACGGCATTTGTCACCATCCTGCTGGAAAGAGGAACCTTTAATGAAGGTGTACAGGTAAAAGCCAAAGTAAACAAAGGGCTTCTGGTATGGCGAAGAATCGTTCAGCATAAACCGCAGAATAACCGGTACCGCTTCGATAATTTCTCCTATGAACTATATAACAAACTGGAGGTAGATATCAAGAACTTTAATTTCAAACGTATCGCGAAATTTAAACCTTTCAGGCCCGTCGGAGATATCATTAATCAAAACATAGACTCTTTCCAGGGAGCAAAATACCTTCCCACCTATCTTACCGAAGCCATCTCTGACTATTATTATCAAAAGGATCCTAAAAAACGAAGAGAAATAATAAAAGCAGCGAATACCAATGGTGTAAAAAATGAAAGCATTATCAAATACCTGGGTGGTACGGACCAGGTGGTAAATGTTTATAATAATTTCATTGCGGTTTTCGACAGAGAATTTGTAAGCCCCGCCAGTGACAACGGTGATCTTTACTATAACTACACGGTCGCTGACACCCAGCAAATGGGAAGCAACCGTTTTTACCACCTTGTATTTACACCCCGTCGTACCGGGACCAATACTTTCGAAGGTGATTGCTGGGTACACGCCGGTACATTTGCCATCCAGAAGATGAATCTCCGACTGGGAAAAGAAGCGAATGTCAACTTTCTTGAAACCCTGAGCCTGATACAGGAATATACCCTTATTAATGACTCCGTCTGGTTTCTTTCTAAAGATAAGTTTGTGGCCGATCTTTCTCCTCTTGGGAAAGAAAGGCCGGGAATCATTGGACGGAAAACAACTACATACAGAAACGTTGTCATTGATGACCCGTCTGTAACAGCGGAATTGGCAAAAAATAAAAAACTGGAAGAAATTATTGCGCTTCCCGGCGCGGATGAAAAAGATAAAACCTACTGGGAACAATCCCGGCATGAACCACTGAGCAAATCGGAGCAAGGTGTCATTCGCATGATTGACACCCTCGTGAATGCCCCTGCGTTCCAGAAATTCACCAACAAGATAAATTTTATTGCAACAGGCTACCTGAATACCGGAAATTACCAGATCGGTCCCTGGTACAACTGGATCACTTCTAACTCCTGGGAAGGATTTCGTATGCGGTTCGATCTTGGCACCAATAAACATTTTGATAAAAAATGGTGGTGGCATGGTTACCTGGCCTATGGTTTTGGCGATAAAAAATTAAAAGGACAGGGAGAAGTCTTTTTCCTGCCTAAGAAACATCCCCGGTTATATTTATACGGCTCTTACAGCAATGATCTTGATTTCGGGCAAAATTATTATGGCGAGGTAACACAGGATAATATATTTGCGTTGGCGCTTCGCAAGAAAAATATCCCGGTCAAGTTTATTAAGCTTAATGAAAAGCGTTTTGAATTTTTCAATGAAACACGTTCAGGCTTTTCCGCGCTACTGGCCGCTACTCACAAGACATATACCCCGTTGAAAAATCTTATTTCGAAAGATTCATTTGTCATTACCAGCAGCGGCCTCCCGCTGGCTTCGGCAGAGATTTCGCTTCGTTTACGTTTTGCCTATCTTGAAAAATTTGTAGAGAATCAATTCTTCCGCACCAGTCTTGGCAGCCCCTACCCTATTGGAGAAGCAACCATTGCAAGAGGAATCGCCGGTGTTTTCAAAAGCAGTTATAATTATACCAAGATATCCGGCAGTGTTTCTGATTATATAAAGATCCCGCCCTTTGGCAATATTACTTATATGGTATACGGAGGAAAAACATTCGGTACATTACCTTATGTACTGTTGGATATCGCCCCCGGCAATGAATTGTATTATTACAACCAATACGCCTTTAACCTGATGAACCGTTATGAATTCATCCACGATCAATACGCAGGCATCAATTTCGAACATAACGTCGGCAACGGCCTGTTCCGGTTTTTCCCCAAATTAAAATTCCGGCAATTCTGGACAGCAAAAGTACTCTGGGGCAGTCTTTCAGAAAGTAACAGGGCCCTGAATTTTAAACAGGGCAATAATTTTCAAACATTAGACGGGAAAACTTACCTCGAAGTAGGGACAGGAATTGATAATATTTTACGTGTGTTACGGGTTGATTTTGTCTGGCGTCTTTTGCCAAGCACTTTGCCTAAATCCACTTCCGAGCATTTTGGCGTATTCGGAAGTTTCAGGCTGAGTTTTTAGCTCCGGGTCCGGAGATTCACTCCCTTCATTGTTTATTAACCTTGCAGAAACGGGGTTCTGGCCAGCATCAGATCTTTTTTGCTATCTTCCTTTCATAAACTAAGATCGCATGCCTTCACAATACATTCTTGCCCTGGACCAGGGCACTACAAGCAGCCGGAGTATTTTATTTGATAAACAAGGAAACATCATCCGTGCAGCGCGAAAAGAGTTTAAACAGATCTTTCCAAAACCCGGCTGGGTAGAACACGATGCAGAAGAAATATGGAGCACTCAATACGGTACAATGGCAGAAGCAATCGCCAAAGCCAACATCACTATGCAACAGGTGACCGGTATCGGTATTACTAACCAGCGTGAAACAACCGTAGTATGGGAAAGAAATACAGGCAAACCCATTTATAATGCCATTGTGTGGCAGGATCGCAGAACCGCCGCCTATTGCGATGAATTAAAATCCGCGAATTACGGAAAAATGATACAACAAAAAACAGGATTGGTAATCGATGCCTATTTCTCTGCTACCAAATTGAAATGGATCCTGGATAATATACCCGGCGCCAGGAAGAAGGCCACGAACGGAGAATTGGCTTTTGGGACTATTGATACATGGCTTGCCTGGAAATTATCCGGTGGTAAGTTACATATTACAGATGTATCCAATGCTTCCCGTACAATGTTGCTTAATATTCATCATTGCGAATGGGATGATGAATTGTTGAAATTGTTCGACATTCCTAAAAGCCTGTTGCCTGAAGTTAAACCTTCCAGTCAGGTTTATGGCGTGACAGGAAATTCAGGGATTCCCATTGCCGGAATAGCTGGTGATCAACAGTCGGCTTTATTCGGGCAACTCTGTACCCAGCCTGGTATGGTAAAGAACACTTATGGCACCGGTTGTTTTATGTTGATGAATACAGGCGAAAAAGCCATCGCTTCAAAGAATAACCTGCTCACTACCATCGCATGGAAAATAAATGACAAAATAGAATACGCTTTGGAAGGGAGCGTCTTTATTGCGGGTGCAGTTGTACAATGGCTGAGAGATGAACTGAAGATCATCCGCAAGTCAGCAGAAGTGGAAAAACTGTCACAACAAGTGAAGGACACCGGCGGCGTTTATATTGTTCCTGCCTTCGCAGGACTTGGCGCACCTCATTGGAATCCCTATGCACGTGGAACTATTTTCGGGTTGACAAGGGGAAGCAGCAATGCACATATCGCAAGAGCCGCAGTGGATAGTATTGCTTATCAAACTTTTGATGTATTAAAAGCTATGGAAGCTGATGCGGGCATTCAGGTAAAAGAATTAAGAGTAGATGGCGGAGCCACTGTAAACGACCACCTGATGCAGTTCCAGAGCGATATTTTGAATTGCAAAGTGGTAAGACCAAAAGTGACAGAAACTACTGCGCTCGGCGCTGCTTATCTTGCAGGCCTGGCAGTAGGTTATTGGAACAATGTGGACGACATACAACACCAGTGGCAGGTTGATAAATCATTTTCGCCTTCCCTGGATGAAGAAAAAAGAAAAGAATTGATAGTTGGTTGGCAGAGAGCGGTAAAAGCAAGTATTGCATGGACGCAAGAGAATTAATAATTATTAAAAATTGAACCGGCAGCAACATATCGACCAGCTTTCTGCAACAAAAGAATTTGACATCTGTATCATTGGTGGAGGCGCCACAGGGCTGGGCATCGCCGTTGATTCAGCCTCGAGAGGGTATAAAACTGTTTTATTGGAGAAATATGATTTTGCCAAGGGCACTTCTTCCCGCAGTACGAAACTGGTACACGGTGGCGTACGTTATTTGCAACAGGGCAATATAAAACTGGTGATGGAAGCATTGAGGGAAAGAGGTTTGCTTAAAAAGAATGCACCGCATCTTGTCAAGAACCAGTCATTTGTAATTCCCAACTATAAATGGTGGGAACATCCTTTCTATGGCATCGGATTAAAAGTGTATGACTGGATGGCCGGGACCCTTGGATTAGGTCCCTCTCAATTCCTCTCCAGGGAAGAAACACTTGAACTGGCGCCTACTCTTGACCCGGAAGGGCTAAAAGGCGGTATCCTGTATCATGACGGTCAGTTTGACGACGCCAGGCTGGCTATTCATCTGGCCATGACGGCTTCCGATCATGGAGCTGTTGTCATAAATTATTGCGGCGTGGAAGGATTGCTGAAAGTCAATGAAAAAATTTGCGGCGTACAGGTAAAAGACAGTATGGATAACAAAATTTACGAAGTAAAAGCAAAGGCGGTCATCAACGCAACGGGGGTTTTCGCAGACAATATTTTGAAAATGGATGATTCATCAGCTGAATCGCTCGTCAGCCCAAGCCAGGGTATCCATCTTGTATTTGATAGAGAATTCCTGCCTTCCGACACAGCGATCATGATCCCGAAAACCGATGATGGCAGAGTATTGTTTGCCGTTCCCTGGCATCATAAAATAATAGTGGGAACAACTGATACACCTATAGAAAAAGCTTCGGAAGAACCTGTAGCGCTGAAGAAAGAAATAGAGTTCGTCATGCATCACATGACCCGGTATCTTAAAAAGGAACCGGCTTATTCGGATATCCGGAGCATATTCGCGGGTTTACGTCCGTTGGTAAAAGGCAATACAAAAAACACGGCAGCCCTTTCAAGAGACCACCATATTTCTATTTCCCATTCAGAATTAATCACTATTACCGGGGGTAAATGGACCACTTACCGGCGGATGGCAGAAGATGTTCTGGAAATTGCCGTGCATAAAGCAGGCCTGGAAGAAAAAGAATGTATCACCGGAGCATTGCCCGTTCATGGTTACAAAGAGAATGTTGATTTCAAAGCTCCATTATATTATTATGGCAGCGATGAAAAACCTCTTCGATCACTGATAGAAACTAATAAAGGCCTGGCCGAGCCTATTCACCCTGCTCTTCCTTTTGTGAAAGCAGAAATAATATGGGCCGTAAAAAATGAAATGTGCATGACTATAGAAGATTTTTTATCAAGGAGAACAAGAGCCCTGCTGCTCGATGCCAGGGCAGCTATGGAAGCGGCGCCTCTTGTTGCCGGGGTGATGGCTGCGGAAATGAATAAAGACAGTAAATGGGTACAACAACAAATTAGTAGTTTTAAATCAATCGCAAGTAATTATCTTCCCATTTAAAACGGATTGCTTATGTCAGCTTTTACAGGCGAATTTATCGGCACGGCTTTACTTATTATCCTCGGCGACGGCGTGGTAGCCAATGTAGTTCTTAACA
Organism: Bacteroidota bacterium; assembly: GCA_030706685.1. Taxonomy (GTDB): domain Bacteria; phylum Bacteroidota; class Bacteroidia; order Chitinophagales; family Chitinophagaceae; genus VBAT01. Next base: position 91,761 of record JAUZOA010000002.1, read on the forward strand.
AGACTAAAGGAAACAATGGCGGATGGATCGTTATTACACTCGGATGGGCAATGGCTGTATTTATTGGGGTGTATTCTTCGCAACATTTCGGGGGAAGCGGGCATATTAATCCTGCGGTCACACTGGCTTTAATGGCATTCGGAAATTTTGACTCCTCATTAGTTCTAAGTTATATAACAGCCCAATTTGCCGGAGCTATCCTTGGTGCTGTAATTGTGTGGCTTGCCTATAAAAGGCATTTTGATGAGACCGGTGATAAAGACCTGAAACTGGCTGTATTTTGCAATGCGCCTGCTATTCGTGGCGCAACTTATAATCTCATTACTGAAACCATTGGAACCTTTGTGTTACTGCTGGGAGTACTGGCTATGTCAAAACCTACTGATGCACTCGGAACATTAAACGCGCTACCGGCTGCTTTCCTTGTTTTGGCTATTGGTTTGTCACTAGGAGGGCCAACCGGCTACGCAATTAATCCGGCAAGAGACCTGGGCCCGCGCATTGCTCATTTTATCTTACCCATACCCGGCAAAAGAGACAGCGATTGGAGGTATAGCTGGATACCGGTCATTGGACCCATAACAGGGGCTATGATTGCTGCATGGGTTTACAATCTTTTATTATAAGTTCAGAAACCCTATAAATAGATTTCTTAATCCTTTTTATTAGCTTTTAGCAATTCCCCGGTTTCAGCAAGGTACTTTTTAAAGATCGCATCTATTTGTTTAGCATCAAACTTCTCACTCCATACTACCCCGGTAGCGTCATGGGTACTGTTAAGGTCTTTCGGATCGGGGGAATAAGGACCTGCAACACCCAAGTAAGTAGACGAAGAATCAATTTCATCAAAAGGCACTTTATATAAATAAAACTTTTGCTTCTTCCCCATGAACATCTCCGTTCTTTCACCGATATAACTGATGAATCGGGGAGATTCATCATCAGTTGCATACCCGTAAAGCACACTTTGCCCAAGATGTTTTTGCGAAAGGTAATCGCGTGGAAAGAGACCCAACTTTCCCATTTTTTTTAATTGCTCGTATAACTCAAACCGATATTCGTCTGTTGTGGCGAGAGTATAGATATCCCTGCTATCAACAGGTTGGTTATTCTTAAGCAAAGCGATGATCACCCGCATACGAACACCCCTGTTACTCATCTTTCCAAAACGATTCAATACCGTATTCGATTCCGGCAGGTTGAGCGTACCCAGTAATTTTATAAGATTGTAATAATCGGCGGCATTCTCTTCCAGTTCTTCTTTGGGCCTTGCAAGCCCTTTCCTCGCCATGGCTATAAAAATATCTTTATAAGGAAGAATATCTTTTCTCGCCAGCATGTTACTGTCGAGCAATGAAACACCTACTCCATTGATCATCCAGGAGAGGCCCGGGTCAGCCGCCCTGGAAAAGATTTCCGGGTACAAACGCCGGCTCAACTTTAGCGAATCATAAAGACGATGATGGAAATAATAGTCCTTATTCGTTTTTGGCGGCCGGGCGACAATAATATCCTTCAAAAGATCATAAGATTCCTGCGTTTTGATACAGCTAAGTACTGAAAGCAAATAAGGTTTTGCTCCTTCCTGCACTGGCGGGATTTTATCATAATTATCCTTTGTAAAAGAAACAGAGCTGTGATTGCTATCCAATTCAATTATTGTCTCCGCGATATCTGCGCTTGTAGCAGATGAAAACCGACTGGTATCAAAATCCCGGTATTGATAAAGCAATGCTTCCTGCAGCAGCGGAAGGTCTTCCTTCACAAAGGTTACTGAGGCAAAAGCCTGTTTGGCATCAAGAAATTTCGTTGAGTCGCCGGATCGTAATGCCATCAATAAGGCTGCCGGCTTGCGCACAGATAAATTGACAGGAGGTATTTCTGAAGTGATATGGAAATTCTCAAACAATTTTTGATAATCCTCTGTTTCAAGGGATTCTTTTGGCAGGAACCCGAAAACAGTATATACCGTATCCGCATTTAACAACAGGCGCATTTTTTTCAGGTTATGCGTCGCTCCAAGCCTGATAACGATGTCAACTCCTTTTACATTTCCATTTTGCACTTTTTTATATTCTATCAATGAATCCTGGTAGCCAATAAATGTCTTGATACGCTGGCCATACATAATACTGTCGTTCGCAGCCCAGTAATAAGGAGATAGAACATGTTTATTGATATAAACTGAAACCGGCGCGGCACTATCGTATATATAATACCCGATGGTGCTGGCATCTGAACCTGCCTGCAGGGTCACCGGCGATGGCGACCATACCCGGAAACTTTTATCGGCCGGCATTTCTTCTTGCCACTTTACCCGCGGCAAAGGCAATAACGAGAAAGACGAAAAGAAATGATCCACTTCAGGCTTCACCTTTTCGTAGGTGGATAATAAAAGATATCTCCGGTTGCCGCGGTTCAGCATAAGCATTCTCATCCCGATGAGGTCACCGCTTTTCGAGGATTCCATAACCGTTTCATAAGCCGGAAAGCCATGGATTTCAAAATTCCTGGATGAAATGATCCTGCCATCCATTCTTGTCTTAACGGACTGTTGCGTCCTGTCGAAATAAGCAGTATCCTCATTCGAATAATAACCCGGTTTAAATTCTTTCACAATAATCCCATAATAGATGTTACCCGTAACATCTATGAAATCGTAAGAGCTTTCAACCGATTCATCATCGGGCTTATTAGTTCTTTTCTGATGATATTTTCCCGGCAATGAAATGGAAAAAGCATTATTCGGAAAGGCATAGGTTTGCCATTTTTCAATTCCCGGTAATGGCGGAGGCGGAGGCCGGTGATTCGGTTTAAAGGATTGAAAAAAACGGTCTGCATAAGCCGTATCTATACTTCCTTTCTTCAACGCAAAGATGACGTTTATTGCTACAAAATTTCCGGGAATGAATACCTGCAACCGGTATTGGCCCATTTCATTGTTTATGGTAAATTCTTTCCCTTTCTCCGGACCCATCGTAATATTCTTTTCATGAAAATCCGTGGAAGACCTGCTATATCTTACTGCCATTTTTTTCAGCAAACTATCTTTCCCTTTGTCATCTACCGATGCTATCGCAATCCCCATGGTAATATATGCCGACATGTTCCCCATATCGAAATACATTTTCATGTCCATAGGCGAATCTTCAAAGAGTTTAATTTCTTCCGCTTTCCCTGGCATTTGAAGAGAATAAAGACTATCTCTCGTTTCCACATCCAGCCAGGGTAGTTCTTTTTTCTGGTAAGTATATTTTTCAGGAGCTATTTTTTGTGATGAGCTAACAGGTGTGAGGATAAAACCCCGTTTACGCAGCAGCGATATTACGCCTGAATCACCCGGCAAATGAGCCGCACCGATGACAAACAGGCAAGTACGTATATGAGCAAGGCTGTCTATCCGACGACTCATTTTTACATTACGTTTCAGTAGTAAAAGATCTTTACTTCCTTTCCACAACTCGTCCGATTGATCAATCAGATCAAGGTCCTGTTTCAGGTATGTATTGATCATCCATTCAATCGTCTTTTCGGTCCGGTCTTTCGGCGAAAACATATCATCCAGGTCAGTTTCAAGAGTCTCTTTTAGTATCTCCATCTGGTCCCCGAAATCTTCAATACCACCTGTCCATTTTCCCTGTCTGGAAGCAATATCGAAAAGGTAGGCATCCATAAAAGTTTTCATTTCCCCTTTGGCCAAAATATTTCGCTCCCTGCTTTCCGCCTCCTTTTTTATTTCCCTCGCCGTTATTTTAGCAACCGGCTTGCCGAATCTCTGTTCCAATCTTGTTTTATACTGATCTAATTTTTTTTCATCCACCATCTCATTTAAAAAAACAGTTTTTTGATCTTCATCATTAATCATAAAATTGACGTACTCAGACATCATAGACGATATATCCAGTTCGGCGGCAAACCCTTCGCTTTGTTCCAATGCACGGTATAATGAATCGCCGAAATAGAAAAGCCTTTTATCCATAAGATGCATAGTACCGTAGAGGTAAGAAGGTTTGGAAAGCCCGTTGCCGGTAATTCTCCAAAGCAATGAATTATACTGTTGACTATCCTGCTGGGTAAATGCGGCAATAGGGAAGAAGAAAAAGGCTGTATAAAAAATCAAGCGCCGCATGGCAGTAGGTTTCGGTTCAGGATTGAAAATACAAAGGAATTTTATAACCCCTCTGCCGATTGCATTATTTTTCGGGACACTTCCGCAATTTGTTGTTCCGAAACAATTAACGGAGGAGAAATGCGCAAACAGTTTGGAGCAAACAAAAACCAATCAGTCAGCAGTCCCTGCCGCAGGCAACTGTCAATTACCTTTTTATTGGTTTCAAATGAATCAAACTCAATCGCCAGCCACAGACCAAATGAGCGTATGGCTTTTATCTTTGAACGGCGTCCGCCCCCTGATGGATTAACTAATAATGATTTGAATAATTCTTCTTTTTGCTTAACGAGGCCGGTCATTTTTTCTTCCAGTAAAGCGTGCATAGCAGCCATACCTGCCGCACAACAAACAGGGTGACCCCCAAAGGTGGTGATATGACCCAGGACCGGGTTTTGAGTCAATGACTGCATTATTCTTTTCTCAGCAATAAAGGCTCCGAGGGGCATTCCGCCTCCCAATGCTTTTCCCAGTAATAAAATATCAGGAACAATATCAAAGTGCTCAAATCCCCACAACTTGCCTGTTCTTCCAAAACCAGTTTGAATCTCATCCAGTATCAGTAATGCTCCCGTCTCTGTACATTTTTTTTGTAACGCATGCATCCATGCTGCAGAAGGCGCCAGGATGCCGGCCTCCGCCTGAACAGTTTCAGCGATCACACAAGCAGTTTGTTCGGTTATTTCATCCAAAGATTTAAATGAGTTGTATTCCAGGTGCCATATATCCGGCAACAACGGGCGAAAAGCATTACGCCAGTATTCATCCCCCATCACACTCAGAGACCCTTGTGTGGAACCATGATATGAGTTTTTAAAGGCAATAATCCCTGTCCTGCCCGTTACTCTCTTGGCCAATTTCATGGCTCCTTCAACGGCCTCGGTACCGGAATTGGTAAAATAAACGGAATTAAGCGATGCGGGTAAGTGATCGGTCAGCAGCTGGGCATATTTAACCTGCGGGGTTTCTACAAATTCTCCATAGACCATTATATGCAGGTAAGCATCTAATTGTTTCTGTATCGCTTCAATCACTTTTGGGTGACGATGACCCGTATTGGCTACACTGATCCCGCCGATAAGATCAAAATATTCGTCTCCATTTGCATCAAATAATAAAACGCCTTCTCCTTTTACTATTTCCAGTGCCATTGGAGTTGGCGAAGTTTGAGCCACATGTTTCAAAAACAATTCCCGCTGGTTCATATTGTAGAAGGCTTCACGCAAAGATGCAAAGCCTGCTCAAAGACGCAAAGAATTTCTATAATTTGCAGGGTTTAGAGAGAAAAGCTGTTAGCCAGAAAGTCAGTAAAGTCCGAAAGAGCCAATTTTCTCTCGAAATGGTCTTGCGGACTCCCGGCTTTGCCGACTTTCAACCAAAAACAAAAAACTATAAACTCCCATGCCTGTAATACTCCCGGTAGAAGATAAACACCCTCAATTTGGCGAAAATGTTTTTATCGCTCCGAATGCGACTATCGTTGGCAATGTAGTAATGGGTGATGATTGCAGTATCTGGTTCAATACGGTCGTTCGTGGGGATGTAAACTTTATTCGTATCGGTCATAAAGTAAATATCCAGGACGGGGCCTGTATTCATTGCACTTATCAGCGTTGTGGCACAACCATCGGCAATAATGTTTCGATAGGACATAATGCGATCGTGCATGGCTGCACGCTTCATGATAATGTACTGATCGGGATGGGGGCCATCGTAATGGACAATGCCATCGTACACAGTAATACGATCATTGCGGCCGGGGCGGTGGTCCTGGAAAATACAGTTTGTGAAGCAGGGAGCATTTATGCCGGTGTTCCGGCTAAAAAGATCAAGAATATCGGGGAAGAAAAAGTGAACGGCGAGATCAAACGGATAGCAAATAATTATGTGAAATATGCTGATTGGTTCAGAGACAATAAGTAATAAACAATTGACAATAAACGATTAAAGACCAGCGGTTGACAATTACCTGTTACTTATTGGTAGTTTTACTCTGGCACAGGTAATTTATTATGTATAAATTCGTTTTAGAGATATCGAAAATAACCCAATGAAAAAACCAATTTTTATTATAGCAGTTCTCAGTTTTTTGGTGATGACAACGTCATGCAATCTTTTTAAACCAAAGTATGGTTGCCCCAGCAATGGCAAGAATGTCGGGGCTGAAAGATTAATGGGAGATGATCCAAAGGCTGAAAAGGCAGCCCGAAAAGCTGGCAAATTCAAAAGTTAATTGGCTATAGTGCAGCTAATTTTCCGGAATCCGTGTCTTGTAGTAAAAGCCAAAAAACATTAAACATTTTTTACTATGAGTCTTACCCTACGAACTACATTGGGATGTACGGAGGCCATCATCGCTGATGACGGTAGTCTCAGGAGATTCTACCAGGTAGCCGACATTCTCACCGGCGATTTCCGCGTTCATTTTACCAACAAAGAAGACGATTTCGACGCTATTGACTGGGAATTCAAATTCAAAGGTCATCAGCTTACTCTTCACTATAGCATCTACAATGGTATTTCTCTTTTTCCTACCAAGACCCGCGATGCATTGAATAAAGACAATAAAGCGGTAGTAGAACTGGCAAACCTCTTAGAAGTTAAATTATTCAACCAGGATAACAGGAGGAATATCGCATAGCCCGAACCACTCCAACCCCAAAAGGGCTCATGAAGGCCCCTCTATCCCTATAATCCATCCCCTTCATCAGGATTTAATTGCCCAATTACACCAGCCCGGTCAAATTCATTACAGTTCATATACTGCAATATGAACAGATCCATACACTTTCCCGCTTGATCATTTTCATTTCAACTTTACTATTAAAAACCAGTAAAATAACCATATATCCTGAGGGGACAGGGTTTTTAATAGCTCTTCTCTTCTATCGAATCAAGAATATTGACATAACTCACATACCGGTCTTCAGCTATTTTTCCTTCCATTACGGCTTCTTTTATCGCGCATCCCGGCTCATTTACATGCAGGCAATTGTTGAACTGGCAGTCATTCAGCCTTTCTCTCATCTCCGGGAAATAATGAGAAACCTCCTGTCTTTCGATATCTACCAACCCGAATTCTCTCATCCCGGGAGTATCAATGATACTTCCGCCTCCCGGCAAATCAAACATCTCCGCAAAGGTGGTTGTATGTTGTCCTTTTCCGCTCCACCCGCTGATATCCTGCGTCTTTAAAGCAAGATCCGGAAGTATAACATTCAATAAAGAAGATTTACCCACGCCGCTATGGCCGCTGATGAGAGTTGTTTTACCGGCCAACTCGGCCCTTAATGATTCAATCCCGGTATTTTCTTTAGCGCTTACCAGGAAAACCTTATAGCTTGCGCCTTCATACATCGTTTTCCATTGCTCATATTTTTCCAGTTCCTTTTTTTTGTACAAATCGGCTTTATTAAATACTATAAGCGCAGGTACATGATACATTTCCGATGCAACGAGGAACCTGTCAATAAATCCCTGGGAGGTTCTTGGCTCTTTAAGAGTAGCTACGAGAAGTGATTGATCGAGATTGGCTGCTACAATATGATGCTGGTGCTTATACCGGGGTGACTGGCGGTTGATATAGTTTCTACGGTCGAGGATTTCCGTGATAGTAGCGGTATTTTCTGTTTCATTCTCAACTTCAATTTCTACGTCATCCCCCACCGCTACCGGGTTGGTACTGGTGATCTCATCGATCTTAAAAACACCTTTCATACGGGCATTGTGCCATTTGCCCGATTCATCTTTTACCGTGTACCAGCTGCCGGTTGATTTATAAACAATTGCTTTCATGAAGATGAGCGTGAATTAGTGTCAGGGAAACCTTTTAAGAATTGTATAGCGTAATATCATCTCTATGAAAAGAAATCCTAAAGCGGCTAACAGAAACGGAAGAAATCTTTCCTCGTACCGCTTATAAGATGTGATTTCCATTTTTGACTTTTCCAGTTTATTAATTTGATTATAAATCCCTTCAAGTCCTTGCTTATCCCGGGCTCTGAAATATTTACCACCCGTCTCATCTGCAATTTTTCTTAGCAAGTCTTCATCCAAAAAATCACTGGCAGGATTCTTTGCTCCTTTTGGCTGACTGGTTATTTCCACAATACTGGAAGGACCAGCTCCCATGCCGATAGTATATACTTTTACACCCTTGGCTTTGGCAATTTCCAATGCTGTCAGGGGATCAATTAGCCTTGTTTCCGGCGCTTCCTCATTACCATCAGTCAATAAAATAATCACTTTGCTTTTGGCCTGGCTCTGCGACAGACGGTCTACAGCAGTAGCTAATCCTTCCCCTATGCAGGTTCCATCGACCAGATAGCGGCGGCTTTCCAGGGTCCGTATCTGTGTTATCAATGTACTTTGATCCGTCGTGATCGGGCATTGTGTAAAGCTTTCACCTGAAAATATTACTAACCCAATCCTGTCAACAGGACGGTTACGTATAAATTCTTCAGCCATTTCCTTTGATACTTCTAATCGGGAAGGCAAGATATCCCTTGAGCCCATACTACCACTTACATCCATACATAAAACGATATCTATCCCTTCACCTGCTGTTTGTTCCTTGTCATTTCTTTTTTGTGGCCTGGCCAATGCCACTATAAGACAGCTAATAGCCAATAGTCTTAAAATGAATGGTAGTTGGCGCAACCAGTTTTTGGCGGTAGAAACAGTAAAAGCATGTGAGCTGGATACTTTAATAGTTGCCTGCTTTCCGTTGTATTTCTTTATATACCACCAGGCAAGAAGTGGCACCAGCACAAACAGGGGAAACACCAGCGGCTGGGCAAAATCAATTTCTTTTAACCAATCGTACAACATCATTTTATTTGTTCTATCTCGCCGATAGTTTGTTTAATGGTCTCAAATGTATTCCTGTCGTCTTCGCTTCCGGGTATGTATTTGGCAAATTTTACAAAATCACTCAATCTTAATGCCTGCGAAAGTCTTTCAAATTGCTCTTTGGCTAAGGGAATTCCTCTCAACTGCACTACGAGGTCGTCAGTAGTTTTTTGCAAGGAATGAATCCCTTTTTTCTCCCGCACATAAATCCTGAAAATATCAACCAATCGTGAATAATATTGCTTGGGATCCAACTCGTCCTGTTGCAACTTCCCTAATTGTTTCATGGCCTCTTCAAACGGATCCGCTACAATTACAGGCGCCAATACAACAGGTTTTTTCTTTCTCAATAAATAGATAAGAAAAAGGATTATCAATAAAACTCCGCCACCTGCAGCATACCATAACCACCACTTTTTCTTTTCCGGTTCTGGCTTTACTTCAATAATATCTTTTATATCGTGGTAATCCTGTGCCGGATCAAACTGGGAAAAAGCGACATCCACCGGTATGGTATCGGTGGTTAAATTTTCGCTAAGGGGAAGGGAAGGGATCACCCAATGCCCCGAATCAAAACTGGTAATGGTGATTATTTGTCTTAGTACGGTACCGTTACTGGTATTGGTAGTGTCGATTTTCGGCCTGTTTAAAATTTCAAAATGTGGTAATGTGTCAAGAATAAAAAAATGGATCAGTTCATTTTCGGGGATATTTGCTTCCAGTGTTAAATGAATCTGTTCACCAATAAGGATGTTGTTCCGGTCAATCGTAGCTTTGACCGTTGTTTTGCCTTGCGCAGTAACAGAAGTCGCCGCAAACAGCAGGAGTAGAAAACAAGTGGCCTTATAAAAGTCATTTCTGGTCATTCAGTCAAAGTAGTCAGCGATTCCGGCTGATAAAGAATTTCTGCAGCACTTTTACATAATCTTCGTCTGTGCGGATATGAAGCAGTTCACTGGCTGCTTTTTTAAATGTTTGTGTACTATAATCTGTGACCCGGAAAAACTCCTGCTGGTATTGCTGCCGGACAAACGCATTACTACTGTCAACCCATTTGGTTTCTCCTGACTCGGCATCCTGCACCTGCAGGATGCCTGCATCTGGTAATAGCATGTCCATCTTATCATACAATTTTATGCCTATTATATCATGTTTTTTTGACGCAACCCGTAACGCCTGTTCATAATTGGCATCCAGGAAATCGCTTAATATAAAGGCAATGCTTTTTTGCCTCGTAGAGTTATTAAAAAACCGAAGCGCCGTACTCACCTGTGTTCCCCGGCTCTTAGGTTCTTTACTCAATAATTCACGAACGATATATAAAGCATGCTGTCTGCCCTTTTTGGGGGGAATATAAGCTTCTACTTTATCGCTGTAAAAGATCACCCCGATTTTATCGGCGTTATTTACAGCGGAAAAACTCAATACCGCCGCGATCTCCGTGACGATATCTCTTTTTGTCGAATTTACCGTCCCAAACAATGAGCTGTTACTGATATCCACCAGCAGCATTACAGTCAGTTCTCTTTCTTCTTCAAAGACCTTACTGAAGGGGTGACCAAACCTTGCCGATACGTTCCAGTCAATAAAACGAATATCATCACCCGCGGCATATTCTCTCACTTCTTTGAATGACATTCCCTTTCCCTTAAAAGCACTGTGATACTCCCCGGTAAACAAGTCGCTGGTGAGCTTTTTGCTTTTGATCTCGAGTATCCGGACCTTTTTTAATATTTCCGATGTAGTTAACATTTTCAATTACCAGTTACTGGTTACCGGCAACCATTTTTCTTACGGCACATTTATTTGTTTCAGCACTTCTTCGATCACCCCTTCTACATTGATGCTTTCCGCTTCCGCTTCATACGTCAACCCGATACGATGCCTCAACACATCATTACAAATGCTTCTCACATCTTCGGGGATCACAAATCCTCTTTTATTTAAAAATGCCTGCGATTTAGCAGCCAATGCCAGGTTGATGCTTCCTCTCGGAGACGCGCCATAAGAGATGAGCGGCTTCAGTTTTTCGAGTTTGTATTTTTCCGGGTTTCTTGTAGCAAAAACTATATCTAAAATGTATTGCTCAATTTTTTCATCCATATATATCTGTCTCACCAGTTCTCTTGCATTCGCAACTTCCTGTACAGAAACGACCTGCCTGACCTGGCCAAAATTCATCCCCTGTACATTTTGCCGGATGATCATCTGCTCTTCGTGCATTTTGGGGTACCCCACCACTACTTTCATGATAAAACGATCCACCTGTGCCTCCGGCAATGGATAGGTGCCTTCCTGTTCCAACGGATTTTGCGTAGCTAATACCAAAAAAGGTTCGTCCAATTTATAGGTTGTATCGCCGATCGTTACCTGCCGTTCCTGCATGGCTTCCAGGAGAGCCGATTGCACTTTGGCCGGCGCCCGGTTTATTTCATCTGCCAGAATAAAATTGGCGAAGATGGGCCCTTTTCGAACTACGAATTCATTTTTCTGCTGGTTGTAGATCATTGTACCGATCACATCGGCCGGGAGCAGGTCCGGGGTAAATTGAATACGGCTGAACTTTGCATGAATGGCCTGTGAAAGAGATTTAATGGTCAGTGTCTTTGCCAGCCCGGGAACGCCTTCCAGTAATACGTGGCCATTACTCAGCAGGCCAATGAGCAGGCGGTCCAGCATGTGGATCTGCCCTACAATAACATGGGCTACTTCCTCTCTCAGCTTGTCTATAAACTGGCCGGCGTGGCTGATCCTGTCATTTAGTTGTCGAATATCTTCGGCGGTTTTTAGCATGGGATTGATTTATATGTCGCAAAATACGAACTAAGCTGTTAGCAAAATATTTGCCGATATGTCAATTGGCCAAAAATACTAAGGCAAACCGGGTATTTCTACCCTATTATTGCTGGCAAAGATTCTTTATTTTTAACGCTATAATCCATATAATATGCGAAAACAACTACTCCTGGCCCCTGCTTTCCTTGTTATTGCTTTTGCAGTCGTAACCGGCTGTGGAAAGGATAAAACCTCCGCACCGGCAAAAACGAAAACGGATTTGTTATGCCAATCCTCCTGGAAATTTGACCACGCAACCGCCGGCGGTGTAGACATATCATCCTCGATAAACGCATGCTTAAAAGATAATATCGCTACCTTCTCCTCCAACAAAAATGTTGTCCTCGATGAAGGTACCAATGTTTGCTCCACGTCCTATGCAGGAACTTATACCTGGGACCTTCAAAGCAGCGAAACGATACTACATATTTCCGGGATTATATTTCCCGGCGGTTCCAATGATTTTACACTTGTTTCTTTGACGGAAACCAATTTAGTGGTATCCCAGGTTATGACCATTTCACCCTTTCCGCCAACGACCGTAGAAGTAACCTTTAAGCATTAAGATCAGGAGAGATATTTCCCCACGATAGGAACTCTTCTTCCCACGCCAAATGCCTTGCAACTGACTCTTATAATGGGACAGAATTGATTCCTTTTATATTCATTTGTATTTACCAGTTTTAATATCCGCTCCGTGAGAGCTGCATCATATCCTTTGGTGATGATCTCATGCGGACCCTGCCTCAATTCGATATACTGGTATAATATCCTGTCCAGGATTTCATATTCAGGCAGGCTGTCACTGTCTTTCTGGCCGGGTCTTAATTCTGCGGAAGGCGCTTTGGTTATAATATTGGAAGGTATAACCTGCCTGGTTCCGCTTTTTTTATTGATGAAATGCGCTAACGCATAGACCTGCATTTTATATACGTCTCCCAACACACTAAGTCCGCCTGCCATATCCCCATATAAGGTTCCATACCCGGTAGCTAATTCGCTTTTATTGGATGTATTCAATAATATATACCCGAATTTATTAGCAATCGCCATCAGCAAATTTCCCCTTGTCCGGCTTTGGATGTTTTCTTCCGCGATCCCGAAGGGAAGGTCATTGAAGACAGGTTTAAGCGCAGTAAGAAAACTGTCATAAATATTTTGTATCGGGATGATATCGTAAGAGTTTCCAAGATTCTTACTTAGTTGTTCTGCATCGGTTACAGAATGCGAAGAAGAATATTGTGATGGCATTAATATCGCTCTCACGTTTTCCCTGCCAAGAGCTTCTACTGCCAGTGCCTGTGTTACAGCACTGTCAATACCACCTGAAGAACCAAGTATGGCTTTATTGAAACCCATTTTCCTGAAATAATCTCTTATTCCAAGGATAATGGCCTGATAGATTTCCTCAATATTTTTTTCCTCCGCCAGGTACTGAATGGTATCCTCACCCTGTCCTACTTCAAAGGCCGAATAATAATAAGCCCCGCCGGGGGGGGCTTTTGAAGACCCGGATCTTTGCGAAAGTTTTTCAAGATCAAACAGCGCATAATCTTCTTCAAAATATTTCATCTCTTTTACCTTATTGCCATTGATATCATAAACGAGGCTCCCCCCGTCAAAAACGATCTCTGTTTGTGAGCCTACTGTATTGCAATAGAGCATCGGGAGTTTATATTTGAGCGTATGCGCCTTTATAATACTGTTTCTCACAATATCCTGCGCATAATTATAAGGAGAAGCTGATAAGTTGATCATTACATCCGGCGCGAAAGGCATCAGTTTTTCCATCGGGGTGATACGGTACAACGGGTTATCACCCATATTCCAGATATCTTCACAGATCGTTACCGCCAATTTTTTCCCCCTGAACTCCATTATTTTCCAATCATAGGCCGGCTCGAAATAACGATACTCATCAAACACATCATAATTCGGCAGAAGTGTTTTATGTATCTCGGATTTTATTTCCTTTTCGTATAAAAGGAAAACGGCATTGAAAAGACGCTTGCCTTCTTTTTGAGTATTTCGTGAAGGACTGCCAATAAGCACACCGATCGTATCAGCATGTTGCCGGATACGATTAATTGACTCATAACATTTATTGATAAAATCATTGAACTCAAGAAAATCACGGGGCGGGTAGCCGCATACACATAATTCAGAAAAGACTACGAGATCGGCGCCTTCCTTTTTTGCCCGGACGATGCCTTCAATGATCTTTTGTGTATTATCTTCGAAATTCCCGATATGATAATTCTGCTGCGCCAGTACGATCTTCATAACGCAAATTTACTATACATACCCGAGAATTCTTTACCCCCCACGCGGCACGCTAAATGCAACAAATGGGGTTAAAACCCCGGTTCCTAATTCCTAAATCCAAATCTCTCCTCTATCTTCGCGGGCAACATTTTTTAACCCGGTTCGTTTATTCATAGCTATGAAAAAACTTGTTGCCCCATTGTTCGCCATCCTTTTGCTGGTCTCCTGTAAGAATAAAAAAAATATCCCGGATGTATCAGGGATAAAAGCCAGTCTCACCATACAAAGGTTTGATGAGGATTTTTTCTCCCTGGATACTACGGATATCGAGAATGGATTATCCACCCTGCAGGCAAAATATCCTGATTTCCTGCCTCTTTTTTTCCAGAATATTATCGGCGTTTCTGATAAAAATGGGATAAAGACCTATTACCGCCTGTACAAGCCTGTATTCGATTCATCGCAAAAATTGTATAAAGATTTTAATCCCGTAAAAAAACAAATTGAGCAGGCTTTACGGTATGTAAAATATTATTTTCCTGCTTATAAACTACCGGCATCCATTAAAACGGTCGTCGGCCCCATGAATTCCATGCAGGATTTCGCCATGATGGGTAACGGCGATTATGTTCCCGATTTCCTTGGAACCGATTTTATAGGGATCAGCCTTCAGTTTTACCTGGGAAAAGATTTTTCCTTATACAATACAGAATATTTCATTAACAATGTGGCTCCCTTGTACAGGAGCCGCCGCTTTAGTAAAGAATATATTATCGGTGATGTAATGAAATTGATCACCGAAGACATTTTCCCGGATAAAAGCAAAGGCAAGCCGCTTATCGAACAAATGATCGAAAAAGGAAAACAATGGTGGATGATGGATAAATTCCTGCCAGAAATTCCCGACTCAATCAAAACCGGTTATACTAAGCAGCAACTGGACTGGTGTAATGAGAATGAAGGGTTAATATGGAGCTGGATCCAAAAACATGAAGATGTCAACTCTATCAACCCGGTTACTATACAAACTTATATTGGTGAAGGACCCTTTACACAAGGCTTTTCGCAGGAGCTCTCCCCGGGCAATCTGGGGCAATGGATCGGGTGGCAGATCGTAAAAAAATTTGTTAATAATAACCCGGGCATGAAACCAGAAGAAATAATGCAAACCTCGCCCAGAAAGATATTAGAAGAAGCTAAATATAAGCCGAAATAGGGTTATTTTGCTTACATTGCATGGTTGTCCTGGTTACTTATCCCGGTCAATCCATTTTATGAAAAGCCTCTCCGCTCTTTCCGACCCCGTTTATCTTCCCAAAGAAAAATATAACTGGTATGATAAATTCTGGTTGCGCCATATGAATGATAAGCGTGACCTTCCCTTTATTTATCTGCTTACCATCCTTCATATCGTTGTTATCAGTACTGCCATTGTTTTATATACTCCTTTGCTAAAAGGAGGATGGTGGTGGCTGGCGGCAATCCCCTATTTCTATATTTCCCAGTTTTATTTCAAAGGAAGATTCGGTCTCATGTTTCATTGCATCTGTCATCGCAAATGTTTTAAAAGACGTGACCAATGGCTTCATACATACATTACCTGGTTTGTTTGTCCTTTTTTTGGTCACGCCCCCGAAGGTTATTTCAGCCACCATATTGGCATGCACCATATCGAGAACAATATGGCTGATGATACCAGCAGTACAATGGCTTACCAGCGCGATAGTGTAAAAAGTTTTTTAGCGTACTTTGTAAAATTCCTTTTTGTCGGCGTGAAGAATACTATCCTGTACCTGTATCACCGGAAAAGGAAAAAACTATACATGCGTTTTACTTTTGGCGAATACGTATACCTGGCTTTTTGTATCGCGATGTGTTTTGTAAATCTTAAAGCAACCCTGGTAATTTTTATCGTCCCCCTTCTTTTTGCACGGCTGGTGATGATGCTGGGCAACTGGACGCAACATTCTTTTATTGACAGCAGGAACCCCGATAATTTCTATACCAATTCGATCAACTGTATCAATACTAAATATAACGATGTTTGCTGGAATGATGGCTATCACATTATTCATCATTTGCGCCCGGGTATGCATTATACAGATATGCCGGCTGAGTTTTTAAAAAGAAAAGATGAATTTGCCCGGAATAAAGCCATCGTCTTTGACGGCATCCACTATCTCCATATTTTTATTTTCCTGCTCACCAAGCGATATGATAAACTGGCCGACAATCTCGTAAACATCAATAATATGTTTGCCAGCCGGGAAGAGGCTATAAGCATAATGAGAGACAGGACGAGAAGAATACCTGTTTAAATATTGAATGAAAAATACAGAATATTAAATGTAAAAGGATCTAAGGACTACAGGAATGTTCTTTTTTATATATTATTCCGGGAAAGAAAACAGGAGGACAAGAGGTCAATTATACTTCATCGGAACGATCATCTCAAAAGCTGGAATATCTACTTCAAACATAATTTTATTGTTCAGGTTTTCCATCAGGTAGGTGCCTTTCATTTTACCCATTTCGGTGCGGAGATTACAACCACTGACATATTGGTAACTTTCGCCGGGTTTTAATATTGGTTGCACTCCTACTACCCCTTCTCCTTCTACTTCACGATGAGTGCCATTGCTGTCAAATATCTGCCAGTTGCGGCGATGCAATTTAATCGGGAAAGAATTGTGATTCTCCAGCGTAATGCGATAAGCAAACATAAACTCCGATTGCAGCGGGTTACTATAATCGGGCTGATAAAATGTGACAACACTTACCTGTACACCTTCGGAGATAATGCTGCTCATAAAAAATGGCTTTGTGTAAAAGTAAAGAAAAAGACTGATGTCTGTAAAACCTCTTTAATTTTGCGCCTTTGATAGTAATAACACGTATAATATGAAGATAGCAGTAGCAAAAGGAGATGGAATAGGGCCGGAAATAATGGATGCCGTACTCAGTGTATTTCAGGCAAATAGCGTTCCCCTGGAGTACGAATTCGTGGAAATGGGCAAATGGGTTTTTGACAAGGGATTTTCCAATGGCATGACCCCCGATGCAAAAACTACCATCGAAAACCTTGGCATTTTGTTCAAAGGCCCGATGGAAACACCCAAGGGAAAAGGTGTAAAAAGCGTGAATGTAACAGCCCGGAAGACCTGGAATACCTATGCCAATAAAAGGGTCTTCCAGACACTTCATGGTGTGGATACGGTTTTCAGCAAAGCAGGAATTCCCATTGATATAACCGTTGTACGGGAAAATATTGAAGACACGTATGGCGGTATCGAACATATGCTTACACATGATGTAGCATTAAGCCGGCGTTTTATTACGCGTCCCGGAAGCCTGCAGGTGATCAAGTATGCATTTGAAATGGCAAAAAAGAAAAATGCCAAACGCATTACCTGCGGTCATAAGGCCAACATCATGAAAATAACCGACGGTTTATTTTTAGAATGTTTTTATGAAGTAGCTAAAGAATATCCTGGGTTAAAATCCGATGATGTAATCGTGGATGATCTTTGCATGAAATTAGTTACGCGGCCCGATACATTTGATGTAATCGTACTTACTAACCTTCAGGGAGATATTGTTTCTGATTTGTGTGCCGGCCTGGTTGGTGGCCTTGGTTTTGCGCCATCGGCCAATATCGGCGATCATATCTGCATATTCGAAGCCGTACATGGTACCGCGCCGGATATTGCAGGAAAAAATATCGCGAACCCCACCGCGCTTTTGCTTAGTGGGATTGCCATGCTCCGTCATCTTGGCTATATGCAGAATGCTGCTGTAATCGAAAATGCTTTGCTCTATACTTTGGAGCAGGGTTTTCGTACCGGTGACTTTGGCGATAAAAGTAAACAGGCTTTAAATACTACTCAATTCGCAGAAACAATCGCGGGCAATTTCGGAAAAGAGCCGCAAATGAATGCAAAACCCCTCCTGGCAAATATGCCGGCAACTCCCACTCATTTTAAACTGGAAAAAAACCCGATGCTGGTATCCAAAGAAATGGAAGAAGAAACGATTGCAGGGGTAGATATGTTTATTGAAAGCGATGAGCAGCCAGAAATAATTGCCCATAAATGCCAGCGTCATGCCGGGGTAAAATTCAACCTGATCAATGTCAGCAACCGGGGCACGCAGGTTTGGCCTACTGGTTCTGTATTCACTAACCTCGTTAACCAGTACAATGTTCGTTTCGAAAGCATAGATGGCTCCCCGCTCAATCAGCAGGACATAATCGGTCTGTATGTCAGTCTCAGCGGCAATTTCAAAATCTGCTCCCTGGAATTGCTTAATAAATGGGGAGATAAGAAAGCGTATTCATTAGCACAGGGTCAGTGATTGTTTATAGTTTATGGTCCCGGGTTTATGGTTATGCTAAAAAAGTCACTGTCGCAATTACCAGGAACAAGAAAATAGATATATACCCGCTATTGAGCTTTAAGCTACTTTTTCTTTTATACCAAAAAAGATTCTGCATCCCCGGCAACAGGTAAACCATGGCACCACCGGGAGGGACCAGGAAAAGCGCTCAAAGAAAGGGTCCAAAAAATAGCCGGGAAAAATTCCCTTACGTCAACTTTTTTTTGCCTGCTTATAACCGTTTTTGATAAGCCATTGCATCACTTTCTCCCGCTGATCTCCCTGTATGATAATTTCACCATCTTTGACCGATCCGCCTGTTCCGCAAAAGTTTTTAATTTTTTTTCCCAGTTCATCAAGATCATTTTCTTTGCCTGCAAAGCCCAATATTAATGTCACTGCTTTCCCGGCCCGGTGCTTTGTATCTAATCTTACCCGTAAGACCTGCTGTGCAGGCAATAAAGTTTCAACATCCTCTTTCTCTTCCCGGAAAGTAAAATCAGGATCGGTACTGTAAACAAATCCCCGGCTGTCCGGTTTATTTTTTTTACTCATTTTTAAATCTTGTTGATTTATTTTTTAATGACCGCCTTCAGGCTCATATCAAGACTTCTTGCCTGGTGAATCAAAGCGCCTGCGCTTACATAATCAACCCCTGTCGCTGCATACTCCTGTATATTATCAAGATTGATGCCGCCGCTGGCTTCTGTTTCGAATGCGCCGCCGATAAGCGCTACTGCTTCTTTTACCTGTTCCGGCATAAAATTATCCAGCATGATACGGAACACTTTTCCTTTACCCGCAACTATTACTTTTCTTACATCCTCAATAGTCCGGGTTTCCACTTCTATTTTTAATCCGGGTTTTTTTGTCTTTACATATTCGCCGGCATTCTGTATTGCTTTTTCAATGCCTCCGCAAAAGTCAATATGATTATCCTTCAGCATGATCATATCATATAGACCAAACCGGTGATTGACTCCACCGCCGATGCGCACCGCTTCTTTTTCCAGCAGGCGGAAATTAGGAGTTGTCTTCCGGGTATCCAGCAAACGAGTCCTGTATCCTTCCAGTTTGTCCGCGTATTGTCTTGTCAGGGTAGCTATTCCGCTCATACGCTGCATGCAGTTCAACACCAGTCTTTCGCATTGGAGGATGGTCTGCACCGGCGCAGTGATTTCAAAAGCTTTTTCGCCGGCTTTCATTCTATCACCGTCATTCTTAAATGCAATAAAAGAGCTGTTTTTCTCTTTATACGTAAAGATCTTTTGGGCGATCCCCACTCCCGCCAGTATGCCTTCTTCTTTTATCTTCAGCACCGCTTTTCCGCTTGCGTCGGCAGGAATACAGGAAAGCGTTGAATGATCTCCGTCACCAATATCTTCTTTGAGTGCTTCCTCTATGAAATGATATAATCGCTGATTGGGATCCATATCAACAAAAATACTACTTCGCTTTAAGCTTCACGGCAGCGAATAAAAAAGCCCCCTGGAAAAACAAGAGGGCCCTTTCAATTCTTTTTTTTGAAACAATCGGTCTATTCCATAGGCTGGAAGCGTATCTCTTTAACGACTTCTTTATTTCCTTTTGACTTCATAAACACATGCGCCCTGTAATTACCGGTTTTTGTCTGCAGGGTACCTATACAATAATGACCGCCGGGAGAATCCCCTTTATGTTTTAAGTCAAATCCTTTCACATTGTTATTGTCAAAAAAATCTTTGACGATTACCTGGGCCTGGGCCTTGCTGTAGGTATCGCTTTTAACCGGGAGGGTTACTTCAACATTATCATCGAAATATTTCGACAACCCGTCAGCATCTCCTGAGCGCAATGCCCCAATTACTTCATCAATGGTACTCGGCTGGGCAAATGACATCATTACCATTGAAGCAGCCAGCAAAGAAGTAAGTATTGCTTTCATATTAAAGGTTTTCATAGGTTATTTAATCGAAAAATATGCCATATCATTTTCCCGCCTTCTTACACAACACTAAATTACTAAAAACCCTCATTTTCTCCCCTTATTAACGCAAATACATTATTTGATTGTAGTTTTACCGCGCATTGCCCCCTGAAAATGAGTGTATTTATACGAAACACCTAAACTATTGTTAATCAAATGATGACAAAAAAAATTATCCTCGTTATTATGGACGGATGGGGATTAGGCAAAGTTGCATCGGCTGACGCAATCCAGCACGCCAACGTCCCTTTTACAAAGTCTTTGTATTCAAGCTATCCTAATACCACACTGACGACCTGCGGTGAATTAGTCGGTTTGCCGGACGGGCAAATGGGCAACTCTGAAGTGGGCCACCTGAATTTAGGAGCCGGTCGTATCGTTTACCAGGAGCTCCAGCGTATCAATGTTGCAGTAAGAGACGGAGCCCTGGCAGCAAATGAAGAGTTCCGCAATTCGATTCGCTATGCAAAATCAAATAAGAAGCCACTTCATTTACTGGGTCTTGTCAGCAATGGCGGGGTTCATTCCCATATCAATCATTTAAAAGCTATCATTGATACCTGCCAGGCTGAAGGGTTAACGGATGTTTTTATTCATGCTTTTACCGACGGCCGCGATTGCGATCCAAAAAGCGGTTTAGGATTTATCAAAGAATTGCAGGAACATCTCAATAAGACAACAGGTAAAATTGCCACTGTCTGCGGCCGCTATTATGCTATGGACAGGGATAAAAGATGGGAAAGAGTAAAACTGGCTTATGACGCAATAGTGAATGGCATCGGGCAAAAAGCGACAGATGCGCTCGCAGCAGTTGAAAATTCTTACGCAAAGAATATTACAGACGAATTTATCCTGCCTGCTGTAATTATTGATGAAGGACAACAACCGTTAACAACGATAAAAGACGGCGACGCTGTTCTCTGTTTTAATTTCAGGACTGATCGCTGCCGGGAAATAACGCAGGTGCTTACACAAATAGATTTACCGGAGTTTACTATGCATAAATTATCCCTGCATTATACGACAATGACCCAGTACGATCACAGCTACAAAAATGTAAATGTGATTTTTAAAAATGATGATCTGAAAAATACCCTCGGAGAAATAATAGAACAACATGGATTAAAACAGATCCGGATAGCTGAAACAGAGAAATATCCTCATGTGACTTTTTTCTTCAGCGGCGGACGTGAAGTTCCCTTCCGGGGGGAAAAGAGGATAATGATCCCTTCTCCCAAAGTGGCTACTTATGACCTGAAGCCGGAAATGAGCGCTTACGAAGTAACAGATGCCCTGCTTCCCGAAATTGAAAACAAATCAGCCGACTTTATTTGCCTGAACTATGCCAATACCGACATGGTAGGTCATACAGGTGTGTGGGAAGCCGCTATCAAAGCTGCTGAAACAGTAGACAAATGTGTTGAACGGGTAGTGACAGCAGGGTTAAAAAACGGGTATGCTATTTTCCTGACTGCCGATCACGGAAATTCAGATTATATGATTAATGAAGATGGTTCTCCGAATACGGCCCATACATTAAATCCCGTTCCTTTTTTTATCATTGATAAAGAGTGGCGGGGAAAGATCAAACCCGGGAAGCTGGGGGATATTGCCCCGACTATCCTGACCCTTATGGGTCTTCCCATTCCTAAAGAAATGACAGGTGAAATCCTGATTGATAAATAAATAGTAATTTAAATACTAAAATTCTACTATGCTAAAGAAGATTTTCATTTTTCTGCTGCTCGTATTTATCGTTATCCAGTTCTTTCATCCAAAACCAAATAAAGCCAGCGGCGAGCAACCGAATTTTATTGGCAAACTATATGCCATCCCGGAAGATATAAAGCCCATCCTGGAAAAAGCTTGTAATGATTGCCATTCGAATAATACCCGCTATCCCTGGTATAGTAATATCCAGCCGGTTGACTGGTGGCTCACCAAGCATATTAATGATGGGAAAAGACATTTTAACTTTGATGATTTTACCGGCCGCACACCGAGGTACCAATACAATAAACTGGATGAACTTGTCGAACAGGTAAAAGCAGGCGATATGCCAATTAGCTCCTATACATGGATACATAAAGACGCCATACTGAGTGCCGGTGAAAAAACCAGCCTGATAAACTGGGCGGAGGCTATGAGGGATAGTATGAAAGCAAAATACCCCATCGACAGCCTGCTGAAAAGAAAAAAATAAGCTGAATACCTGTAATTCCGGGCCGAAATTTTACATTTCTATGCAGCATTTGTATTGAAAAAATGTCTAAATTACAGGCAACCAAAGGACTTATGACCGAGGAAGCCATTTTAAAAGGTTGTTTGAATAACGAAGCTCCTGCCCAGAGGGAACTTTATAATCGATATAGTTCCAAAATGCTGGCCGTTTGCTATCGTTACGCACACAACCGTGAGGATGCAGAAGATATGCTGCAGGAAGGCTTTATCAAGGTCTTTTCACAGATGCATACATTCGAGAACCGGGGCGCTTTTGAAGGCTGGGTTCGGCGGATCGTTGTTCATACCTGCATCAACATCCTCAAGAAAAACAAGAAGTTCAATGAAAGCGTGGATATCATTCATGCTACCGGCCTGCAAATAAGAGAGGATAGTGTACCGGCAATAATCCAGGCCAAGCAGGTAGTAGAATGTATAAGGTTGCTTCCGATCGGCTATCGGACTGTGTTGAACCTTTATGCCATTGAGGGATATAGTCACCGGGAAATTGCAGGGATGCTGGATATTGAGGAAAGTACCAGCCGGAGCCAGTATACAAGAGCTAAAGCAATGCTGGAAGATATATTGCTCCGGAAAAAGATCTTACAAAAACCAAAACAAGATGTAGACTGGCTTGCAGTTGTCGGCCAGAGATAGCATTCGTATTCGTATCCTAAATCTGTAACTGGTTATGGAGAGTAATTTTAATAACAGGGAATTTGAACAGTATGTAAAAAGGAATGCGGACCAATACCGGATGATCCCTTCTGAAAAGGTATGGAAAGGCATTAACAACGTTTTGCATACACGCCGAAAATGGTATGGTATCGGCCTTACTTTATTATTGCTGCTAACCGCAGTATCTGTTACATGGGTAATGGTAAGTTACCCGGTATCTAAGATGCAGGCGCCTGTTGCTGCATTAAAATCCCCGGCAAATGAAATAACACAACCGGCCAATACTGGCCAGTCGGCCACAGGTTCTCCGTTGGAAAAAAGTATCAGCAATTTGCTGTCTTTTAATAGCAAACAGGAAAATAAAACTCCTTTTGATGAATCGATGACCCTACCCGTGGATAATAATAATTTGTTACCCGCAACAGAGAGCAAACCCGGTGAGTTTATTGCAACAACATCCCCAGGTCTTTCATCAAAAGCTAATACAGGCAAAATTGAGCCTGTTTCTGCCGGCATAAATACCAATACCGATAAAATTACATCGCAGGATATAGCATTACTACCAGGTATAAGGGTTCCCGAAGTAAACAACCTGCCGTTAGTAACGGAAAAAGCATACGGAAAAGATCAGGGAATTGATTACCCCCTGACTGTTGAAAGTGTGGTAAATTCCTACCAGGCAAAAAAAACAAGTAAAAGATTAATCTGGCAGGTTTATTTTATGCCCACAGTAAGCTATCGCAAGCTGAGTGAAAATAAATCATTCCAGGAGTCTTCATCTTCCGGTACTTCCAATTACCCTTTTGCCACTGCATCCGGCATAAACCAGGCCGTTACACACAGGTCTGATATGGGTCTTGAACTTGGGCTGTCTGCCAAATACCCGATTTCGAAGAGTCTTAAACTGACAGGCGGTCTGCAATTCAATATCAACCGGTATGATATTAAAGCGGCTTACCTGTATAGCGGTGAGCAGGCTACTATCAGTTTAAATGGCGGAAATGGTAATGACTTAGTGACTACCTGGACCAATTACCGCAATTACAATGGCTCCAAGTCAGACTGGTTAAAGAATTTCTATTTCTCTGTTTCTGCACCTGTAGGAGCCGAGTTGAAAGTATTGGGTAATAATAAAACCTATTTTGGCATAGCTGGTACTGTGCAGCCAACGTATATGATCGGGGATAAGACCTACCTGATCTCTTCTGATTATAAGAATTATGCGGAAGTCCCTGGTTTGATACGCCATGTTAACGTGAACACCAGCTTCGAAACTTTTATTTCTTATAAGAGTCACTCAACCCGTTGGCAGATAGGGCCGCAAATTCGTTACCAGGTTCTTTCCAGCTTCAAGGACAAATACCCGGTTAGGGAAAACCTGTTTGATTACGGTATAAAAATTGGCATCACGCTTAACCCCTGATTCATTCAATATTGTTTATAATAAATATCCGGTCCCGCCTAGGCAGGGCCGGATATTTATTTCAATGCTGTTTGTATTAATTTTAGTGCATGAAAAATATATATCGCCCGGTATTCGTATTGCTGATTTTATCTTTATTCATTACCTGTAAACAAAAGAAAAATGAAAAAGCTGAAAAGGGAAGCTTTATCCCGGTTACCTCTATCATCAAAGCACAGTTGAATCACATTGATACCTCGTTTTACTCAATTAGTAAAGTAACCTATATCGACAGCAGTCACAGCGATACAACCTATATCAAAAGAGAAGATATCCGGAATTTAGCCGCAGATTTTTTAGCGATTCCTGATTTATCTAAAACGGAGTACACTGAAGAAAATATTCCCGGTCCCCTGGACTATCAAACTACGATTACTTATAAACCTATTGCCCCGGATAAAGGAGATGTTCAGCGGGTAGACCTGGTCATAGGCCCTGATAATGCAGCAGCCGGAAACGGGCAAATACAGTCTATCTTTATACAACAATCTTTTACAAACAAGGACAGCAGCGTGGTAAAAAAAATGTTGTGGCAGGTAAACAGGAGTTTCCAGGTAACCATCACCAGGCAACTACCCGGCGGGAAAGAGACCTATTCAACCTATAAAGTAATATGGAACGGGGATGAACCTGAATGACAAGTGCCGAATTTCAACATATAGCTTCTTCACTTCCCCAGCAACCCGGGATCTACAAATACTATAATTCGCGGGATGAATTGATATACGTGGGAAAAGCAAAGAATATCCGCAAACGGGTCAGTTCCTATTTTACGAAAACATTTACGACGTATAAAACACATGAACTTGTTCAGCGGATTACCCGCATTGAATTCACGATCGTCAATTCAGAACAGGATGCTTTTTTGCTGGAAAATTCGCTGATCAAAGAGTATCAGCCTGTATTTAATATTAACCTGAAGGATGACAAAAGCTATCCGTATATTGTTATTAAGAATGAGCCTTTTCCCCGTGTTTTTCTTACCCGCAGAAAAATCGATGACGGATCAGAATACCTGGGTCCCTATACTTCAGTAAAAAAGGTAAGAGAACTGCTTGATTTCATCAGGCAAACCATTCAGTTGCGCACCTGCTCCCTGAACCTCATCCAAAAAAATATTGAAAACAAAAAATTCAAGGTCTGCCTGGAATACCATTTGGGGAACTGTAAGGGACCTTGTGAAGGATTGCAAACGGCCGGGGATTATAATGAAAATCTTGCCTTGCTTAAAAACCTTTTAAGGGGCAATCTTTCACCGGTCATTCGTCATTATAAGGAGGAAATGAAACATTTTGCCGTTGATCTTGCCTTTGAAAAAGCAGCCCTCATCAAAAAAAAGATCGACTACCTGGAGAATTACCAGGCCAGGTCAGTAGTAGCAAATGTAAGAACCGGTAATCTTGATGTTTTTTCCATCCGCCAGTTGACAGACAAAGACGTCGCTTTCGTTAATTACCTGATGGTAAGAAACGGCACTATTGTACAGACGCAAACCACGAAAGTGGAAACCCACCTTGACGAAACACAGGAAGAGATTCTCATTTTTTCGATAGGACAGCTAAGGTCAACTTTTAACAGTGATGCTGCTGAGATCATTGTTCCTTTCATCATAGAATACCCGGAAAAGGACATAGTGATAACAGTTCCTAAAGGGGGAGATAAAAGAAAGCTGCTCGAGCTTTCTGAAAAAAACGTTAATTACTTTATTGAAGAAATAAAGAATAAAGAGCGGCTGAAACTGAATGTAAATACAGAACATACCAGGCTGCTCAGGCAATTACAGGATGATCTCCAGTTGCCCGGACTGCCGGTTCAGATAGAATGCTTTGATAACTCCAATTTCCAGGGAAGTTACCCGGTATCTGCTATGGTAAGCTTTAAAAACGGGGAACCGAGTAAAAAGGATTACCGGCATTTTAATATAAAAACAGTACAGGGCATCAATGATTTTGCTACGATGAAAGAAGCCGTTTCCAGGCGCTATAAAAGGCTGCTGGAAGAAAACCAGGATTTCCCCCAGCTAATCATTATTGATGGCGGAAAGGGCCAGTTAAGCGCTGCCGTTACAGCTATGCAGGAGTTGGGAATCACCGGGCGGGCAACACTTATCGGGTTGGCGAAAAATGAAGAAGAAATATTCTTTGCCGGTGATAAGGAATCCCTAAAGCTGCCTTATAACAGCAACAGCCTTAAATTAATCCGCCGGATCAGGGACGAAGTACACCGGTTCGGAATTACCTTCCACAGGAAAAAGAGAAGCAAGGGGACATTTAAGAATGAGCTGGAGGATATTCCGGGGATCGGTGAGTCAACGGCCAACCTTTTGCTGAAAGAATTTAAATCCGTAAAAAATATTAAGCACCAGCCCAAAGATGACCTGGCAAAACTGATCGGAAAGGCCAAAGCGGAAATGGTGATAAATTACTTTAATCCACAGGGTAAATAACGGCTCTGCAAGAAGGTTAATTGAGCTTGTGCGATGGGGAAAATACGGCAAAAAAATGGGGCCCGGATAGAAATCCAGCCCCGTTTTTAAAATCCAATATCCTATGAAAAACCGAGACGAAAATACAACAATTATCCAATTTTCCTATAGGAGTTTTACGATTTTTGGGGCTTTTTTCAAATTATTTAATGCTAAAGTTTTACAAATAAAAAAGCCCTTTAAAAAGGGCTTTTTTTAGTAAGATATCCTGAGGTTTGATTATTAATAAGACCAAAGATCCTGTTCGTAATTAAATATCTTTTCTTTGATATTATCACCTTCTAAAAGAGCAAGGATAGGATCCTTGATATAATTTCTTATGAATTTATTCTGGGGATTGTCCATTGTTGATTTCACAATGTAACTGCTGAACATTCTGCTTTCCAGGAGTTCCTCCCAGGTCATACGGCTTTGGCCCATATTCTTCGGATTATAGACCTCGTACCGTGCAAATATGGGTCTCATATCGGGATAATAAACCCAGAACAGGGGAGTTGATCCGCGTTCGGTTTTTCCGTCTACCCCGTAAATGATCTTTAAAGGAGCGATCCCAATGATACGCACAAACATCCTGCTTGATTCGCGGTCAAAAACCCAGTCTTCTTTTATCCTGAATTTAAGAACATCATCAGGGTTCAGGGTATTGCAGGTAACGGTATAGTGATCAATTTTTGTAGGATCCTTAAGATCATAAACGGGCAATGTATCACATTTGTTTCCCCCGTTTAAGGCTTTTTGAAAACTGGCTGAATCAAGAGGTGTGGTAAACCTGTCGTCATCAGGATTAAATGCCGTTACTTTTCCTTCTTTTATTGCCTTTACAATGATGCTGACGAAACGCTGGTCGCCGTTATCATCTTCAGCCTTGAACCGGAAGACCTGGTTTATTTTTTCCCTGGTATCAATTTCGCGCCATACTCTCTCACTGAATAAGGCGTCATCAGCCCTTAAATTCTCATAAGGAAGAGGCGTACGATTATTGATGGGCTTTTCAAAAGGTCCATCCTGCCGCAAAGATGGCTTCGTAGAATCGTTAAATCCTCCAACAGCGGGCGCGACTTCGATCCGGGCATTACCGTAAGGATTATAATTCGTAGGAGCCTGGCTATTCACAACCTGTTGCTTTTGCGCAGTGTCGGGCTTCTGCGTATTAGCCCGCCGGGTACGTCCCCTCTGGGCATCTGCGCTTGCCACTGTTCCAAGAAAAACAGCGAGCAAAACAACCAGTTTCAGATATGTCTTTTTCATTATCAAAAATTAAAGTCGATTATTATCTCAAATTAAAAATCAATGGCGTCAATTTCCTGGTTCTGCCATCAGGCCCTACGGCACGGATATCTTCGATAGTGATAAAGGATCCGGCTTTACATTTGCTTATGATGCTCCTGGCTTCATTCCAGGCAGCACCTGTATTGGCTTTTTCTTCCAGGTTCTCAAATCCTTCACCATCTCCTGTCATACGGAAACTGACAACATTAAACTGGGTCTCGTAAAAGAAGTTTTTCACGATTGCATTCACCCCTGCTTGTGATTTGAACAACTGTGCGGAGATATCGCCGCTTTCGTTGCCACCTACACGCGGAGTAGGGTCAGGGATGGAGCGCACACGGAACTTCATGGGAGTTACCTTACCGTCAGGAGTGGTCACGCTGATAATACAATTGTCTGTCTCCTGGTTAACACGTGCAATATAATGACCCGGTTCTCCGGCACTATTAAGTGAGCCTGCAACACCTGTCATATTTACTTTTAACTGGCTTGCACTACCACTACCGGAAACTGTAACAGGGTTGTCAACACCGATGAACAAAACGTTCATTTTATCTAATTGTACTGCAGCATTGGATTGACCAACTGTATATTCAATATCTTTTTCAATAGACTGCTTCTTACCATCCTGGTCAGTAAACACGATATGAACAGGAATTTTATGGCTGCCTAATCCTTCTCCTGAAATTTCTTTCTT
This sequence comes from Bacteroidota bacterium, assembly GCA_030706685.1. GTDB lineage: Bacteria > Bacteroidota > Bacteroidia > Chitinophagales > Chitinophagaceae > VBAT01. The sequence goes on from JAUZOA010000002.1 coordinate 121,031, forward strand.
AGCCGTTCCGTCAGTACCCACGGCAACAGGAGAACCATTTATTGTAATCTCCGGCTTTACGGCTGTACTAAATCCACCTACTCCGGCTGTAACATTGATCTTTTGACCGGGCAGGATATAATTAGCATCTGCTACCGCTATAGCTGCAAAAGCATCATTTCTAATAACAACTTCTCCTACTTTTTTGTGACAGAATTCAACCAGTTTATTCTCAGATGTCTTTACATCATTTTGAAATTTACTGAGAATGGTCAGAGCTGCTACCGAAGGAACCATGTGGAAATAAGCATACTCCCATGATTTCTTGCCGCCCTCTTTACCACCCGGTCCTTCCAGGTTAATGGGCAGGCTTTGAGCAAATTCCTTATTTATTTCCGGGTCTACATTTAAGACCTTGGTTTTAAAATCAGATAATTTCGTATACAAGTTCTTACCTGCTCCTTTGTCGATCATGATCCGGGTAGGCACATCCAGGTTATCTTCCTTATAACTTTTGGCCGGGTCTTTAGGATCACCACCTGATTTTGTAAGGATTTCATCTTTTAATGACTGTATAAAACTATTTACTTCTTTGGCGAGACTTTGAACATTTTGTGCCTTAGGATACCACTCCTGCGCTTTCGCGGCAGTCGAAGGATCTTTTAACTTTTGTTCCAGCGAAGTCATAATATGATCGGTGGAGGCAGATACAGTAGTATTCGTAGTCTCTAAGCTATGATTAACCGTTTTAAAGGCATTCAGAATCTCAGCAGATACATTCAGTGCCAGCAGCGCTGTAAGCACCAAATACATCATATTGATCATTTTCTGCCGCGGCTCGCGAGGTAATGACATGGCGATTAATGGTTTTAAATATTAGAACTGGTGACGTTCAAAAATCACGGGATACGGGATACGGATATTAAAAACAAACCCTTATTCCGATGTTAGTATTAGTTGCGACCTTGCATTGCACTGAGCATATTGCCATAAATGCTATTCAGGCGGCCCAGGTTATTCGCTAATAAAGCAATCTGGTCATGAGCCTTTTTGGCATCACCCACACTGCCTTCCATTGCCTGAGATGCATTGACCAGGTTGCTGTAGAACTGGTTCATAGCTTTCAGGTGGTTATTAGTATCCTGCAACTCGAGTTCATAAATCGTATTCAGGGAAGACAGGTTTTTAGTTAATACCTGCACTTGCTCATGGAATTGTTTTGTTCCTTCTGCGGCTGCATTGAAATGCTGGATACTATTGGCTGCGCCAACATAAGCCTCCTTCATTTGTCCTAATGCGCCGGCTGCCTCACGGGTCTTGCTGGTATAGTCGCCTGTTGCAGAAACTATATCCGTTATATCAGACATTTTATCAACTGTACCGCCGAGTTTTTTAAAGTTTTCACTCAAACGACCAAGGTTGGCCGGAGTAATATCAGCTTCGCGGAGCATATCCTCCATCTTCGTCAAAGCAGGATTACCGCCGCTGTTTCCTAAAGCGAGAGGAGTAACCTCAAATTTTCCTGTACGGGCTTTCTCTACATCAGGATGTTCGTTGATGTTAGGGAAATAACGCTGCCAATGTGGTTCTTCCGGGGGAGGCACCATGAATGCCATCACAAGGAACACAAGAACTTCAGATAAGAGACCTAAAGTGATCATTTCATCCGCAGCGGGCCAGTGACGAATTTTAAAGAGAGCACCGAGGATAACCACGGCTGCAAAAAAAGCGAAAATAAAGTTGAGGACTACCTGACCTCTGTGAGTTTTAAAAAACAGCATAATGGGTTCGTTTTATAGATTATTAATGTTTTACTTGAAACGGCTTAAGTAAGGAAAAAATTGTACTCAAAAAAAAAAGAGGTCATAGAGAAAAGACCTCTTTTAATACGTTTAAAATCAACGGCGACCTTTTGGCGGAGCTGCCGGTAAATCAATTACGTCACGGAATCCAATATAAGATTTTGCTGAATCCTGGTATTCGTAAGTGCTTGTACCGCACTGGAGATAGTATCCGACATCCTTCCAGCTTCCTCCACGGATTATTTTACGCTTCATCAACGGGAGATCATCATCTTTTGCATTATAACGAACATCCGGGTTCAAATCATGCTGGAAGTTATTACGGCCTTCGTAGTAAATGGAAGATGTCCACTCAGCTACATTACCCGCCATACAATACAGACCAAAATCATTCGGCCAGTAAGCATCGGCGCGTACCGTATAGAATCCGCCATCTTCAGGATAGTTACCGCGACCAGGTTTAAAGTTGGCCATTAAACATCCTTTCTTATTGCGGAGATAATAGTTACCCCAGGGGAACATGGATTGCGAACGTCCGCCACGGGCTGCGTATTCCCATTGAGCTTCTGTCGGCAAACGGAAATCTGATTCCTGTACCCTATTCTTACCATCCAGCCATGCATTCAGGAAATGTGTTCTCCATTCAGAGAAAGCGGTTGCCTGTTTCCAGTTAACGCCTACTACCGGGTAGTTACCAAAAGCAGGGTGAGAAAAATAACGTTTGGTCATTGGCTCGTTATAGGAATAAGCGAAATCGCGTATCCAAACCAATGTATCAGGATAAATAGGAACATCTTTCCTGACGATGAATTTAGACCTGGGCTTACCTGCGTTTTCTCTTGCGGCCGCTTCTTTCAGGTCAAATATCTCGGAGTGATAAATAAGCTTGGTAGGGTCGATTTCCTTTTTTCCGAAAATCCTGTCATCAGGAGAAAGGATCAGATCTGTATTCCCTAATGCTTCTATATTTTTGGGATCATTCCATTTGAAAGTCTTCATCTTGACCCAGTCTACATATTCATTTCCATCGGAACCGGATTTTACATTTCCGAGTTTTCGGGCAGCTACTGAGTCACGAACCCAGAATACAAACTGGCGGTATTCGTTGTTGGTGATCTCTGTTGCATCCATCCAGAATCCACTAATGGATACGGAACGGTTACGGGCGCTGAATGAATAAGCGGGATCCTCATCACTTGGACCCATATGGAATGTACCCTGGGGAATGTATACCATACCCGGTGGTTTCGGGAGGACATACCTGGCACCCGGAGAAATTCCATGCACCTGACCATCATTCGGCAAAGTGCCACCTTTGTTTTTCTTTCCCATGATTCCACAACCGGAAAGCATCATGATGCAAACCGCTGCAAATAAGGGATAATAGGGGTTTTTCAGTTTCTTCATATACTTAGAGGGTATTGGGCAAATATAATATTTTGGTTTATTCGCTACCACAACATTACCATTTATTTTTTTATATACAAATCGGGTTTTACGAAGTAAATTATCTAACGGGAAATGGGCGATTTTATTGTATTAACAGAAAATTAATTGCCCATTTTATGCCTGTCTATCAAAGACATAAAACGGGTAATTGTGTCAACAGGTTGCTGACAGACAAAATCTTTACATAAGTAAATAACTGGTTTGTCATAAGATATTTTACCAGCAAGCAAAGGGAATTGCTGATTCTCAACAACTGATGACATTAATACCCTGTGTGGAAGATAATATCCCAACAATTCATTTCTCAGCTTATCATGATCTTTTCCCGTAATAGCTATCTCTAAAGTACCCTCTGCGGTTTCTTGCAACAGGCAGGCCCAAATACCAAATGATGTCGGGTATGTCAAAATGGCCTGACCTAAAGAGGTGAGCATTTCAATACTTCTTTTCCTCCATTCTTTTTTATCAAAATAAATTGAAAGTCGATACAAGTTGTAGGCCATTATGGAATTGCCGGAAGGAACTGCTCCGTCGTATACTTCTTTTTTGCGCATAATCACATCCTCCTGGCCTGCTTTGGTATAATAAAAAAAACCGGCGCCCGGCTCGCTGAAATAGTCAATAACAAACTGTGTTATTTCCCGGGCTGTCGTCAGCCATTTTGTATCAGAAGTAATTTCCTGGAGATGGATCAATGCCTCTATCAAAAAAGCATAATCGTCCAGGAAAGCCGGATATTTTGCTAATTCATTTTTCCAGGTATGGTTGAACTCATTGGAATGGCTTATCCTGAATTTATCAAGCAGGAATTCCATATTCTCTATAGCCAGTTTCCTGTACTCTTCGTTGCCTGTTGCCATGAAAGCCCTGGAGCATGCAGTATTCATTAACCCATTCCAGCTCAAAATGATCTTATCATCCAGTTGAGGCCTGGTTCTTTTATTTCTTTCCTCCAAAAGTTTTTTTCTCCCTTTGTCGAGCAGTATTTCCAGCTCCCCCACTGCGATATTATTTGTTTCACTAAATTCTTTATAGCCTGTTTTTACCCGCAATATATTCTTCCCTCTCTCCAAAGAAGTTCCTTCTGACCAATTACCCTGCGCGGTAATATCATAATAGCTGCAAAAAATACCGGCATCTTTACCCAGTATCTCTTTTACTTCATCAAGGCTCCATACATAAAATTTCCCTTCTTCTCCCTCGCTGTCTGCATCCAAAGCAGAATAAAATCCTTTTTGGCTATGAAGCAACTCTCTTTTGACAAATGCTATTGTTTCATCGATGACTTCCCTGTATCGCTTTTCTTTTGTCAACAGGTAAGCCTCGCTTAAAACAGAAACAAGCAGCGCATTATCATAAAGCATTTTTTCAAAATGAGGAGCCAGCCATTCGTTATCCGTAGAATAGCGGGCAAAACCACCGCCCACCTGGTCATAAATCCCGCCCTCAATCATTTTATCAAGACTAAGCAATGCCTGGGTCATGGCTTCTGTATTGTGCGTTGTATAATGATAACGGAGCAGGAACTCAATAGTGAATGTCTGTGGGAATTTGGGCGCTTTTCCAAATCCTCCCCATTCTTTATCCGCCGTCTTCATAATGTTCTGAAAAGCTTCGTCAAGTTTTTCCTTTGAAAATAATGTATGCGGTTCATCGGGTTTTTGAATACCAAAGGAATTAGAACGGATAAGATGGTTGGTAAGAGTTTCCGCCTGCGCATCGGTTTCATCCCTGCGTTCATTGAATGCTTCTGAAACGCCTGCTAATATTTCTGTCCAGGAAGCGCGGTTATAAGCTCTTTTCGGGGGGAAATAAGTGCCTCCGTAAAAGGGTTTTCCTTCCGGTGTCAGGAAAACATTAAGCGGCCAGCCGCCACTGCCTGTCATAGCCTGCACCGCATCCATATAGATATGATCCAGGTCGGGTCTTTCTTCCCGGTCAATTTTTATATTAATAAAATGCTCATTCATGATTTGCGCCGTGGCTTCATCTTCAAAACTTTCTCTTTCCATTACATGGCACCAGTGGCAGGCAGCATAACCGATACTTACAAGAATCGGTTTGTTTTGTTCTTTAGCCGCTTTTAATGCAGCTTCTCCCCACGGGTACCAGTCCACCGGGTTATGCGAATGCTGCAGCAGGTAAGGGCTGCTTTCATGAATAAGATGATTGGTAAATTTATGCATGGCTTAGCCGTTCAATATAATGAAGTTGATGGAATAAGAAAAATCCGGCAAAGCCCGGTAGTGTCCTGGTTTGAGACATGGCCGCAGAGAACCACAGAGTAAAAGAGGGTCACAGAGAAACGATCATACATACTCTGAGGTTCTCTGTTTCTCTGCGGTCCTCCGTGGCCAACATGAAAATTGAAATTGGGACACTACCCAAAGCCCGGTAGTGTCTCATCAATGGGCTATCCGGTTTATGGCAGAAGCCGGATAGGACAAAGCCAGGCAGACTAAAGATGCTCTCTGCCATACCGTAGCCATATAGTCGGTATATTGGAGGAATAGAGATACTATACAGGAGGGTCTCAACAGGGTCAGGTCAGGGTCAGGTGAGAGTCAGGACAGGGTCAGGGAAAAGTCAGGCAAGAATCAGGCAAGAATCAGGCAAGAATCTCGTGAAGATCACGCAAAAAAGGAGAAAAATATCCGGGAAACGCGGTGCCGGCATTTGTAACACTCCTGTTGTCGGTTCCCTCTTTCAATTTACAAAAAAAACGGCTATGGCAAATAGTAAACCAGGAATTATTTTAATGACAATCCGTTTATATCAGCCGGGTTGCCGGGGTAGCGTTATGCAGACAATAATGGGTTTATTTTTTCTTTCCGCCGGAAAGAAATTGTTCCAATGCAGCCACCATGCTCGGAGCCTGTGGCAAAGGAGCTTTGATCTCCAATTTGAGGCCTGCATCTTCTACAGCTTTGGAAGTATTACTGCCGAATGCCCCGATTACCGTTCCGTTTTGCTGGTATTTTGGAAAATTATCAAAGAGGCTTTTTACCCCGCTTGGCGTGAAAAAACAGATGATATCATATTCGGTTTTAGAAAGTAATTCTTTTACATCATTGCTTTGGGTGCGATACATGAAAGCAAGCGCATATTCGCAATTATTTGCCTTCAGCCAGTTTACGATCTCGTTGTCCTGCTGGTTTTCGGAACAAACATAGAGGAATTTTTCATTGCCCTTATGTTTATTGATAACATCAAACATGCTTTTGTTGGTACCATCGGCGCCGTAAAACACTTTACGCTTACGATAAAGAATGAATTTCTGAAGATATAGCGCTACAGCCTCGGTAATACAGAAATATTTTGTGTCCTGTGAAACACTGACTTTCATTTCTTCACAGGTACGAAAAAAATGATCTATGGCGTTGCGGCTGGTGAGAATTACAGCGGTGTAATTCTGGATCTCGATCTTTTGTTTACGGAATTCCCGGGCGGGTATGCCTTCCAATCTTATAAATGGCTGAAAATCCAGTGTTACACTGTATTTCCTTGAAAGCTCAAAATATGGCGATTTATCGCTATCCGGCCTCGGTTGGGTAATCAGGATTTTTTTCATGCTCTTTGGCGGTGTTTTGCCTTGACCCCATTATTTACCATTTGTGGTTCGGCTAAAGTTGTGTGCAAAGGTAAGTAGTTCTACCGAAAAAAGAAAAGTAAAGCCTTGTAAATCAGCAAAAGGGGGGCTATTTCAAAAGCACAGAAATATAAAAAGAAATGAAATGGATTGAGTCTGACCTGATTACGAACTGAAGCGTAAGTTAATATAAACCGGTAAATAAGCAAAACCCCAACCCCGCACCAGGAAAGGACCAATGAAACCGTGTAAGCATCGCCCTGTATAAACGATAGCAATATCGAAAATGGGAGCAGGAAGATGCCGAGGACTTTATTGATGACAAAGACAACAAAAATGTACGAATCGGCCGCTTCTTTCATATTAAACAACCAGCCGGATATTTTCAAGCCGACAAATTTGACCGCATAGATAACCGAAAGCCCTAAACTGCAATACAAAAATAAAAGCCAGAAGTTTTCAACCGGGAGAATACCAAAATGATGAAGCAAAATATCTATATACAAGCCGCCGCTGACTACAAAAAAAGTATTGAGAAATAAGGAAGGTAATGGCGTCTGTATTAATTGTTCCCTTATCTGGCGCTGTTTGAGAGTAGTACGGAAGAATAACCGGAAAAGATCATTGAAATATTTTGGAAAAGCCTGTTTCATAAAAGCCAATGTGAGTAACAGGGCAATGAATATATAAAAGAGCATCTCTTTGCCGTGAAAGGGTTTCAATTCTGTGTGAATAACTACCGGGTTTGAACCAAACCCGAAATAAGGATGATGCCTGATTAACTGGATGGAAAGAGGTACCGCGGGATCAAGTGCCCAGTGGGTATGTTCCCATGGTTTTTTACACACAGAATCTTCCGCTGGCAGGGGTAATGAATCCCTGGCAGCAATGGCTGTACCTGGTGCTTTCGAAGAATCGGCAACCGGGACAAAAGTTGAATCTGCATGAGTTTGTGCGGAAATCAACGCCGGCAAAAGCAATACAAAAAAGGATAAAAATAAAAGTCGCCGCAAATAAAAAAGATTGTGTTGCAAAAATAATGGCAAAGACTAATTAAGACGTGACAATACGTTTAAAAATAGTTGACAAAACCAAAATGAATTTTTGACTGCCGCAAATTCAATTCCGTATCATTTCTTTTACCCACGGCCCAGGCGAGATTAAAAATACCCACCTTAGTCTCAAAAGCAAGCCCAAGGCCCGTTCCAAAATAAGTATAACTGGCATCTATGTTCTGGCTGTTGTTTCGTCCCCATCCGCCATCCGCCAGGATATAAAAAAATGAATTTTGTCCTACAAGGTAATGGTATTCCATAGTAGCTATCGCAAATTGTGAAAGGTATTGACTCTCTTCGTCAAAACCTCTCAATAATTTATAACCGCCTACCTGGAACAACTCATTCCGGAAAATATTACCGCTTTGAAAAAATCCCCCGTTTACAGCTGTTTTGATGGTGCTTCTGTTTTGTTTTCCCAGGGGGAAATACCTGGCGGCGGAAACCCTCGCGCGAAATTGATATGTCTTAAGTTTTAAGGTATCATAGAGCCTGTCAAAATCAAAAGCCGGATCACCGGGATCTTTCAAATCAAGTATCTGGGTGTTTTTCTTCAATTTTTTGGTGCCTGCGGACACGATCACCCGGAATTCATTTCCTGTAGTAGGATTCAGGCGATAATTGGTATTATTAAATTCATAATCTATTCCCAGGTTGACCGAACTTACATCCGCTTCATCCGGCAATTTCCGGTTCTGCAAAACATAGTTTGTATTTATTCCGTTAACGATAGTTTGAAAGCGTTGTATAAAAAGCTTTCCCGACTGCTGGGTACTCAGCACATATTGCGCCCCCAGTTGAAGGTTCACGTTTAAATAGGTACTATCCTTCCTGAACATATCGAACGCGAAATCCAGCCCGACGGGTGAATTGAATAAATAAGGATGCTGGTATAAGATATTCAAACGGGGGGATTTTAACTGCAACTGCTGCCAGTTAAACCCGATTGTTTCTCCGGCGCCCAGGGCATTTTTAAGATTGATATTCGCTTCGCCCGTCACTAATAATTTTTTAGACGAAAGCTGATCATTGTTTGGCAAAAAACCAAACAGCAAATTTACCTGGCTGCTCCTTTTTTGCTTCAGGTACATTTCCAATATCGAACCACTGCCGAGCCATACCAGTTTAGACGGGTGTTCTTCCTCGATATAGGTCAGTTGTTTCATTTGCCTGCTGATCCGGAGCAGTTTCTCTTTGCTGAACACGCTTCCATTCTTTATATCAAGATAATGCTGCAGGTATTCATTCGATATTTTGACATTCCCATAAACGCGGATGCTGTCAATCTTATAAAATGGTCCTTTATCTACTTTCAGTTTCGCGGATACCTGCCCGGTTATCAACGAGTCTTTTGAACCGGGCGGGGAAGTTTTTTCTTTATCCAGTTGCAGGCTATCGAGATAAACTTTTGCAAACGGGTGACCATTGTTTTCGAGGTAATTTAGAATCCTGTCCTGCCATTGCTTCACCTGTGTAAAATCCATCGGTTTACCTGCAAATATTTTTTCTCTCCACCCGATCGCCTGGAGTATTACCGGATCCACCTGGCTGGCATCCAACTGCGCCCATTGGTAAATATCGCCTACAAACAATACCAATTTTGCAGAGGAAGAATCATACCGGACGCTATCCAGTGAAGCGGTGACATATCCTTTGGACCGAAGATAAACGGGCAGCTTGTTGACATATTCCAGGCAGGCGATGCGGGTAGTAAAAGAAGAGGGTATCCCCAGGCTGCCGGTAAGAAAGGCGGAGTCCTTGTCGGCGCTACGGATATAAAGATTATAATTAGTTTGTGCAGATAAATGAATCTGCAGCAAGAAAAAAACAAGAGCCGATATTTGCAGTCTGAGTTTTGTCATACCTCAACCCCTGCCCTTCTCCTGCCTGTGGCCGCCATAGGCTTGCCGAAGGCGATGCGGGAAAAGGGAGATTGAATCAAAAATATTCATTAAACAACAAACCCCTTGGCTGGTATTTATATCCATATCCCTTTTTGCCGGCAGGCTTGTCATTATTGTAATTTTCACTTTACTACTTCATTAAGACATAAAAACGAACTGGTGGCTGCTTTATTGAGGGAAACAGAGATGCGACAGGAATATTTTGGTAAGGCAACCGTTGAGACCATTTATTTTGGCGGCGGCACACCCTCTTTGCTGCCAATAGAAGATATAAGCTTGCAGGTGGAGAAAATCAGGGCCCTGTATGAAGTTGCCGAAAATGCAGAAATAACCCTTGAGGCGAATCCTGATGATATTACCAAAGAAAAATTAGAAGACTGGAAAAGGATCGGGATCAACCGGCTGAGTATCGGCGTGCAGAGTTTTTTTGAAGAGGATTTGCGATGGATGAACCGGGCCCACAATGCTCAGCAGGCGAGAGATAATTTGCAGTTGGCAAAACAATACTTTGACAATATCACCATTGATCTCATTTACGGAACACCGCTATTGACAAATGAAAAATGGAAACAAAATGTTGAAACAGCCATTTCGTCCGGCATTCCGCATCTTTCCTGTTATGCATTAACGGTGGAACCAAAAACTCCGCTGCAAAAAATGATCACGCGGGGAGACAAGGAGGATGTGAACCCGGATAAACAATCCAACCAGTTTATTTTGCTGATGCAATGGCTGGAAGAAGCCGGGTATGAACACTACGAGATTTCGAATTTTTCAAAACCTGGTTTTCGCAGCCGGCACAACTCTTCCTACTGGTCCATCGGACCCGGCGGCCAGAGAAAAAAATATCTTGGCATCGGCCCTTCGGCTCATTCCTTTGATGGCAGCAGCCGGCAATGGAATGTTGCCAATAATCAACAATATATTGCAGCGATCACGAAAGGAGTGATTCCCTGTGAAATTGAAATTCTTTCACCCCTGCAAAAATTAAACGAGTATATAATGACCTCGCTCCGGACATCCGAAGGATTATATCTTGGCGGGATTGATAAAGAAATAAAAAGCAGGTTAATTGAAATGTCGGGGAAATATATAAAGCAAAACCTGGTGAAATGGGAAGATGATTTTCTTGTCCTGACAAAAGAAGGAAAATTGCTGGCCGACGGAATCGCGGCCGACTTGTTTTTTACTTAGTCCCCTGCCGGTAGTGCCTGTACTTTTTGTATATTTTTGAAACCACCAGGCATAGCAGCATGATTAATATGGCTGCGGGGCCGAATCCATTGTATGATAAAGGCATGATTGGGAGTTTACTGCTGTTATCTCTTTCCGCTATTCCTTACCACCCTTTTCAGACCAGTACCTCTTCAATGCGTTTAAAGCCCTCAGCCGCTTTAACATTTTCCCATAATATCCTGTAAATCGTCTCCGCTATGGGTATGACAGCGCCGACCGAGCTATTAATATTATAAATACATTTAGCTGCATTATATCCCTCCGCCACCATATTCATCTCCAACTGTGCCGCCCTTACGGAATAGCCCTTACCAATCATATTGCCGAAGGAGCGGTTGCGGCTGTAAAGTGAATAACAGGTGACCAGCAGATCCCCAAGATAAACGGATGCAGCATAATTCGGGGTTTTACGATGCGTAAGGGGATCCTCTCCATCATGCTCTCCTACCACAATGTGTTCGGCCCCTGATTTTTTTAAAAACTCCGCCATCTCATCGGCAGAATTCGCAATATAAACGCTGAGAAAATTATCACCGTAATCCAGGCCATGTGCGATACCGGCTCCGAGCGCATAGATATTTTTCAGGACAGCCGCGTATTGCACCCCGATTATATCATGATTAATGACAGTATTGATATAATCGGTAGCAAAATGAGAAGCGATCTCTGCGGTGGCCTTCCTATCAATTCCTGAGAAAGTAAGATAAGAAAGCTTTTCAGCGGCCACTTCTTCCGCATGACAGGGGCCCAATACGGCAAAATAATCTTCCAGCGAAATACCAAACCTGTCTTTTAAATAATAATTCAATAAGATGTTCTGTTTAGGTAAAAGGCCTTTGATAGCGGAAACGATCTTTTTATTGGCCCAGTCAGCCGGGGCAAGACTGTCAATACTTTCTTCCACAAAAGCCGATGGCACAGCCATGACCACTACATCAGATTTATTGATCACTTCTTTAATATTCGCCGACATGGCCAGTAATGATGTATTAAAGTTGACAGAGCTCAGGTAATGTGGATTGTGGCGACGTTGTTGAATATACCGGATAGTTTCTTCATTCCTTACCCACCAGTTCACAATATGATTTTTTCCCGTAAGGATTTTAGTCAAAGCCGTTGCCCAGCTTCCGCTGCCGATAATTCCGAAAGTCATAACCGTTGATTATGCAGATTAAGTGATCGTCCTGAAATTAAAGATAGCAAAGGATTTATATTCAGCCTGAAATGAAAAATCCGGGGACTTCCCGGATTCTTCAACCAATCATTTCTGCCAGGCTATATAACCAGTCATCTATTTCTGGAATAATTTTTCTTTCGGCACTACAGTGACTTTCATTCCATCTTTTAATTTTTCACTTATTGTCGTATAAGGCCCTGTTATTACTTCATCTCCTTCTTTCAGACCTCCTGTTATTTCAATATAATTGATATCCTGGATACCTGTTTTTACTACTGTCTTCTTCACCGTTCCATCCTTTTGCAACAGGAAAACAACCTCTTCCAGGTCGTTGCCGGCCATAGCCTGGTCATCATTTGTAGTAGTATTGTTGTCTTCCCCTTTTTTCTTTTCCTCATCTTCTTTCTTCTTATCGGCTACACTTTTATCACTTCCCTTTACCCTTGCATTGACAGCCATGATAGGTATGGCCAATACATTATCCAATCTCTTTGTTTTTATTTCAGCATTGGCATTCATGCCGGGACGAAAAGGAATTTTCCTGGGATTCTTTGGATCCAACAGGTCCTTGTAGGAATCTTTGTCCAGACGTATTCTCACTTCATAATTTATGACATCATTGGAACTGGAGGAAGAGAGTATTGATGTTTTCGTGCTGCTGGCGATTTGCGTTACCATTCCTTTAAACTTCCTGTTATTATAGGCATCTACCTGTATATCGGCCGAGTCGCCATAGCTTACTTTTACAATATCATTTTCTCCCACATCCACCCTTACTTCCAGCACACTCATATCCGCCACTGTCATCATTTCTGTACCGACATTAAAACTGTTGCCGGCTACCCTTTCTCCTTTCTTGACTTTGAGAGAGGAGATCACACCATCCATCGGTGCGGTCAAAGTAGTTCGGCTAAGATCTTTGTTGGCCTTGTTAAGACCCGTTTGTGATTCCGTCACGCTGGCTTCCAGGCTCCTGATATTTTCCTTTGCGGCATTATAATTGGCCAATGCAGAACGATAGGTCGTTTCGTATTGCTCCAGTTCCGATTTCGAAATAATCTTTTGGTCAAAAAGTGTTTTATTCCTGTCGTAGGTTTGTTTTGCCTGGTCGAGTGATGCTTTTAACGCTTCAATGGCTGCACTGCTATTCGCCACAGTCGCCTGTGAACGGCTTACCTGCGAAGCAGCTTCATCTCTTTGTAATGCATAAATATCCGCGAATATGCGGGCCAGCACTTTTCCTTTCTTTACGCTATCGCCTTCCTCCACGTTCAGCTCAGTAATTTCCCCGGAAATATCGGGGCTGATCTTTACTTCTACTTCAGGATAAATATTACCGCTGGCTGTTACCGTTTCAATAATGGTTCGTTTGGCAGCTTTTTCACTGGACACTTTCACTCCCTTGTCGCCGCCACCGGCAATTTTGAGAGCTACTACTACCAGGATGATAACGCCCAGCAAAATAAGGATCCATTTTAAAGTTTTGTTCATGATCGTAAAATCTTTAGAGTTTTAGTCCCTGTCCTTTATAAAATTCCAGCAATTTCATTTTAAAAACATAATCATATTGCGAATACAGCAACTGGCTTTTCGCTCTTGCCAGGTTTGTCTGTGATGTAATAAGGTCGTACGAAGACAGCAAGCCCAGGTCGTATCGCCTGGTTGCATAATCATAGGTTTTCTGGGAACTTTCCGCCGTTTTCTTATCGGCATTAAATTTTTGAACGGCAGCCACAGCGTCATAATACGCTTTATAAATATCCTGCTTCAATGTAAAACTATTCTGCTCTTTTTGTAATTCCACCTGTTTTACATTCAACTTTGAACGCTGCCAGGCCGTTCTCAGATTGCCGCCGCCGAAAATAGGTACACTCAGGTTTATTCCGATTGACTGGCGGAAGTTTTGATTCAACTGGTCAAAGTATCCTATTTTACCATAAGTGAACACATCGAACGGCGACAGCGGATATACCTGGTAAGGTGTACCGCTTACTGTAACCGTTCCGACCGGTGCAAGTACCTGCGTTTTCGATTTTATTTCCTGCGCTTTATCATTGTATGCATTACCCAGGCTGCCAAACAGCGAAAGTGTAGGATACATAGTACCTCTCGCTACCTGCACCGACTTTAGCGCAGCCTTTAAATTAAGTTCATCCACTTTTTGCTGCGGCATATTCGTCATAGCCAGGGCATACACAGCATCGGGTTGTAGCCCGGCAAGGTTTTCAATAGGAATTTGGTCAACCGGCGGAGTAGCCACATCAAAGGAAACGGCTGCATCCAGGTTTAGCAGCGCTTTCATTTGTAATAATAATTGGTTGGCTGAAATTTCCGCGCTGATAAGCGTTGAGCTATCTGTAGCCAGTACCGATTCAAGGTTAGCCGCATTCAACTCCGGTAGTTTACCCGCATCCACCTGTTTGCGGGTGCTTTCCAGTTGCGAGCGGGTAAGTTCGGCCTGGGATTGGGCTAGTTTTATTTGTTCCTTGGCCAGCAACACCTGCAGGTAAGCAACAGCTACATTCAATGCAATATCATTTTTTGCTTTTTCGATACCGGCTTCTGTTGCTTTTACATTCAGGTCTTTTACGGCAACGGTATTCTTCCTGGTGAACCAGCTAAAAAGATCTACACTGCTCTGCAGCGTCATATTATTAAAAGTATAGGCAGTAGTGATCAGGCTGAATGTTGTCGGGTCCTGGTTGCGGCCGGAACTGTATCCGAAGCTGGTACTAAAATCCAAACTCGGGTACTGTGATAGTTTGCTTTGCTTCAGGTCAAGTTGGGCAAAACGCAATTGCAGGTCAGCCTGCCTGACCGAAATATTATTTTTTAAAGCATATTCTACGCATTTTTGAAGATCCCATTTTTCCTGTCCGAATGAAAAGGTGAACGTCAATAATGCGAGGAAGAGGTTTACAATCCGGGTCATAATCCGGCAAAAATAAACGAATTGAGGCGGGGCGATAATGATTTTTTATAAATGAGGGTTAAATTTCAACTCATCTTTGCCAGGGCCTGCTCCAGGTCAGCAACCAGGTATTCCGGGTCTTCCAGGCCAACATACATTCGGACAAAACGGTGTTCACGGTTGCCGGGATCAAAATCCTTTGGCTGAATACCGGAACATTTGGGCATCACCAGGCTTTCATGCCCACCCCAGCTGACTGCCATCATTATATGTTGCAGGCTTTCGCAAAACCTGGCGACAGACTCCATTTTAGTTGTCTTCAATACAAAAGTAAAAAGTCCGCAGGCCCCGGTCATTTGCTGTTGGGCCAAAGCATATTGCGGAAAAGATTCATCCAACGGGAAAATGACGCTTTCAACTCCGGGGTGTTGTTTCATAAACTGAACAACCTGCCGGGTTGACCGGCTAATACGATCAAGCCTTGCAGACAAAGTTCTCAATCCCCGTATCAGCAGCCAGGCATTGAATGGTTGAATTCCGCTTCCAATATTTAAATATTCACTGTCAAATATTTTTTTTATCATAGCATGAGAGCCGCTTAACACCCCTCCCAGTGTATCGCTGTGCCCGCCGATGTATTTGGTCGCAGTTTGCATGGCCATATCCATTCCCATTTCAATAGGCCGCTGGTATACTGGCGTACAATAGCTGTTATCAATCATCGTCACGATATTCTTTGACCGGGCTAATGCGGCAATGGCTTTGATGTCCTGCAAAGCAAAATCCCAGCTATTGGGTGACTCGAGATAATAGAAGGTGGTATTGTCTTTCGTTGTCCGTTTCCAGTTTGCCGTATCTGTCCCGTCAATATACGTGGTGCTCACATTAAAGCGGGGCAGTATACTATCAAACATTCTTTGCGCCCATGTATAAGGCGCTTTCACTGAAACAATATGATCCCCGGCTTTTACATTCGCCAATATGCCGGCGAAGATAGCCGCAGCGCCGCTGTTGAAGACCAGGCAATCCTCCGCTCCATCCAATGCCGCTAATTTTTTTCTGAGGATATCGACGGTAGGATTTATTCCGCGGCTATAGAGGTATCCTGCCATTTCGTCTTCAAAGGCTTTGCGCAGGTCATCCACTTTCTTAAAAGCGAAATTGCTGGTCTGCATGATGGGCGGGGAGATGGCATTGAAATAATTCTCTCTTTCTTCACCGAGTTCATTTAAGATATAGGAAAGATCCATGTCATTTATTTTGTGGTTGTTCCGGCTGAATTGCCTTTACAATAAAATACAAAAGGATAAACCCTGCCAATACTCCCAGGCCTATCAGTGAAAGATTGGTCCGGGTAATCACCAGGCTTATGGCAACAAAAGTATAGGCGGCTATAAAAATAACGGGTAATAAGGGGTAAAGCCTCATGCTGTAGATGCCGGTACCATTGAGATGAGCCGTCCGCTTACGCAAAATAAAAATACTCCCTGCCGAAAGTATCATACCAAAACAATCCAGGAAAATGGAAAAGCTAAGCAGGGTGTCGAATTTTTTTGCCCAGAATACAATGATGGCCGAGAGTACTGAAAAGGCGGTAAGCGCCAATGTCAATGCTCCCCGCTTATTCCTCTTTTGAAAGGCTTCGGGTAAAATTTTATCCTCGCTCATCGCATACATTACTCTTGGGTTGCTCAGCAACAAAGCATTGATATAAGCCAGAACACTCAGGAAAAGCAGTACCGATAATATTCTTTCCGCGTTTACCCCGAATATCTTCGATGCCATGATAGCGGCGATATTCTTACTGGTCTTTAATTCTTCAAAACCGATCACATGTACATAAGCATAATTGATAGTGAGGTATAAACTAATGATAATAAAAATACCCATGAATATGCCTCTCGGGATATTCCGGTTGGGCTTATCCACTTCCGCCCCGAAATTGATCGTTTGCTGGTAACCCCCGTACGTAAAGCTTACCGCGACCAAAGCCACGCCGAAAGCTTTGATATATTCTCTAAACCCCGGGCTAATTGTTGAATTGACCAGGGAAGAAATACCCGCGGTATTATTGCCCGAAAAGAAAAGCGGGCTGATCAGCAGCATGATCAGCGATATTTTAATGATCGTAAGAATGGTTTGTGTCCTGGCGCTAAGCCGCAAACCCAGCATATTCACACCATAGAAAATAAGGATCGCGACTAACGCGATAATGGTTTGAACCACTTCAATATAAGCTGCATCCTTTACACCGGGCATAATGACGCCACATATATATTCACCCCCTACCAATGCCACCGCGGCTCCCGACGCGGCATTTGAAACGAGGATAATACAGTTAATCCCGAAAGCGATGGAAGGATGATAAGCATAAGAAAAAACCTTGTAATAGCCCCCGGTGACCGGCAATCTCGAACCGATCTCCGCGTAAGTAAGCGCGCCGCATAAGGCTACCAGTCCACCGGCAAACCATGCAATAAAAAAAATAAGAGGCGTTGGAGTTGCGGCAGCCACATTAGCCGGGGTTCGAAAAATGCCCATGCCGATCACCAAACTGACCACGATCATGGTAAAATCAAACAGCCCTAATTTATTCTTTGGGGTCATGCAATGAAGATAGCAAAAAAACGTTCTATCTTAGCGTAACTATAACTCAACCAAATCTATGAAACCAATTTTACTCTGCTTGACCTTCGTGCTACTAATTTCTCTGCCCTGTTTCTCACAGGATGAACCCACAGATTCCTCCAAAACATTAAACGAAGTAATCGTAAAAGCCTACGAACAAAACCGCCGTTTAGTGGAAGTAGCGGCCCCGGTTAGCTTTACCGGGCAGGTACAATTGAACCGCTTCGGCAACATGAGCATATTACCTGCTTTAAATATTACGCCCGGTGTAAGCATGGAAGAGCGTTCGCCGGGCAGTTACCGTCTTAATATCCGTGGCAGTTCTTTGCGTTCGCCCTTCGGCGTTCGTGATGTAAAGATCTATCTCAATGAAATACCTCTTACAGACCCAAGCGGCAATACCTATCTCAATCAATTGAGTTTTTATAATTTTCATTCCGTCGAAATCATTAAAGGACCCGCCAGCAGTTTATATGGCGCAGGCATCGGCGGCGCCATGCTTATACATACATTACCCGTTAACTGGTATAAAGGGGTTTCATTGGATTACTCGGCCGGCAGCTTTGCAGCCACTAATATCAATGTAAATGTAAAAACCGGGGACTCCGATCATGAAAACAGTTTCAATTATTCTCATCAAAACAGCGATGGGTACCGCAGCCAGGCAAAAATGCGCCGGGATATCGCGTCCTGGGAGAGTTTATTGAAAGTAAGCGACAGGCAAAGCCTGCATGCCTATATGTCCTATAGCGATCTCTTTTACCAAACGCCGGGTGGCCTGACTCTTGCCCAGTATAATGCAAACCCTGCACAGGCAAGGCCTTCAGCAGGCGCGCAGCCGGGCGCTATTCAAAACAAAGCTGCCATCTATCAAAAGATCTTTATCGCAGGTTTCAGTGATGAATACAGGTTCAGTGAAAACTGGCAAAACACTACTTCCGTGTATGGATCATACACCGATTTTACTAACCCCGGTATCCGCGTTTATGAGATCAGGAAAGAGCCTCATTTTGGTGGCAGAAGCGTCTTTGAATATAAAAAACAAATCGGGGATACCCGGTTACAAATGAATTTTGGAACAGAAGCCCAGAAAGGCTTTTTCAATACAAGAGATTATGGCAATAAACTGGGAGTCGCCGATTCATTGCAATCCGATAATAATATTAACATGTGGCAATACATGATATTTGCCCAGATGGATTTGAAATTACCGGGTGGGTGGGCTGTTACCGGCGGCGTGAGTATGAATAAATCATCACTTGAATTTATCAACCTCTCTTCCAGGCCATCAAGTACCCAGAAGAGAATATTTGAAAATAAATTACCCCCTCACCTCGCGATTCTGAAAAAACTGGCTAAAGATGTATCTGTTTACGGAAGTATCGCGAGAGGATTTTCTACCCCTACCGTTTCTGAAATGCTTCGCTCCGACGGCCTGTTCGGAACCAACCTGCAGCCTGAAGACGGAATAGATTATGAAGTGGGCGCCAGGGGCTCCCTGTTGCGCAACAAATTGTCTTTCGATATCAATGTCTTTTTCTTTGATTTAAAAAATACGATCGTACAACGTATAGATACCAGCGGCGTTTATTATTATGTAAATGCCGGGTCTACCAAACAAAATGGGGTAGAGACTTATGCTTCCTACCAGCTGGCTGATAACCCTCAGCAATTTATTAATTCAGCTAAAATATGGATCAGCTATGCCTGGCATGATTTCCATTATGGAAGTTTTAAGCAAGTCAATTCGGATTTTTCAAAAAAACAATTACCCGGGGTGGCCCCGCAGGTAATCGTGGCCGGACTCGATATATCGTCCAAAACAGGCGGTTATATCAATATCACGTATAATTATACAGACCCGATCGCATTGAATGATGTCAATTCCGATTATGCATCTTCTTATAACCTGGTCAGTGCAAGATTGGGTTACAGGAAAGATTTTCATAGAAAAATTAAAGCAGAAATTTTTGCCGGGGCGGATAATCTTCTTGACACAAAATACAGTCTCGGTAACGATATTAATGCGGCAGCAGGTCGTTATTATAATGCAGCCCCGGGAAGAAATTATTATGTGGGTTTATCCCTGAAATGGATAAAGGCTGCAAAAAATTAATTTAACGGTCATTACAACGATATTTTTTTGATCTTGTTTAAAAAAAACAGGCCCTGAACCCGGGCCTGCTCTCAATCAGCATACCGGACGTTTCATTTTCACGGGCACCAGCTGATTTTAAAACACTAACCTATAAAACCACCATGCAACCAACATGGGAAAACTTTATTATTTACCGGCCTGCAGTAAAAATGTGCCGGTA
>JAUZOA010000020.1 GCA_030706685.1 Bacteroidota bacterium
AAGAATTTACCCGGAGTTTTATCCTTCGCGTCCTATCTCTGTCCTTATCATGAATGGTACCGGAGATCCGCTGGTTCCTTATAACGGAGGATCTGTTGGGAATAAACTGACGGGCAGCCGGGGTAACTGCACGTCTACCGATTCTACCCTGAAGCGCTATATTACCGTAGATAAAACATCGGCGACGCCGGTCATTGAAAACCTTCCTGACAATGATAAGAGCGATAAATGCACGGCGATCAAATACACTTATTCCGGCGGACGCGGCGGTACAAAAGTTTGCCTGGTAAAAGTTATCAATGGAGGTCATGCATTGCCGGGAGGTTCACAATATCTTCCGAAAATGATTATTGGCAGAGCCTGCCAGGATTTTGAGGGAAATGAAATGATCTGGGAGTTTTTTAAGAGCTGTATGAACCGGTAATCTAACAGAGAAGTGTAAAAACAATAAGAAATTATTAATGCCGGGAAGGCAGTAAGACGATAAGAAGACCAGCGCTCACCGTCTTCCCGGCAAATAGATTAAGAACTTAAGGCGTATTCAGTCAGGCGATAGTATTTCTCAGAGCGAGTAACTTATCAGAAAACTCACTATTGAGATTGCGGGATACAGGAATCGGTTCTTCTACCCCTGCTAACCGCACCCTGTATCCCTGCGCATTGCCTTCTACATGCTGCACCTTATCCAGGTTTACAATATAGGCCCTGTGGCACCGGAAGAAATCCGGCCAGGATTGCAGCGCTTCTTCTACTCTTTTCATGGTCATCCGAATGATAGAATAGGATATTTTGTCATTTTTGATAAAATGAACTTTTACATAGTTATTGGCGGCGGTTATAAAATAAAGCTCATCCGGCGGCAATACTATTTTTTCGCCCTGGTAATCGCCGGTCAGTTCAATGACCGTCAAGTCATTTTTTTTTCGGGTGGCGGAGCAGGCGGATCGGATTTCTTATCGGACTCTAATTTTTCCTGTAATTTTTTTTCCAATACAGCCGCCTGCTGTTCGAATTTCTTCAATAAACTGTTTTGCTCGATGAGCGTAAAAATGGTGATCGGCAAAATGCCCACCAGCACTGTAATACCCTGGTACCACAGAAGTTTTCGGAGTGATTGATCCGATCCGCCCATTAAGGGTGAGATGAGATAATTTATGAGGCCTATCAATACCAGGGTACCGGTTATGAGTAATATCTGCTTCCCGGTTGTCCAGGTCTCTTCATTAAAGTAAGATGGAAAGGCCCTTGGCATGATGAGGGCAACTGCAGCAATAGCGGCAAAAGTGGTAAAGCCATAAACAGCACAAAAAAAGATCAGCCTGCCGGTGTGCAAAGTATCTAATTGAAAAGGTCTGAATGCCAGCAGGAAAAGCATGATGAATAAACCAAAAAGCAGGGCCGACACTAAATTGCTTTTCCATGAAGTATTGCAGGGAAATTTTTGTTTAAAGATGTTCATACTAATGACTGTAAGGTATAAAGTTATCTTTTAAAACAGGGTATCTTATTGAGGGTTGACAGCTTTTAATAATTTTTCCGCCTGTCCCTTTCCCCAGTTGGGCGCTATTGAGTTCTCAGGCACAAAAGCATTATACTTATTCAGACATTCTTCTATAATGGGCTTTGTTGTTTTGGGGCCGCCACCCAAACCTTCGGGCGTACGCAGTTTTGAATTGGCTTCAATCAAATAGGGACGGGGATTGGCCGGGTTTTGTTCTTTGGCTTTTGCCAGGTCATCGGCCGCTTCTTTACTCATCGTTTGCCAGCGGCTGGTAGGATCAACTAATACACGGGCATAAAGAATCATGGCCCGCAGGGCGCTTACTTCAGAATTGTTTTTTTCCAGGTCATCTGCAAGGGTGAGATAACTTTCTGCTTTGTCAGCCAGAAGATCTGTTTTCGATTTATCAGGCGTATTGAGCGCCATCACTGCATAACAAAAAGCTGCATGATAGAAGGGCTGCCATTGCTTTTGTTCGGCTTTGCCAATACGCTCAAAGTTATTGGCCAGCAGGATAAATGTTGCGGGATTACTTGCCGTATCCAGTATTTTCAAATTTGCTTCCATGGCGGTAATAAACTTTTTATTCACTGCGGTACTGGTTTCCGCGGATGTCTGCGCGAATAAATTGTAACTGCAGGTGATAAGAATTCCGGCGATGACGATTTGTTTTTTCATTTGTTTGATTTTTAGGTTTGAGGTAATTATTTAAGCCTCTCGCAGCAGCGCTGCGGGATATTAATCCAAAACTGATTTTCTTCTGTCAACACCAATGCTCAGGTAGGCCCCAACAAAGAAGAACCTCTTCGCCAAAGGCGTGATCGCTTCACCATGATAAGTGCCATCGGCATCCTGTATCGTCGCAAAGCGGTAAGTATATACCTGGCGACTGCCCAGTACATTGCTCATATTAAAAATGAAGACGACATAGGATTTGCTGATCTGTGTCAGGAAATTGAGCTGGAAGCCCATGGTATTATAATCAATGGTCCGGTCTTTCATAAATTCCGTCAAAGGCCGGTTAGGATTGTAATAGGGCCGGCCGCTGGCATAACTATAGGTCATGGAGAAATAAGTGGAAATTGATTCCACAAATTTCTTAGCCACCAAACTGGCGGTATGTGTGGCGGTAAAGTCGGGCTGTACGCTGTAGGGATAGTAAAGGAACTTTCTTTTGGTATCGAGATAAGAGTAAGCGATCCAGTAATCGAAGCCTTTGAAAGTTTTTTTATCTCTCCAGAAAAATTCTATCCCTCTTGCATAGCCATCGCCGTTATTAGTAAGTTTAGTGAGATCATTCAAAGGATAAGTGATCAGCTTATCATAGTTTTTATAAAATAATTCCAGGCGAAGGGTTTGGCCATTGGCGATATGCTGGTAGTTGAATATAAAATGAGCGGCTTTAGTAAAGCTGAGATGCCTGTTGCGAAAGAGATAATTGGTCTCCGGCTTTTGGTAGAAATCTCCGTAGGCGGCGGATACCTGGCTTTTATCATTCAGTTTATAAGCTAATGAAATCCTGGGTGAAAGGGTTGTTTGATCCAGCAGGCTGCTATGATCGGCGCGGACACCCGTTCTCGCCGCAAATTTGGAAGTGATGTAGATATCAGCCTCTGCAAATGAGGCAATATAGCTATCATGGATTGTGATAAAAGGGATACTGTCTTTCGCGTCTACCTTGTCGGTTATATACTGCCATTCGGCGCCGATATTCAATTTGCTGAGGCCGGGTAAATTGCGGGTGAAGACTATCCTTGCCTGCCCGGTGATATTGGTAAGATTCGGAAGGAAATAATTATTCACTGTATCCTTTGCAAGGGTATAGCGCTGAATATTGTCTTTGTTGTAGCTGAATGAAACTCCTGAATACAATTTCCATTTTTCATTCAGGGCGCTGGTATAAGTCAGGTTGGTATAAATGTTCCTGTTGGTAAGCTTGAATTGATCCAGCCAGCTTTGACTTTCCACACTGCGTTTGTTGAAGGCAATGGTATTATGGTTGGCATAGCCATATAGTTTAAACATTCCTTTCTTTGTTTTTTGCCGGACATGCAATTCGGTGTTGATGAGTTCGGGAGCTTTGGTGTAATCATATTTTTGCTTTACCACATTAAAATAAGGGGCAAGATTGGAGTAAGCGATACCGCCGCCAATACTGCCATTCTTTGACTGATTCAATTTTTGTCCGGTGACGCTTAGCTGGGCAGACGAAATAACCCAGTTAGTTTCTGACCTTGTGGGCAGGTCGAGACTTTCTAATACGAGAGCTGAAGATAATCCCTGACCGTATTGTGCCGAATAACCGCCGCTGCTGAAAATAGTGCCTTTGAAAAGTAAGGGCGAAAAGCGGCCGCGTTGAGCGATATCCGGTACACTGCTGTAAAACGGGTTGCTGACCATCATCCCGTCAATAAAGACTTTTGTTTCAGCGCCGGTACCTCCTCTTACAAACAGGCCTTCTGTCTCGCCTACCTGTTGTGCCCCGGGCAGCGTTTTCAGCGCAGCTACTATATCAGCCTCCTGGCCGGCAGTAGTAACAATATCAATTGACTTCAGGACAGTAGTTCTTTTTTTATCGCTGGCTTCAAAACTGCCGGCGGTAAGGATCACCGCTTTTAATTCGGTTATACTTTCCTTAAGAATTGCATTAATAACCAGGGGTGATGTTCCGGGGGTAATGACTTGTTCAAATGATTTATACCCGGTAATGCTGATCAGTATTTTAATGGTTCCGGTATCTGTTGCAATAAAAGAAAAACTGCCATCGGCAGCAGAAGTAGTTCCGCTATAACTGTTTTCAAGAGAAATACTGGCCCCGGCAAGCGGTTCCTGCTTAGTATTTTTTACAAAGCCTGAAATAGTGACCTGCGCGGCCAGTTGCAGGGATAATAACAAGGAAAAGAAGAGGAGTAAATTTTTGCTGTTCATACAGGTTTTGTTGTCCGTAAAACTATTCCGGCAAGAGAGCTTTTGCCAAATCAGAGGGATGTGCTGTAAGGCTTTAGGGACGGAATGCAGGCGCAGGGGCGAAAGGGTATGGAGAGGGACGAGTTGCCGGGCCCGGTTGTCCGAAGTACCGGGGAATACTTGCTTTGGCCAGTAAAAATCAAGCTTTCAACCATTACCAAAATCAACTCTATTCCTGCCGCAAATCATAAATAATGGGAGTGACAGTTGCTACCTTTTCAATGCTTATAATAATTATTCACTCTCAATAAAAGAGTTATGAAATATCTTCTTATTCTTTCCGCCCTGAGCCTGTCTTTTGCCGGCAGCGCTCAGCAATGGACCAAGCAATATGATAATGTGGATGAATGCACCTGCGGGCTGGCACTGGTGACCAAAGACGGCAAACATGGTTATGTGACCAAAGATGGTAAATTGGTAGTACAGCTCATTTATGACGATGCCCTCCATTTTAACGATGGAATGGCCGCTGTAAAAAAAGGCAATAAATGGGGTTATATTGATACGACAGGGAAAGAAGTAGTTGAGCTGCAATATGGTGATGCTAATTCTTTTTCAGACGGATTGGCTGTTGTTTCAAAAGAAGGGAAATATGGATTTATTGACCGTACGGGTAAGACTATCATTGCCTTCGATTATGAGGGTGCTTCCAGTTTTTCAGAAGGGCTGGCAGCGGTCTCTAAAAAAGGGCTATGGGGATTTGTTGACAAGACCGGTAAAGAGGTTATTGCTTTCAAATATGGTTTTGCGGGTTCCTTTAGCGATGGCATTGCCAAAGTTTTGAAAGAAAGTAAATGGGTAACGATCGATAAAAGCGGAAAAAAGATAGAAGAGTAATATCCCTGGTAGATGGCGGTAGCTATATTCGGCACTGAAGTGTGCTGTAATTATTTCTTTTTACCATTCCGTATCTTTTTTGTTTGCTGAGGTATTTTCTTTTCCTCTGTTTTTAGTTTGCGCTTTACCTTCTTCAGATCTTCTGCAGGAGGCAGATTTTCGGGCAATACATTTCTTTCATTAAGCATTTTACGGACTGCAAGGTTGTTATCAACATGTTCTTTGCTGATCCATCGCTCGCTTTTCAGGTCTTTCTCTATTACATTATGGCTCGTAAGCTCAGTAGCAAAATCCTTTGCTTTAATAGTCAGGGTAGGTAAAAAATCGGCTAATGGTCTTGTTTCGGGTATTCCGAGTCTCCTTTTCATATCATTAGTACCGAAGCCACCAAATAAAGCCTGGTCGCCTTTGGAGCGGATGCGTGCGAAACCAATATGGTCTACACCCCGTTCGTAAATAATACCGGATAATTTCTTTTCACTTTTAGTAAGTTTTTCTCTGGCAGAAACTCTTGCAACATCCAACAAACGTTTTTCAATAATCTCCTGCTTGCGGGTTTGCACGGCGAAATAAGTTTGAGCAAAGGCTACTGCCGGTTTGGAAGGATCGCCATTCTGAGCGATGAGGTAGCAGGCATAGCGTGTAAGCGCAATATCTTCCAGTTCTCTTTGAGCACTGCTACCCAGGCCGACCATTTTGTTGATGTCAACAAAATGGTCGGAAACCGCTTCCCCGGCAGCTTTGCAAGCTATTCTTGCTTTGTCTATTACTTTCAAAAAATTCCGCCACTCGGAGTAATTGAAAACGTTTTGCAATTCCCTTGCACTCCAGCATTCAATTTCTTTGTAGATATAACAGGCGTTTTCGAATTGTTCAAACAATTGCTGTATTTGCTCCTTTTTCATCGATCCGTATTAGACAATAAAATTACTGATTAAGTCCTGGGGGGAAAGTGAAAAATCACGGATAAAAAAAGAAAAAACTATTTTATATAGCCAAAATTCCCCTGGATACAGGGAATAAATCCGTTCAAAAGAAAACTGTTTATAATTCTGTCGCTAACTGGCTATTGTTAATATAATTCACCAGGGATGCCACATTCCGGACATTGAGTTTTTTCAGGATATTGTAGCGGTGTACTTCGACAGTTTTGACAGATATGCTGATATTTTCAGCAATCTCCCGGGATGAAAATCCTTTTCTGAGATAACGGATAATATCCAATTCTCTTTTAGAAAGTAAATGCAAACCATCGGGTTGCTCACCACCGCCGAGTGCTTGTTCTGATAAAATATTCTTGATCTCATGGCAGATATACTTCCTGTTATTATATATTTCCATAACAGCTTTGATCATTTCTTCGTGGGAAGAATTTTTGGTGACATAACCCATTGCGCCTGACTGTATCATTTTACGGGCATAAGCCGGTTGCGTGTGTAAGGATACACCGAGGATCCTGGAACCCGGCGAAAACTTACGTATCAGGGCTGTTGCTTCGAATCCATTCATCCCCGGAAGATTAATATCCATTATTACAACATCGGGCCGCAGGTTTTTAGCCAGTTCTACCGCTTCTTCACCACTACCGCATTGGGCAAGAACCTTAAAAGAAGAGTCTGCATTGAACAACATAGCCCATGCTTCGCGGACTAAAGTGTGGTCGTCTGTGATGAGGATGGTGATCTTTTCCATAGTTTTTCTTTAGTGTTTCCCGCGCTCTTTTGGTTTCAGGGGGTACGGGATACTGGATTTAAAAACGGGGCATTTATTTTATTATATACTTAATAAGATCCGGTTTTCATAATACTGGTAAAACCTTAACAAAGATTAGAAACAACCGATAGTCGCGCAATAGTTCTACCTGCTTTGTTTATGTAGTTTATATTCTACTTCCGGATGCTATAGCCCTGTCCGGTAATTATTTATCGTATATGGTGTTGAACTTACAGGTCATGGCAGATCACCTGAACAGGTTCATTTTTCCGTGAAATGCAGTGACAAACAGCCAGAATCCCCGGGATTCTTCGCTTCGCCCGGAACGACGGCTACTATTGATTGGTTGATGCTCCCTGTTCTTCTTCGCTTCGCTCAGAATGACGGCTACTATTGATTGGTTAATGCTCCCTGTTCTATCCAGCAACGGATGATATCCCTTTCTTCAGGCATCATATTGGTTTTATTATTCTGGGGCATTGTTTTGGTGATAACCACTCTTTGCATGATAAGGTCTTTTTTATTGACTATCTCCGCGGGTGTATCATATTTTACTCCATTGGGCGCCGCGGTATATACTTCATCGGTTGGCCTGGAAGAATGACAGCGGGTACAACGTTGCTGAATGATGTTGTTTACTTCTGCAAAGCTTATTTTTTTACATTTTATAGTGGATGGTTGAGGCGCCGTCACATAAGCGACTGCCAGTAATAATAAAACCGATACAGGCATGATCCACACACTTAATTTTCCCTGCTCGCGCAGGTTGAGCCAATGTTTGATGCCGGCGCTCCCAAGGGAGATAGCCGACAGCACTGCCCATTGATATTTATTGCTGAATGTGCTGGGAAAATGGTTGCTGACCATGACAAATAATACCGGCAACGTGAAATAGTTGTTATGTAAAGAACGGAACAAAGCTTTTTTTCCTTTCTCTGCATCGGGTAATTGTCCTTTTTTAGCCGCATTTACCATAGCTTTTTGCGAGGGGATGATAACAAAGAATACATTGGCGACCATCATACTTCCGATCATAGCGCCGAAGTGGATAAAAGCAGCCCGCCCGCTGAATACATGACTATAGAAATAAGCAAAGCCAACTAATATAAGAACGCCTGTAAGCGTAAAAAACAGAGGTTTTTTCACCAATGGGGACCGGCAAAGGCCGTCATATATAAGCCAGGCGACAATAAATGAGCCGATGCTAATACTGATTGCCTGGATTGTATTCAGCTTTAACACGTGGGTATCAATGAGCATGGCCGAAGCATTGAAATAATAGAGGATAAACAACAGGGCAAGACCTGAAACCCATGTGAAATAAGCTTCATACTTGAACCAGTGAAGATTTTTGGGGATGATCTTTGGGGCTATCTTATATTTTTCCAGGTAATAGAATCCGCCACCATGCACGG
Organism: Bacteroidota bacterium; assembly: GCA_030706685.1. Lineage (GTDB taxonomy): Bacteria > Bacteroidota > Bacteroidia > Chitinophagales > Chitinophagaceae > VBAT01. The sequence continues at coordinate 8,434 of JAUZOA010000020.1, forward strand.
CCCATAGATTCCCCGCTAATTCATCCCTGATATTATCGGTTCGGTTAAGCGCATTTTCCAGGAAAACAAAATAAAAAGACGCTCCGATCCAGGCAATACCAAAAGTAATATGCATGACGCGCACAACGATATTGAGCCATTCCATAAGGTGCCCCTCATAAGGTGTGCCCTTAACCATAAAGTAGATACTGGCAATAATAGCGATGATCGTGAAAATGATCGCTGCATAGACCCAGCTTTGTATCAGCCCTGCCTTTTCGCGATTTTCTTCGTTATCATAATGATGCCTGGCCATGGCATGGATACGGTAAGTCATGATAATGAGCATGACGAGTATCACCAAAAATAATATGAGGAAGATGGTTGCCATAATTTTTGGAACAAGGATAACACAGATTGGATGGATAGACACAGATTTTATCCATCCTTATAAAGCAATGTAATTGATTTTTTACTGATTTTTTTTACCTGCAGCAAAATGCGATAAATATCTGCCTGATCTGAGGGGTACTATGTTCTATTTGTTTTCTATTTTTATGGAATAAGGAGCACAAAGAATATAAAGAGCCGCAAAGACCGCTGCGTTATGTTCTTTATGTAAAACTTAGTGACCTTTGTGTTTCCTGCGCTCATAAAACGACTATTCATGTTTGATGCTGCCATCATAAGCAATCGTGTCATTACTCCCGTGGGTATAAGAAAGGCAGTAGTATTGGTCAAAAATGGAATTATTGCAGACATTGTATCTGAATTACCCGGTGGCGATTTTCCTGTAAATAATGTTGCAGATAAAGTGCTGATGCCCGGGATAGTTGACCCACATGTTCATATCAATGAGCCGGGAAGAACTGACTGGGAAGGATTTGATACAGCCACTAAGGCTGCTATTGCAGGCGGAATTACCACATTGGTGGATATGCCGCTGAATTCATCGCCGGTGACGACGACAGCCAAAGCGTTGGATGAAAAAATAAAAGCGGCAGGCGGGCAATTGCATACCCATTGCGGATTCTGGGGAGGCCTTATTCCGGGAAATAAAAATGAGATTGAACCTTTGATCCAAAAAGGAGTATTAGGTTTTAAAGCCTTTCTCACCCATTCAGGCATTGATGAATTTCCGAATGTGACGGAAGATGACCTGCGGAAAGCGATGCCTGTCATTGCAAAACAGGATTTGCCTTTATTGGTTCATTGTGAACTAAGTGAGGAACCAGTGAACCGGAAATCAGGACCCGGGAGATCATATAGAGACTATGTTGCTTCACGACCAAAAGAATGGGAGGACAAAGCAATAGCATTAATGATCCGGTTGTGCGAAGAATTTAAATGCCGGGTACATATTGTTCATTTATCGTCGGCTGATTCGGTTGAACAGATAGTAAAAGCCAAACAAAAGGGGTTGCCATTGACTGTAGAAACAGCGCAGCATTATTTATATTTTAACGCGGAAAATATTAAGGAGGGACAAACGCAATTCAAATGCGCACCGCCAATACGGGAAAAGGAGAATAATGATAAACTATGGCAGGCATTGAAGGAGGGCATCATTGATTTTGTGGCCACTGATCATTCGCCATCGCCTCCGGCTATGAAAGAAATGGTTAGCGGCGATTTTATGAAGGCATGGGGTGGAATTTCTTCTATCCAGTTTGCATTGCCTGTATTGTGGACGGCGGCAAAACAACAGGGTTGTACTTTGAATGATGTGGCAAAATGGTTGTGTGAACGCCCTGCTATGTTACCTGGTTTGCAAAATAATAAGGGAAGGATCCATAAAGGGTACGATGCGGATTTAGTGGTTTGGGACCCGGAGAAAAATTTTATTGTCACAGAAAAGATCATCCATCATAAACATAAAATCACGCCGTATCTTAACGAAGAATTGTCAGGCAGGGTGGAGCAAACTTATTTGAAAGGAGAAAAAGTCTTTGATAGCGGGGAGTTTGTTTTAAATAGAGGCGATATTGTATTGCGGGAAAAGGGGCACTAAGAACCAACATTGTGTTCTCCGTGATCCCTGGTATTTTTTGTGCTACTTCTACGTTAAAAAAAATCTTTAGCTTACTGATATATGAGCGATCACTTAACAAGGGCTGAAAAGGTATTGCAACGGATCAATGAACTCGCTTCTGTCAGCGAGGACGATGGTTGCATTACCCGTACCTATGGCACCCGGGCATTTATTGAAGGAAGGAATAAAGTGGAACAATGGATGAAGCAGGCAGGATTGCAAACAAGAACAGATAATATCGGAAATATAAGAGGCCGGTTATTATCGGGAAATGCGGATGCCAAAACCTTTGTTATCGCATCACATATTGATACTGTTATCAATGCGGGTAAGTTTGATGGCCCGTTGGGCGTATTGGCGGGTCTCGATCTTATTGAGCAAATCATCCGGTCGAAAACAGAAATACCTTTTCATGTTGAATTGATAGCTTTTTGTGATGAAGAGGGTTGCCGCTTTCATACTACTTATCTTGGAAGTAAAGCAGTTGCGGGTTCATTTGATAAACAGTTGTCCGATAAGAGAGATGCAGCGGGTATTTCCCTCGGGGAAGTGATCAAACAGAACGGAGGCGATGTAAATAACCTCAGTAAAGATGCGATTGCAAAAGAGGATTGGTTAGGTTATTTTGAAATCCATATCGAGCAGGGGCCGGTGCTGTATGAAAGAAATATTCCGGTGGGAGTTGTGACAGCAATTGCCGCCCAATGCAGGATAGAATTAATATTTACAGGGGAAGCCGGTCATGCGGGAACTGTGCCGATGGATATGCGTAAAGACGCATTAGCCTGTGCGGCAGAGTTTATTTTAGAAACGGAAAAATTTGCAATAACCGGCAAAAAAAAACTGGTTGCTACCATTGGCAAACTTCATATAATAAACCCGGCAAGCAATGTTATCCCGGGCCAGGTGATCTGCAGCCTGGATATAAGAAGCGAAGATGAAAATATTCTATCATCATCCTGCCTGGCAATTAAGGAAATGGCTGAAAACATCTGTAAGAAAAGAGGGATTAATCTGAAATGGGGTCTTATACAGCAGACAAAACCGGCAATCTGCGACAAGGGAATGAATAAATTACTGGTTCAGTCTATAAAAGAAGCCGGTTTTGACCCTGTAGAATTGGTAAGTGGGGCGGGGCATGATGCAGTGCCGGTTTCTGAAGTATCGCCGGTAGCCATGCTGTTTGTCAGGTGCTTCAAGGGAATCAGTCATAACCCGCTGGAAGAAGTTGAACTAAAAGATATAGCTGCGGCTATTAAAGTTTCTGATAACTTTATTCAACAATTGGTAAAATATAAGCCACCAGTCAGATGAATCAATACCAATTTGATTCGTGGCAAAAAATCTAATAATATGGAAATATCCGCTTTAACAAGAAGTGTAGTAAAAAGAAATCATGCCGTCATTGCTCCTGATGGGTATGTTAACAGCAATATCGCTGGTTGGAAAAATTGTTCCGCGAATGTTATTATCAATGAAGCTATGGGAGCTAATTTCTGCCAGATACTCACCACGATGAATAAAGACGGTGAAATAATGGGAGTAACGCAGGCATCGGAAATATTTTTTTATGTCGTCAGGGGAAAATGCAATGCCAATGCGGGCGGGGGTGAAAAGGAATTATCGAAAGGCCATTATGTATACGTACCTGTTGAGACAGCTTACCAGTTTAACTGCGAAGAAGAAGGCACACAAGTGCTCAGTTTTCATAAAGTATATGAACATCTTCCCGGTGGTTATTCTCCTCCTCCCCCGGTGATCTTTGACAGAGCGGGAGGCATTGATGGCAACACTTATCTTGGCGACCCGGCTTTACGATTGCAGGTGTTATTGCCGGATAAACCGGCATTTGATATGGCTGTTAATATTTTTACCTATGATCCGGGAGGCCATCTTCCTTTCGTGGAGACGCATATTATGGAACATGGGTTATTGTACCTGCAAGGCCAGGGTATATACATGCTGGATCATGAATGGTACCCGGTTAAACAAGGCGATTCCATCTGGATGGCGCCTTTTTGCCAGCAATGGTTCACTGCTATGGGTAAAGAACCGGCAGTGTATATTTATTATAAGAATGTGAATCGTTTTCCAACAACAGTATAATGGTGAGTGGTGAGTAGTCAGTGGCGAGTGAGCTAAATTCATAACTGACTACTCACCACTCACCACTCACCAGTATGACTCTGCACGAACTCAATACATTGTCTCCGCAACGGCTCAGGGAAGAATTGACCAAATGTTGTGGTTCATCTGGATGGGTAACCAGGATGCTGGTTTTTTTTCCTGCTGATGACCTCGTGGAACTTTTGGAAGATGCCGAAGAACAATGGTATCAATGCAATGAAGAAGAGTGGAAAGAAGCATTTGCTCATCATCCCAGGATCGGGGATGTGGAATCGCTGAAGAAAAAATTTGCGTCCACAGCAGAATGGGCATCGGGAGAACAAAGCGGTGTCAATAGTGCTTCTACAGAAACGATTAAAGCACTGGCAAAAGGCAATCTTGAATACGAAAAAAAATTCGGTTATATCTTTATTGTGTGTGCTACGGGAAAGTCGGCCAAAGAAATGCTGGAGATATTGCAATCAAGATTGCGGAATGACCCAAAAGATGAAATAAATATTGCGGCAGAGGAACAAAATAAAATAACCCAACTGAGATTAGAAAAACTATTAAATGATTAATACGCAGATTTCAAGCTTAGTTTTATTTAACTAATAAAAACGAATCCTGTTTCCCTCTCCCGGGAGATGGATCAGGGACGAGGTCTTATGAGCCAGCTTACCACGCATATACTGGATACTTCCAAAGGCAAACCCGCCAATGGGATACCTGTTGTTCTATGCAGGTATTCTGCCAATAAATGGAAAGAAATTGCCAGGGGAGTTACCGATGAAGATGGCAGGATAACTGATCTGTTGGCTAAGACGAAGACCCTGGAACTTGGCACTTATAAACTTCGCTTTGAAGTTCACCATTATTTTGCCCGGCATTCTATTCAAACCCTTTACCCCTACATAGAGATTGTTTTCCAGGTAACAACCGGGGAGCATTATCATATTCCTCTTCTTTTAAATCCATTTGGATATTCTACGTACAGGGGTTCCTGACATTTTCTTAAGGAACACAACGGACACAAAGAAGACACAAAGGACACAGCGAAATTCATTTTATTTAAATAAGCAAGACATGGATGAAGAAGGGATAATCAGAATTATTCTTGACGAGGCGTTCAGCGTTCATAAAGCGATTGGCCCGGGGATGCTTGAAAATGTTTACAAAACTTGTTTGGCTTACAGGCTCAGGCAAAAAGGTCTTTATGTAGAAACAGAAAAGCCGGTTCCTGTTATCTTTGAAGAAATAAAGATGGAATGTGGTTATAGAGCAGACTTCGTAATAGAAAAGAAAATAATAGTCGAAACAAAAAACATTGATGGTATTGCGGACATCCATATCGCCCAGTTACTGACTTACCTTAGATTTCTAAGGCTTAGACATGGCCTGATCTTAAATTTTAAAACTGTATTAATGAAAAACGGAATTAAAAGAGTATTAAATAGATTTTGAACGACAATTCATTCTGTCAAACTTCTTTGTGAACTTTGTGTTTTCTTTGTGTCCTTCGTGCTCATAAATCTAACACTGAATAGTATGAATTTCTCCATCCCCGATAACGAAAAAGAAGCCCTGCTCAGCTCATTAAAGACCGCTAATCTTAGATTCCAGGGAATTTATCCCGGAGATAGGCCCGATCGCCAGCCAGTGCATACAGTATATGGCGGCGCTAACTTATTCAAATCAGATACCTGTGTGAAGATGGGTGATATAGCGCTGAAAAGTTTGCAGACCTATTCCCCCGATTTTGTCACACTGGCCAAAGTGCTTAAGCTGCAAGGGCATGACGCTCTTCCTGACCCCGAAAAAAAATCCGATCATCAGCGGGTTGAAAAAATGGTAAAGAAATTAGACAAGATGAGTGAGAAGGAAAGAAAAAAAGAAGCAGCCTGGCTTTCTTATTCTGTTTATCATAAGATCCTTCAAAAATTAAAAACGGAACCAGTAGAAGATTTCCGGATTGACTTTGAAGACGGATTTGGAAACCGCCCCGACGAGGAAGAAGACGCTACAGCCGTCAATGCAGCCGGTGAGCTGGCCGCAGGAATGAAAAATAAAACGATCTCTCCTTTTATTGGTATACGTATCAAACCCTTTACAGAAGATTTAAAATATCGCGGAGTAAGAACACTGGATATTTTTCTTACCACATTGCTGGAAAAGACAAAAGGAAAGCTGCCTGATAATTTTGTTGTCATGCTGCCAAAGGTGACAATACCTGAGCAGGTAATTACGTTGGCTCGCTTATTCGAGATTATTGAAAAGAAAAACAATTTAGTTCCTGGTACCCTGAAGATGGAAACCATGGTAGAAGCTACGCAGATCATCATGGATGAGGAAGGAAGAAACCCTTTGATGCGCATTATACGGGCAAGCGGGGGAAGATGTATCGCTGCTCATTTTGGAACATACGATTATACAGCTTCCTGCGGCATTACTGCCAAATACCAGACTATGGGTCACCCGGTTTGTGATTTTGCCCATCACATGACCAAAGTAGCACTGGGAGGAACAGGAATATTTTTATCCGATGGTGCAACGAATGTAATGCCGGTAGCGCCACATCGGGGAAAAAAATTGACCGGGCAGCAACTCAAAGAGAACCGGAGATCAGTTCATCATGCCTGGCAGACCGGGTATCATCACACGATGCATTCACTCATCAATGGATTTTACCAGGGATGGGATCTTAACCCCGCACAATTGCCCATGCGCTATGCGGCCACGTATAATTTCTTTTTAAGCAGTTATGAAGATGCTGTATATCGTTTGAAAACATTTGTTGACCGGGCTGCCATCTCCACGCTTACCGGAGATATATTTGATGATGCTGCGACAGGCCAGGGATTGTTGAATTTCTTTTTGAAAGCTTTAAACTGCGGGGCTATCACAGAAGAGGAAGCATTGGTTACCGGGTTAACTTTAGATGAAATACGAAGCCGGTCTTTTTACAAGATCCTGCAGGGAAGAAGAGGCGGGAAATAAGCTGTTAGCATTTAGCAATCAGCTCTAAATTTACATTCAAAATTCCTTACATGACGATTGCTGTATTGGGGGCCGGGATGGTGGGCAGGGCTATTGCGCTGGACCTTGCCAAAGAATATAATGTAACTTCTTTCGACCTTGACGCCACAAACCTCGAAACATTAAAGAATAGCAATCCAGCGATACAAACAGCAGCTGCTGATCTTTCACAGTTTGAAGAATACGGCAACTGGTTAACTCCTTTCGATATTGTCGTCACTGCTGTTCCGGGTTTTATGGGTTATAAAACACTGGAAGCTGTTATTACTGCCGGGAAAAATGTGGTGGACATTTCCTTTTTTCCCGAAGATGCATTGCAATTAAATAAGCTGGCTAAAGAAAAAAACGTAACAGCTATTACCGATTGCGGAATTGCTCCCGGTATCAGCAATTTTATTCTTGGCCGATGCAACGAGGAAATGAAAATAACATCCTTTGAGTGTTATGTGGGCGGGTTACCCAAAGAAAGAAAACCCCCATTTCAATACAAGGCGCCTTTCTCGCCGGTGGATGTGATCCAGGAATATATTCGTCCTGCACGGTTGGTAGAAAATGGAAAAGTTATTATTAAACCTGCATTAAGCGACAGGGAAATACTTTATTTTGAGGGACCGGGTGAACTGGAAGCATTCAATACAGATGGCCTTCGTTCACTGATCTATACGATGGGGCATATCCCGGATATGAAAGAAAAGACATTGCGTTACCCTGGTCATATAGACCTGGTCATCGCATTAAAACAGGCGGGATTTTTTGGGATAAGCCCGGTTCATATCCGGGACACTGATATTTCTCCGCTGGAATTCACATCGAAGTTGCTCGTAAACGAATGGAAACTAGGAGAGGAAGAAGAAGAATTTACCGTCATGAAAGTAATAGTAAGGGGAAAAGATAAAACGATAGAATATAATTTACTTGACCGTTATGATGCAGCCACCAAAACCTCTTCCATGGCCAGGACAACCGGTTATACTTGCACGGCGGCGGTCAATCTTATCGCAAAGAATTTATTTAATGAAAAAGGAATTTTCCCACCGGAACTGATCGGTAAACACAAGCAATGTTTTGACTTTGTGATGAATTATTTGAAAGAAAGAAATGTAAATTGGGAAACGCTAATGATCACTAATGATTGCTAATTGATGCTAATGAAAAATAATCAACACCAAAAAGAAAAATAGCCCCTGGAGACTGTTTACATTATTATAGGATTAGCGCTAATTTGTTTTCGTTAGCGTCAATTAGTGATTGTTTATTCCGCTTCCGCCACTACTTCTTTCACCTCCGGTATCATTCTTTTCATCATTCCTTCAATACCGGCTTTTAATGTGATCATAGAAGAAGGACACCCGCTGCAGCTTCCCTGCAGCATCAGGTTAACAACTCCGTCATCATAGCTTCTGAATTGTATCGCTCCGCCATCCATTTCCACGGCAGGCTTTACATAATTTTCCAGTAATTCTTTAATTCTTTTTACTACATCGTCATCATCGGCTGATACTTCGTTGCTGCTTTCCTTTTTGATAGTCACTATTTCATCTTCATTGATTACCGCTTTGCCTTCTTCAAGATATTCTTTTAAAAACTGGCGAATGGGGGGGATTACATCATTCCAGGAGGTTTCCGCTGTTTTTGTCAGGGTAACAAAATTGCTGGCAATAAATACAGCTTTTATGAAAGGAAAGCCGAATAATTCAATGGCCAATGGGGAAGGTTTTGCACTCTCCGCATCAGGAAAATCAATGCTCTTACCCGGGTATAAAAGCTTGTTAGCCACGAACTTCATGGTCTCCGGGTTGGGAGTCATTTCGGTATAAATGCTGATAATTGGGTTTCCTGTTTTGATCATATCTCACTATTTGAAGTGTAAAAATAACAATAAATCGGCAGGGTTGTTTAGAAAGTCGGGTCCAAAGCCCAGAAGCCGGAAAGGCCGGAAGTCAAAAAGACGTTTCTGTTTAAACGAATGGTCTTTCAGGCTTTTGATTTTCGGTCTATTCTATGAATTTTCCCGTCTTTTTCAGGTAGCGGATAATAGCATAAATAAGAATCAAAACAGAAAGAATTATGATAAGCAGGGTGTTGCGGGAATGCTCATTATTGCCTGTCAGCTCAGGATAGTTGAATAATAAAATCAGGACAATGCCAGCCAGCCAGATAAACTGCGTAGAATGTTCTTTCAGTATCCATCTTTTCCAGTTGAATTCCATACTGCTGAAAGTTTTACCAATCCCCCGCAGGCGGGGAAACCAGCGATTGACTTTCCGGCAATACTCGTCATAGCCCGGCCCGAATTTACCACGCAAAAAACTTTCTTCTGCCAATACGATTGCCTGGTAAATGAATATGAAAATGGGAATGACAATTACAACATACACTAATGAATTAGCGAGAATACCAACGCCCAGCAGCATGAGGATATTTCCGACATATAATGGATTCCGGCAATGATTAAAAATTCCTTCTGTCACCAGCCCTTCCGCGTAGGGTTTTCCTTCCATGCCTCCGCGAACAATATAGGCCAATCCAATTGTTAAGCCGCGGATCAACTGTCCGAGGATAGTAGTGAATAAACCAATAGCGATCGGCCATATATAGTAATGTTCGCCGAACCGCTTTTTTGAAAATAAAGGCCAGGAAGGAATAAATAAGGCTGCGTAGAAAAGAATGAATATCCAATTCCTGTATTTAAAGAAAAAGTTACCGATTGCTACCATTAGTTACTTTTAAAACAAAACAAATACGATAGGGAAGACGGAAAATAAATCCTTCAATTCCTTTACTCTTTTTCTCTTTAATCTCTTAGCTATTTTTTAGTGGCGATAAGACCCGCGAAATTATACCACTTAAAGAATACTTCGCAGTGGGCAAAACCACAATCGCGGAGCAAAGTAATATTCTCGCTGAGTTTATAAGGGACCAAAACATTTTCCAGGGCTTCCCGTTTTTGTGAGATCTCCATCTCGCTGTAATTATTACGGCGTTTGTAGTTGTAATAATAGTCAATAAAATCACGGTTGAACAGGCTGTCTTCGGCCAATATCTTTTCTACAAGGATCAGGACGCCGCCGCTGTTCAGGCCATCGTAAATATTTTTCAGTAAGTGTTCCCTGTGGATAGGACGAACAAACTGCAGCGTAAGGCAAAGCACTACCACCCCTGCATTGGTGATCTTTACTCCTTTGTTGAGGTCTACGCAGCGCAATTCATAATCGCGGGAAAAACCGAGCTCCATCAATTTGGATTTGCATTTGTCCAGCATTTCCTGCGAATCGTCCATACCTATGAAACGGATGTTTTGATTTACCATAGTATCCATTCCAATTATCGTGGTGCCGGTGGAGCAGCCAAGATCATATACATCAGCGCCTTCCCTGGCATGATCTGCCGCCAGTTCAGCCATCATCCGCTGAATCTCACCATAGAAAGGAACAGAGCGATTTACCATATCATCGAATACCTTGGCGACGTTTTCGCCGAACTTAAAGTCGCTGGCCTTTTCTATCTCTTCTTTAAAAACTTCATCTTTGCCCATAAATAGATATAAAAAGTATACAAAGTAAAGCATTTTGTCTAAACCAATTGATGACTTCTCTCATAATAACAAGCATGAAAAAGATATACCATCTTGGCAACTGCACTACTTCGCAGGCTATTATTAAAGAGACCCGGATAGATAAGAAAGGGTTTACTATGCAGGATATAAAATTTGAGAAAATTACGCCCGCTCAGCTGGATGAAATGAAAAAACTGGCCGGTAGTTATGAATCTCTTTTCAGTCGCCGGGCCCTGAAATACAAAGAGCTTGGACTAAAAGATAAGAAACTGGAGGAAAATGATTACCGCAATTTCATCCTGGAAGAATATACTTTTCTCAAAAGACCTGTTGTAGTTATTGACAATAAAATTTTTGTAGGAAGTGAAAAGAAAACGGTGGAGGCTTTAAAAAACGCCGTAAAATAAATTAAGCCAATAAAAGGATCAGCAGTTGCGCCGCGACAATGCGTAGAATCATAGTAAGAGGATATACCGTGGCATAAGTAACCGACGGGATATCGCTGCCGGTAAGCTTCGTGGCAAATGCAAGGGCTGGTGGGTCGGTAGAGGCGCCTGCCAGCAGACCGCATACTTCAAAATAGGTTTTACGAAAATATTTTTTTGCGATAAACCCCACAAGGAGCAACGGGATCATCGTAATCGCTATTCCCATAACCATCCATATCCAACCCTGCCCATTTTCAAAAGCGATTGATAAATTCTTACCGCTGCTTAATCCTACACTGGCTAAAAACAAGCTGATACCTAACTCACGTATCATCAGGTTGGCACTGTTGGTCGTATAGTTATTCAGGTAAAATAAATTGCCAAAACGGCTAAGCAATAAAGCAATGATCAATGGTCCGCCCGCCATCCCGATTTTTACGGCAACCGGCATACCAGGGAAATGAATAGGGATGCTTCCGAGAATAACTCCCAATACAATGCCCATAAAGATCGGCGCAAGATCAGGGACTTCTAATTTTTTTAATGAATTACCCAATGCCTCAGTGACAAGTTTCACTCCTTCTTCCGTACCTACCACTTTTACGGTATCTCCAAGTTGCAGGAAAATATCTCCATGAGGAACCAATTCAATTCCGGCGCGGCCCAGTCTTGTTAAAGTAAAATCATGCTGGTGTAGTTCGGCAATATCTCCCAATCTCTTGTGAGTAACGGCAGTTCTGGTGACAATAATTTGTCTTGATATAAGCGGGCTTTCTTTTACGGTTTTTAAATTTTTAGTACTCGGCGGACCGATCAATAGTTTTAATTGTTCCATCTCCTGTTTGGTAGCTACCACCAGCAATACATCATTTTCAGCCAATACCAGGTCGGGTGTAGGCGTGATGATCTCGCCGTTATGATACATTCTCGATACGACTACAGGCTTTTTTAATAAATTAAACAACTTGCGGAGCGGCTGACCGATTAATTGTTTATTTTCTAAGTTCAGGTGAACAGAGACGGGCCTGTTAGCACGCAGCACACTTAATTTACGGTGGAATTCCTGGTCTTTTTCAATCCTTACATGAAAGATCTTTTTCAGCAATAGCAAAGAGCCGATAATACCAAACACCCCTAATGGATAGGCGACCGCATAAGCCAGTGTGATGAGTGACCTGTCGGTGCCGGTAATATTCAGATCGCTGACGGCAGCCTGTGCTGCCCCGAGGCCGGGAGTATTGGTAACAGCGCCGCTCATAACACCAGTCATTACAGTAATGTGATTCCCGCTGAAATAATAAAGAATAACTGTAATGATCACCCCCGTGACAACAATTGCGAGAGCAAGGATATTATTGGTTATCGCATTTTTTTTCAAGGATGCCCAGAAACCAGGACCCACCTGGAGCCCGATGGAGTAGACAAATAAGATTAATCCGAATTCTTTTAAAAAATTCTCCGTGCTTTTCTCAATCTCTGTTCCCAGGTAAGAAAGGATCAGCCCGGCAAATAACACCCAGGTAATGCCTAATGAAATACCGGCAATTTTAATACGGCCCATCCAGATACCAAAAGCGATCACCAGCCCATATATAATGACAGACTGTGCAAGGGATATCCCGGTAAACAGACTATGGAACCAGCTAAACATAAACCGTATATAAACTTATAAGATACAATTTTGAAATAAACCGGCAGCAGAATAATACCTGCTGCCGTATTTATTATTTAAAAGGGCAGGCAATCGAAGAGGTCATTCTCTTTCGGGCTGTAATCCCCAGTGTTCGGGAGAACGCCACAAAGCAGATAAAAGCAATTCACGCATGCACAGAAATTCTTTGGGCAATTTATCATACATACGTTCAAACAATTCTTCATGAGATAATAATTCCCGCTTGCCGGGTTCACGATCTACGGTCATAATTTTAGCAAAATCTTCTTTGGTAAAATTTTCCATCCCGGACCAATCCATATCTTCATAACGGGGCATCCAGCCAATCGGGCTTTCAACAGAAGAAGCATTACCTCTTATACGTTCTACGATCCATTTTAATACCCGGATGTTTTCTCCAAAGCCGGGCCATAAGAACTGACCATTTTCATCTTTGCGGAACCAGTTTACACCAAATATGCGCGGCGCATTAGGCAGGTCACGGCCAAACTGGAGCCAATGATTGACGTAGTCACCGATATGATAACCTATAAACGGCAGCATCGCAAAAGGATCATGGCGTACTTTACCCGTCTCACCAAACGCGGCTGCAGTTGTTTCACTGCCCATGGTTGTGGCCAGGTAAACCCCAAAGCTCCAGTTGAAGGATTGGTATACTAACGGAATACCTGTGCTCCTTCTTCCTCCAAAAATGAATCCCGCAACCGGAACACCTTCGGGATTATCCCAGTCTTTATCAATAGCAGGGTTTTGACAAGCAGGCGCCGTAAACCTGGAATTAGGATGTGCAGCCGGTTTGCCACTTTTAGGATCCCATGGCTGGCCCTGCCAGTCAATCAATCCTTTTGGCGGTTCTTTTGTCAATCCTTCCCACCATACATCTTTATCATGCGTGAGGGCAACGTTGGTAAAGATGGTGTTGGCTTTGATGGTTTCCATCGCATTGGGATTAGTCTTATAGTTGGTACCCGGGGCCACACCGAAATAACCGGTTTCAGGATTGATAGCGTAAAGGCTTCCATCTTCTTCTTTATGTATCCAGGCAATATCATCACCGACAGTGGTTACTTTCCAGCCATCAAATTGTTTGGGTGGGATAAGCATCGAGAAATTTGTTTTACCGCAGGCGCTCGGGAATGCTGCCGCTACATACGTCTTTTGTTTATCAGGAGATTCAAGACCCATGATCAGCATGTGCTCGGCAAGCCAGCCCTCTTCTCTTCCGATAACCGATGCGATACGGAGTGCAAAACATTTTTTACCCATTAATGCATTGCCGCCGTAGCCGCTGCCATAAGAAATGATCAAACGTTCTTCAGGAAAATGAGATATATATTTTACATCAGGATTGCAGGGCCAGCTACTGTCTTCCAGGTTTCCTTCCAGGGGCGCGCCTACGGTATGCAAGCATCTTATATAACTCTTTCTTTGCAGGTAAGGCAATACTTCCTGTCCCATACGCGTCATGATGTGCATATTCACTACTACGTATTCGGAATCTGTTATCTCCACACCATACCGCGCATAACGTGAACCAAGCGGCCCCATACAAAAAGGAATAACATACAGCGTACGCCCTTTCATGCTTCCGGTAAGCAGTCCCTGCAATTTCTTTTTCATTTTGCCGGGCTCCATCCAGTTGTTGGTGGGTCCCGCATCTTCCTGGCGACGACTGCAGATAAACGTTCTGTCTTCAACTCTTGCCACATCGCTGGGATCGCTGAAGCAGGCAAAACTATTGGGACGCTTTTCAGGATTCAGCGCAATGAACGTACCCTTCTTTACAAGTTGCTGGCAAAGATTATCGTATTCTTCTTTTGAACCATCGCACCAGTGAATAGCATCAGCTTCACATAGTGCTGCAATTTGTTTTACCCAGGTTTCCAATTCAGAGCGGGCGGGAGCTACTTCTATGTCAAAAAAATCAGATTGGTGTAACATAATAGTATACTTTAAAATTGAATGGAATTTATTACAATGGCAAGAGATCGTTTCGCAGCAGCTACAGATCGTACTGCCGCTTTGAAGTGTAAATATGGGAATTGTTTTCCCGGCAGCAACTGCCTCCAGTCATCAGGGTACATGATATTAGTTAGGGTGTTTACTTAGCCATATCAGGAATTGACTAAGCGGAAGTTATACGGGGAAGCGCGGGAAGAGGGCTAACTGATCTTTTATGTGGTAAGTATTTTTTTCTTGCCCAGGACTTGCCAGGCAATCAGTGTACTCAGTAACATACATATAGCGCCAAGCAGGAAGGAAACGCCCGGAAACTGAATAGGGGCGGTAGTGGTAAAATATTTAAAAAGATTATTCATGATAAGCGGCCCGATAATGGTTGTAAGGCTCATCAGGCTGGTCAAAGCTCCCTGGAGCTCACCCTGTTCATTGGGTGGAATATGTCCGGCGAGAGTAGATTGCAAGGCAGGTCCGGCAATACCTCCCAGGCAATAAGGGACCAGGAAAGCAAACATCATCCAGCTTTGGCTGGCAAAAGCAAAAAGTATAAGTCCAATACTATACATAAATAACCCGAGATAAATACTCCGGTTATTTCCCAGTTTTGGATTTATCACTCTTATCAGTCCAACTTGTACAGCAGCGACAAGCAATCCTATCAATGCAAGGGAATAACCAATCATTTTATCGCTCCAGTGAAAACGAAACTTTGTAAAAAAATTCCAATTAGCCTGGACAGATTGCGCGGCGAGATATATCAGGAAGAAAGAAATAGCCAAACCGCTGATAGCAGGGGATCTTCTTAAGAAACGCAATGAACCAAATGGATTGGCCCTTTTCCAGTGAAAGGCCCGGCGGTTTTCCTTGCTCAATGATTCGGGCAAAACAAAAAAGCCATATAATGTATTTAATAAACAAAGTATAGCCGCAGCAATGAATGGGGCGCGGATACCCCAACCGGCCAGCAACCCTCCAATGGCAGGTCCAATGATAAATCCAAGACCAAAAGCAGCGCCGATCATGCCAAAGTTCTTCGCCCTGTTTTCAGGAGTACTGATATCAGCAATATAAGCAGCAGCGGTTGTAAAACTTGCACCGGTAACACCCGCAATGATACGACCAATAAACAGCCATCCATAACTGGGCGCAAACGCGAGAAAAAGATAATCAACACCAAAACCAAGCAAGGAGCATAATAAAACAGGGCGACGTCCATATTTATCACTTAAGTTGCCAATGACAGGAGCAAATACAAACTGGGTAATAGCATAGGCAAATAATAGCCATGCTCCGTAAGCACTGGCCTCGTTGACGGGTATATTTTTGAGCCTGGAAATCAGGTCCGGCATAACCGGTATGATCAACCCCCACCCCATTACATCAATGAGTAAGGTGACGAAAATAAATTTTATTGCAGCTTGCCTGGATGTTGCCATGATTCAATCTTCTTATACAAAATTGCCGGTTTTTTTGTATCAAGTCAGTATTAAATTAAAAAAACAGGCATATTTTTAGCGTGCATTTATTAACATTATTTGTGAGAATGTCTACTCCACAGCTTTTATCTTTGCGATCTGCCTGATAAGAACAATTGTACTTATTTTTTAATTTAAATACAACTATATGAAGTTGAAACAAATTATTATTCCCGCGATAACGGCGGTTATCCTTGTTTCCTGCGTGAGCACAAAAAAGTTCAAGAAATCGCAGGCGGATTTAGCGGCCTTACAAACGCAATGCAGTCAAACGCAGAGCCAGTTGCAGAGCAGCCTCAATGATTGCAACAATGCAAAAGCCCAATTGAGCAGTCAAAAATCAGGACTGGAAAACGATGTCGCTAACCTGAATAAGCAGATTGATTTCCTCAAACAGAATAATACGCAGGCTTTGAAACAGCTCCAGGACCTGTCCGTAATCTCCTCTGCACAGGCAGAGAGTATTAAAAAATCACTCGATAATATCGGCGCAAAGGATTCTTATATCCAAACATTACAACAACAAATGGCCCGGAAAGATTCATTGAATATGGTATTGGTGATGAACCTGAAGGGCGCTATCGGTAATCTAAATGACGAGGATATCAATATCAAAGTGGATAAAGGAGTTGTGTATATTGATATTTCTGATAAACTGCTATTCAAAAGCGGAAAATACCAGGTGACCGATCAGGCAAAAACAGTGCTGGGTAAGGTGGCTACTGTGCTAAAAAATCAACCCGATATTGAATTTATGGTGGAAGGACATACGGATAATGTCCCTTATCAAAGCGGTGTGCTGCTCGACAACTGGGACCTGAGTGTAAAACGCGCAACAGCTGTTGTAAGAATATTGCAAAATCAATATGGATTGGATCCCGCGAAGATGGCTGCAGCAGGAAGAAGCGAATACAAACCTGTTGCTGATAATAGTACCACCGAGGGAAAAGCTGCCAACCGAAGAACGAGGATCGTAATATTACCACAGTTGGACCAGTTCTTTAAGTTGCTGGAAAACAAACAGGGATAAACTAACAACAGTCAACAATAGAAAATGCCTCTTTTAAAGAGGCATTTTCTTTATTTATGAAAAGAAGACGGTGAAAAGAACTATTTAAGTGTTCTTACATAGTTTACTACTGCCCAGATATCATCTGCTTCAGGAATTTTCTTTTTATAGCTGGGCATATCCTTACGGCCTTCAGATGTTTTATAAAAAATAGCACCGTCAGGTTGTTTTTGAAAATCAGCCTTTGTAAAATCACCGCATTCAGTGTCTAACTGGGCTGCTTTCGGACCATCGCCTTTCCCTTTTTTTCCATGGCAGGACTGGCAGTGCTGAGTGTATAAATCTTTTCCATGGGCAATGGAGGCCGGATCTGATTTAACAGGGTTGGCCATTTTCAGGTATTTATCCGGAACCGGCCAGGGATCGTTTGTCTTTTTTGATATAAAAGCCATTGACATAAAGGCAGCAAAGCCAACAAAGACTATTAAAGCAATTTTTTTCATTTGTTTTGTGTTTATGTGTTATTTAATTGATGCTAATTTAAAAAAAAGGTTGCATCGGCGTAAAGTTAAACATGTTCTTTTCTTAACCGGAATAATTCATAAAGAATAACAATATAATGTCCCCATACAGCCGTCATCAGGATGATAAAAGTAATTAGCATCCAGAGCGGAGGATGATTGCTCCATAATGCCCTTGGCAATTCTTTGATTTCGTCGGATACGGGTTTTCCCCATGGCTGGATAACGGACGCTTCCAGATTGCCATACTGCTCATTATCGTCCATCCTTGCCAGTAAAATAATATTTCCTTTCGCATCTCCCGAAAGCGTGTTGGGAATTTCAACAGAAATTTCTCCGTTCGCATCTGTTTTGCCCTCTCCTAATTTTAAGGGACTGAACAAACGCCTGACAAAAACTCCAAGGTTAACATCAGGGATAGCAGTTTCAGTGCCGCCGGCCAGGTCAACTAATTTTAATTTAACGGAAAGAACTGAATCTTCTTTTACCGGTTCGATTGTGAGCTTAGCTCTTTTTACAGCCACCACTTCTTCAGCAGCATCAACGGATTTATCTCCCGCAAAAGAAACTTTAAAATGCAGCTTCCCATCTTTACCCGGGGTTAATGCATCGGCTTTACAATTGAATATACCTATACCACTCATATCCGTCATCGCCTGTCCAAGTTCCTTTTCAACAGAATCTTCAACATACAGGAACCGGAGCATCAGGCCGGGTAGTTTCGTTACATTTCCCTTTATCTTGGCTTTAAAAGTCGCCTTAAGATCAATCGTGTTATTACTCTTCTGGATACTTATAAAATCAACAAGAGGAGATACAGCCGCTTCTCCCGCACCATGACTTGTCGTCATATTCGCCATGCTATCCATTTGCCCGATAGACTGACCAGGGATCATACTAAAAACTAACAGCGGAATAATGCTGAAATAGCGGATAATGTATCTTGAAAATAAAATACGTTTCATATAATTTTTTTAAGCAGGTTGTATTTTTTCTTTTTTGAGAAGACCCATTGCATGCTCGCGATTATTTTTAGTGTCTTCCAGTCCTGAAACAGGAACAACAGTCACAAATTTTGATATCAGCGTAAAGAATAACATAAAAGTAGCAATACCTGCAAAGGTCAATGCCCATTCGGGCCACCTGGCGGAATACTTTATATATTCATGTCTTGTATCCTGCATAGGTATTAAAGGTGATTCGAGTGTGGGCACAATGATGAGGTACCTTTTTACCCATAATGCAATGACCATAATAAACGCCACCAGGGTAATCGGGCCCGTTTTCCTGGTTTGGGGAATAGCGACGATAGCTATCGGCAGGATAATGCCCGCGACATTAGCGAATAATGTCCACCAGCCATATTGCGCGGGATTAAAGAGTTTATTGATCACTTCACTGTCCCATTTTTCCGATCCAAACCAACTGGTGAAGTACTCGGAGAATGTAAAATAACCATAGCCTGCCGCCAGTACCATCATAATATAACCGAGATAAGTGAAATGCCTGTCGGTGAAATAGTCATCCAGTTTATACATTTTCCTGTATACCCACATGGCAACGATCAGCACACCACAACCGGAATAGAGTGCTCCCAAAACAAAGTAGGGCCCGAAAATGGTACTGTGCCATCCCGGGCGCAGCGTCATTCCGAATACCCATGAAAGGATAGAACTAACAATGATGGAAAGAGGAATGATGATTATAGCCAATAAGTTTTGGGATATTATCAGGTGTCTTTTCTGGCTGGCGGCGCCGCGATAGCCCAATGACAATGCCGTGTACAATTTTTGTTTCCATTTTGGAATATTGAGCTTTGCATCACGGTAGACGGAAAAATCTTTTATCAATGCCATATAAAGAAACAGCACACTCCCGGCGAAATAAGTGAGGACCGCCACTACATCCCATGTCAACGGCGATTGAAGACGGGCATAAATAAATAAATAATGAAGACGATCAAGACGGCCAATACATAAAAGAATAAATATCGGGCCTACTACAACCGAGATAATTGTCATCATTTGCGCAAGACGTATAATCGGTTTGCCCCAGGGAACTTTAAACAGGTGCAAAAGACCGGCTATAATGGCCCCGGCATAACTGATACCAATAAAAAAGATAAAGTTCACAATGTATAATCCCCATACTACATTATCACGCATCCCGGTTATACCATGTCCTTTGGTCATCTGCCGGTACAAAGCATATCCCCCCAGTACTATCCAAAGCAGGTAAAAAATGGTCCAGAACCAGGCCCGTTTTCCAAATTTTTCAATATGCGGTCTTTGGTAATCAAAAGCCTGTTGTTGAAATGTATTAAGTTCCATAAAAAATTATATTCTTTGAAATATTTTTTAGAAGCAACTATTATTTCTTTTTCTCCATTGCTTCCTTGTATTTTTCTTTAGTTTTTTCCGGTAATGATTCATAGCCTCTTTCTACCGGGAACAACCTGTCTTTCGGTGGCAAATAATACAATCTCGGTTGCGTACCCAGTTCTTCCATAAAGCGATAGCCGCCCCTGTCTTTTAATAATTGAGAAAGACTAACGGTTTCATCACCATTCGTTACGGCATCTTCATTTTCATCTCCGAAATAAAATACGCCATTGGGACAGGCGGTCACACAATCCGGCAATAAGCCCTGCCGGATCATATCGGGACAGAAATCGCATTTTTCAACAGTACCGATTTTGCTGGGCGTGCTTGTTTCAGGAGTATAGTTCGCAATGCTTACGTCCTGGTGAGGCTCATTCCAGTTGAATACCCGTGTTGAATAAGGACAGGCGGCCATACAGAATTTGCAACCAATGCATCGCTCATTATCTATCAGTACTAATCCATCCTGCCGTTTAAAGGTGGCATCTACAGGACAAACTTTAACGCAGGGAGGGTTATCACAATGGAAACATGTTTTAGGAAACCAGTAAGGCGATCCTTTATCGCTATCCTGCATCAGTTTTATAGTCAACCATTCTTTATCCTCGGGCAGGTGGTGCATTTTCTGGCAGGCGCTTACACATTTCCTGGCATTCTTACAACGGGCAAGATCAATTACCATTACAAATTTTCTTCCCGGGATTCCTTCGCGCGCCTGTTTTTTTGAAGCCTTTACAGCCATCGTCATGTGGTTGCCATGATCCAGGTGCGAAGAGTCTATTTCAACAATTTCTCCATCCTGCGAAAGAAGTTTTACTTTTTCTCCCGTTTTTGGAGGCTCATGTTTTGAAGAACAGGAACAGGCAAGGCTTCCGCAGGCAGTTGCAGCTACGGTTGCTATCGCTGCGGTTTTGATGAAATCGCGCCGGCCTTTATCATTTATTTCTTCTTGTTTCATTTTTCAGGTTTAAATGAATCAGCTATTTTTTTTCGAGGGATTTTTCATCCAGTGAAGTATTTCTTTATTGGTCGTTTTTTTGTTTTTTCGCGCCTGGTCAAGAACGGCCTTATCTACTTCTACCAATTTCCCGTCTGCGGTAAGCATTTTTACTTTTTCAGTTTTGCCGGGATCTTTTCCTGTGAATAAAAGTGAAAAGAACGACCTGCGGGAGCTGGTGTCTGGTTTTTTATTATTTCCCATATAAAAAAAGATTTAGAATGGTGAATGCAAAAGCGGGTGCAAACTATTTATAGACGATCATCTGTTTCATGACAATTATCAAGACTTTCACTGAGAGATGTCAATGCCTGAATTGTCTGAGGAAAGGTATAAATAATAAATAATTTACAGAATTTATTTTCCGACAGTGACGTCCTTTTAATGGCGTAACTTTATAGTGTGATATTGTTTCAAATGGGAGCTGTATTGGAATGAAGTTCTGATTCCTTTGCCGGGTGATTGTTATATAATTTCCGGACAAATTACAAAATTCATACATTTCTCAGGGAATACAATATCCGTTATCTATTTAAGAACGGTTGTTATAAGGCAGGTTCAGGATTTGTAAATTTGCCACACCGGGTTGAAAGGATTTATATACCTGCATATAGAAAAGTTTTTTATTACCATTCTTTTTTTTATCATTTAGCGTCGCGCCTGGTCTAAGCTGGTCTGATTAATTTTCTAACTGGCAGTACATTATATTCAAAAGCACTTCCTGTATAATCCCCCGGTAAACAGGGAGAATATCCAAAAGCCCTATGAATGTATATAAATCTGATTATTATCCGACCCCGGACTGACAAAAATCAATATTTCGCAAACCTTTTGTCATGAAATGGTAAACAGGGTCAGGGTATTTTTGGTGTCGAAAATTGTTGTTCATAATATTCACGCAATCAAAGGATTCCACAAAAAGCTAAAAAGCGTTTTATGAAAAAGATATCGATCATAAAGATGACTGGACTCATTCTGAGCAGTTTAACTCTTTCTCTTTTATTACTGCAGTGTACGAAAACCGGTGTTAATGCCAAGGTTCTCGACAGGTCATTATCAAGTATTCCCGATTCCGGGGTCTTTTCTCCATTTTATGATACTACCCTGATTGCCGTCCGGGACGCTACGCCCGATGTCAATGACAGGATCATTCAAAGGGGGGTGAAGACTATTATCAAACAATATTGCGCGACATCTAATTGCCATGGCGGAGCGATAACCCCCAGCTTTCTTACCTATAATGATATCATGCGGTATATAAGCCCGGGAAACCCGACCGGCAGTAAATTATGGGAGTTTATTACAACCAATGATTTTAATAAGGCAATGCCTCCTGTCAATTCGAATAGCGAACTTTCTCTTACAGACAAAACAATTATTTATAACTGGATATTGAATGGGGCAAAAGAAAACCCTGCATTGATTGACTTCAGAAACGCGGCTTTAAAAATTATCTCGAATGGTTGCGGATCGGCTAATTGTCATAACCAGGGTACGGCTACAGGCGGATGGGCAAGGAAAGGATTGATTGCCGGTCTGACTTCTGCAGATACATCGCAATATATTTATACAAACCCTTCTACCGGTGCGCAAACGGTATATTGCCAGCTATCCAATGTGAACCTGCGCAACCAGGTATGGGCTGCATATAAGGATAGTGTAAGAAGATTTTATACTGATACGGTAGCCAATGCCAGCTTCCGGCCGTATAAAACGTTTTCCACACCCATTTCTGCCTTAAGCACCCGGGGTCCTTTGAATACCTATGATGATCTGCTTCTTGATATCATGTATCCGAAAAGCGCAAGAAGTAATTCCAGTGTTCAATATATAGATGGCTCCGGCAATAAATTTTATGCAAAAGGGAATTACCTGAATGTATCCAGCTCGCTGGTATCAAGAATAGATTCAACGCTGCTGCTGGCTAATCCTTATACAGGAGTATTTGCTACCAGCCAGCAGGGTGATATGGCTTATGGCGATGGTGGCCTGAAACCTTCAGAAGTAGCGCTTATTAAAGCCTGGTATTTCGCAGACCCGAACATTCCTGACATCTGGAAATATGGGCTCAACAATGCCGGTATTTTCAAATACAGGAAATCAGGAAATATTATTCATCATTAATAATCACTATCACAATAAATTATCAGGTATATGAAAAAAGGAATTTTAATAACAGTTGCGGTAAGTGCACTCCTGGTGTACGCTTCATCCTGTTACAATAATAAAGAAGATGTTCTTTCATTGCCCAAGGTTTCTTTTCGCAGTGAAGTAGTACCGATTGTAACAGCTGGAGCCTGCGGCTGTCATAATAACGGCCAGGGAGCAAGAGCTGTACAGTTCTCTCATGCCGACACTATTTTTTATGATGCTATTCTTTCAAGAGTATCCTTATTCCAGACATGGGTAAATGGCGGAACACACCCCGGCGGCGGAGTCATTGATTTTTCTTCGAATGAGAGGCTGATTATAAAAAGATGGATTGACCAGGGCGCCAGTGATGATGCAGCCGGCTCCTGTACAGTCGTAGGCACTCCCACATACAACGCCAATATTCTGGCTATTTACACTACAACCTGTAAAGGGCCTACTTGCCACGGAGGTCTTGGACCCGTGCTGGATTATAATAAAATGGTGGCAGACAAGACGACTATCAGCACAATAATGAATAGTTCGGGAACCAGTGGTCACCCGGGCGGAACACTCAGCCTGAGCTCCTGTACCATTAACATTTTTAAAGACTGGATCGCACAGGGACAACCCCAGTAATAATTTAAATTAAAAATTGATTCACCATAAATTCAGGTGTTATGAAAAAGATAGTACTGCTTTTAATTGTTGCTTCCGGACTTGTACTGAATGCGATGGCGCAGGATAGTTTGCAGGTACCGGCAGAAAAGTCAACGGCAACAGTAGTTAAACCAAAGTTTACCAAAGCGACTTTTAAATCTTCACGCATAATTAATATGCAGAGTGTTGAGATCGTCAGTAAAGGCACTTTGCAATTCATGATCTCTCACCATTTTGGTTATATCTGGAATAAAGATCTTGGAGAGCCAAGATTATTCAACAAGAACCTGGCACAGCTTTTCGGTTTCAATTCCGGTATCGCGCATACTTACCTGTCGTTAGACTATTCTCCGCTGAATTGGTTAAATGTCGGGGCTGCCGCTACAGGAAGTTCTCATTTTGATGGATGGGTAAAACTAAAATTACTGAGACAGCAAACCGGCAAAAGAAATATACCTGTAACAGTTGACTGGTTTTCCTTATCATCTGTTGATGCTTCACCCAGGATCGAAGGTGAGCTGACCTGGAACAGGTTTTCCTTCCTGCACCAGTTGCTGATCGCCAGGAAATTTTCTGACAAATTCTCTTTACAACTCATGCCAACGATGATACATTTTAATATTGTTCCCTATGGCATCAACAACAGTAACTATGTTTACTCATTGGGTCTCGGGGGAAGATATAAAATATCCAGCAAGAAGGCGCTGACTTTTGAATATGCACGCCAGTTGAATATGTATAAAAACCTGCTGGACAAAAACGGGAACATCTACCAGTATACTCCTGACCTGCTGGCAGTAGGTTTTGAATTTGACACCGGTGGTCACTTGTTCCAGTTTTATGTCGGCAATACTATCAGCTCTACGAATATTGATCAACTGGCAAGAAATACCAGTAAGATCCGCGACGGGAAATTTGCATTGGGCTTTACTATCAACAGGGGATTTAGCCTGAAGAAATAAGTACTGCCCGTTGCTAACCTTGAAATTGGAGAAGAGGTTGATCAGAGATCAGCCTCTTTTTATTTTTCTAAAATTGTCGATGCCCGATTTTTCATCTGCCAATTACTTACCCAGGATTTATGTCGCCAATATTATCTTTGTAAAAATCATATTAGGAAGAGTGTAATAATTTGAAAGAACGCATCCTGTTCAAAAGCATGACAAAGTCGTTTATTTTTGTAGTGGGCCTGTTATTTTTTGCTTCAAAGGCTATTGCAACTCTTCCCGATAGCTTAGAATTAACGGACAAATCTTTTGCTTACTTAAATTCCTATTCGTACAAATACCTATTTATCAAGCACGGACATAGCTACATTATTTATCTTGTCTATTCTTCTGTAAAAGATAAAAAGGGCGAAAAGATTCTAAATAGCAGAAAGCGCGTAGGCTCTGTCCCGGAGAAAAATATCAATCAACTGCAGGAGGAAATATCAAGCGAGAACTTTCGCCAATTGGAGCTAGTTAATTTTGGTTATGACAAAGATTGGATAATAAGGAGTACTGAATTAATCTTCCAATATGTAAAAAAAGAGTATCACAATTGGACGGGCAAGCAAGAAAAATTTGTAAAGGAAAAACTATCCGATATCGCTAATTATGAAAGCGCGCTTAAAAGGGTAATTTTGAACGATGGATACATCCCGATTTCAAAACATTCAGGCGCAACATTTGAAACGATTCTCTATTATCCCAACAATAAGAAACAGTTGGTACTGGCTTCGGAAAATGTTCTGGGTTTTCCGTGGACCATTGATGGCAGGGAATCGTTTAACCCCAAATTGCCAGTAGCGTTCTATTCGCTTATACCTCAAAACAAAAGTTTTAACAGAGATAGGTTTAAACTGAAAAGCAATTTAATGGCAGATCTTGCGAAGCAAATCTTTGAAGATAAATGCCGATCAGAAATGAGCGAGCTCGCCTCTTTGGCTTTTGAAAGAGAAATTGATGAACTAAAAAAGAGTTTTCAAATTATTGAGGCAAAAGAGTATGCATATTTTGGACGTTATATCGAATCTGATTCGCAAACATTTAGAATAACTTTAAAAAGCCCTGTATCTTTCTCGGGAATTTATGTTCAATATTTTATATCGCGACAAGGCAGTACTCTTTACTCAAGGGATTCACTACTTAAAGCATTTCCTGCTATACGCGACAGAATTCAGGGCATCAAGTTTTTGATGGACTTTATACTTGCTGACACAGCCCGCAGAATTGACATCTGTTATTTTGATAACAAAGCTATTACTGATTACCATATAGATGGATTTAATAAAAATCCTGTGGAATGGAAAAAGCATGAACAATGGATAAAAAGCCTGGAATGGTATAAGACTTCGAATATAAAACCCGGCTTTGATATTGAAGAATCTATTCAAACCTCACAGCAAAATAATTGTGGCTGTAACTTCCGGTATGATAATAAATATTTAGAACAATCAATTTTTTTTGAACTCATTGACGAATATAAGAATACATCAATATGGTTATTACTTCCCGATGGTACACCCGTCTTATGGTATTTTCAAGGACAAAATGCTTATAAATATTCTTACAGAGATTATAAAACAAAAGGACGGGGTGTTCAATATGCCTGCAGGAAGTTTACCGCAAACGGGGGCTTTAAAATCGAATAATTGGCGCACCGGCAGCAGGAAATTTAGCCAGAGTTTAGCTGATTAGTTAACATAAAAAAAGAGGCTGATAAATTATCAACCTCTTTTGATTTTACTATATGGTGGGTGGGATCAATTCTTCTTTCCGAACTGAACGGCAGCCTGGGCGGCAGCCAGCCTTGCAATAGGTACGCGGAACGGAGAACAACTTACATAGTTCATACCTATACGATGGCAGAACTTCACACTCTCCGCGTCACCGCCATGTTCACCACAGATACCTACTTTCAAATGTGGTTTTGTTTTGCGGCCACGTTCGGTACCCAGTTTAATTAATTCGCCGACGCCATCCTGGTCAATAGTCTGGAACGGATCATCGTGGAGTAATTTCTCATCGAGATATTTTGGCAGGAACCCTCCGATATCATCCCGGCTGAAACCAAAACTCATCTGGGTAAGATCATTGGTGCCGAAACTGAAGAAATCAGCTACTTCAGCCATACGGTCTGCACGCAACGCCGCTCTTGGAATCTCGATCATCGTGCCATACAAATAAGGGATGCTCTTTAATTTCAGTTCAGCGCATACTTCTTTATATACCCTGTCCACAATCTTTTTCTGGTGAGAAAGCTCATTCACCGTGCAGGTAACGGGTACCATTATTTCAGGGAATGCTTTCTTTCCGTCTTTAATTAATTCAGCAGTGGCTTCCAGTATAGCCCTTACCTGCATTTCAGTTATTTCCGGGTAACTTACTCCAAGCCTTACACCACGGTGACCCAGCATAGGATTGTTTTCATGCAAAGCAAGCACCCTTCTTTTCAATACGCTCATGCGGATGCCCAGCTCTTTACTTAACTGGTGCAGTTTCTCAGAATCATGAGGTACGAACTCATGCAATGGCGGATCCAACAGCCGGATGGTTACCGGGTGGCCATTCATAATGTCAAGCGTATCCTTGATATCTTTTTTTACATAAGTATATAATTCCTGGAGCGCCGTTTTTCTTTCCTCCACTGTTTTACTTACGATCATCTTGCGAAGGAGGAACAAAGGCTGCTCGCTTCCTTCACCATAAAACATATGTTCGGTTCTGAACAGGCCGATACCTTCCGCGCCGAATTTCAAACCCTGCGCAGCATCCCCGGGTGTTTCCGCGTTGGTTCTTACTCCCATGAATTTCGTCTTATCTACCAGCTTCATCAGGTTTTTGTAAGACTCGTTTTTCTCCAGGTCAATATCTACCAATGGCAGGCTTCCTTCATATACCAGTCCTTTCGTCCCATCCAGGCTCAGCCAGTCGCCTTCTTTTATCACTACCCCATTCTTTCCATGGAAGGTTTTGGACTCATGATGTATTTCAATATCACTGCAACCTACGATGCAACATTTTCCCCAGCCTCTTGCTACCAGGGCCGCATGTGAGGTCATTCCGCCTTTCGAAGTAAGGATTGCCTGTGATTTATGCATACCATCTACATCTTCAGGGGAAGTTTCTTCACGAATAAGAATGACTTTTTCGCCCCGGTGAGCCCATTCAACTGCATCATCAGAAGAAAAGACTGCGCGGCCTTTGGCACCACCCGGGCCAGCCGGTAACCCTTTTGCAATGACAGGATTTGTTTGTTGTGCTTTGGGGTCAAGCATGGGCAGCAACAGTTCTACCAGTTGATTAGGGCCTACTCTCATAATAGCTGTCTTAGCATCTATCAGTTTTTGAGCGTACATCTCTGTGGCCATTCGTACTGCCGCGATACCATTTCGTTTACCTACCCGGCACTGCAGCATATAAAGTTTTCCTTTCTCAATGGTGAATTCAATATCCTGCATGTCCTTATAGTGCTTTTCCAAACGGAGCTGGTAGTCGAACAATTCCTTGTAAAGTTTAGGCATCATTTTTTCGAGCGTGGTGAACTGTTTACTCTGTTCATTTTTCGAATATTCATTCACCGGCGCAGGTGTTCTGATACCTGCTACCACATCTTCTCCCTGGGCATTTACAAGATACTCTCCATAAAATTTGTTTTCGCCTGTGCCGGGATTTCTTGTAAAAGCTACTCCTGTGCAGCTATCATTACCCATATTCCCGAATACCATGGCCTGCACGTTCACAGCGGTTCCCCAATCGTCAGGGATCTTTTCTATACGCCTGTAATCGATAGCGCGTTTCCCATTCCAACTACTGAATACAGCGCCGATTCCGCCCCAGAGCTGCTCACAGGGGTCATCGGGGAATGGGGTTCCAAGAACTCTTTTTACAGTGGCTTTATAGTCTTTTACCAGGCTTTTCAATTCATCAACAGTAAGATCTGTGTCGCTGGTATAACCCTGCTTTTGCTTGATATGTTCCAGTTTTTCATCCAGTATTTTCCGGATGCCTTTACCGTTCTTTGTCTCAATACCGTTACCTTTTTCCATAACGACATCAGCATACATCATTATCAATCTCCGGTATGCATCGTAGGCAAAACGGGGATCGCCTGATTGCGCAATGACCCCTTTGATTGTATCTTCATTCAAACCAACATTCAGCACGGTTTCCATCATACCCGGCATGGAACGCCTGGCGCCTGAACGCACAGAAACCAGCAGCGGATTTTTTTCATCGCCGAATTTCTTACCCGTCAACTTTTCCATTTTCGTCATAGCAATATTGGTCTGCTCTTCCAGCACTTTCGGGTAGGTCTTCTTATGATCATAGTAATAAGTGCAGACTTCAGTCGTAATGGTAAACCCCGGAGGTACGGGTAACCTGAGTTTCGGGTGACCTGCCATTTCTGCAAGATTAGCCCCTTTGCCACCTAATAAATTTTTCATGGATTCATTACCATCGGCCTTACCGCCTCCAAAAAAATAAACATATTTGGCCGTCTTTTTCTTATGAGCCATATAATTAAGTTTTAAATGATAAGAAATCAAATTCCGCCTGCATAATTAATTAAAACCGCTTGCAGAATAGCTGTATTTCCATCATTCTGCAATATGATTATGCTCAGTAGGCCATGGTGCAGGCCATAGCGGAAAACAATTAGCCGATGTAAAAATCCGACAGGGCTTAACCTTTTGCAACCCATTCATCTTGTTCCTGCGGCAGGTAATACTTTTTGGCTGCGAGGGGACTCGTTTTTATTCAATTTTTGGGAAAACGAATCACTATATGAAGAAGTTTGGTCTATGTATCGCGGTTTTTTTTACTGTTTTTATGGCACAGGCCCAACGCGGTACCGTAAAAGTCAGTATAATCAATGATCAGCAGGCTGCCCTGGAAAATGCAACGGTAGAGGTGCTGAAGACAAAGGATTCCTCACTGGTAAAAACCGGTATAACCGACAAAAATGGTTTGACAGAAATCGGGAATATCCGGTTAGGGGACTACCTGCTTAAAGTAACGATGATAAATTATGCCATACAGTATTCGTCTTTCTTTTCACTATCCGCAGAGCATCCCGATATTTCCTTTCCCCAAATGGTTTTACACCCGGCAGCCGGCCAACTGGCTGGTGTAACCGTAGCCGCTAAAAAACCATTCATTCAAAAACTATCTGATCGTATAGTAGTAAACGTAGAGAACAGTATCATAAGCGCCGGTAGTTCCGCGATGGATGTATTGGAGCGCTCACCGGGAGTAAATATTGATGCCAATGATGTGATCAGTTTAAGAGGTCGTTCCGGCGTTATCATTATGATTGACGGAAAACCTACTGCTATGTCCGGCGCGGATCTTGCCAACTATTTAAGAGGATTGCCTTCTGCTGCTATTGAACGAATTGATATCATTACTAACCCTTCGGCAAAATATGACGCAGCGGGCAATTCAGGCATTATTGATATCAGGATGAAAAAAGATCAGCGGCTTGGGACCAACGGAACGATCACAGCAGGCTATGGGCAAGGCGTATATCCTAAGGCGAATGCCGGCACAACACTTAACTATCGTAATAAAAAGGTAAATGTCTTTGGCAATTATAATTATGCCTACCGTATCGGGCTGAATCATTTGTTTCTCAACCGGAGTTTTTACGACAACAATGGTATTTATAATGGAGGAGACCTTAAGGATAATTATAATAAACCCAAATTTGGTTCTCACACCATCCGGGCAGGCGCAGATTTTTTCCCCAGTAAAAAAACAATTATCGGGTTTGTTGTAAATGGTAATTTCAACCATTTCACAAGAGTGAATACGAACAACTCCATAGTCATTAACGATCAAAAACAGCAATCCAGCACTTTTGAATCGCTGGCTACCAATAATGATCATGCCAATAACGTCGTCGCTAATATAAACCTGAAACATACATTTGACAGTACCGGCAGAGAAATAACAACCGATGTGGATCATGGCGAATATAATTCAGGCTCGCTGACCCATAATGCTACCAGTTATTATAAACTCGACGGAACCATGCTGCAACCCGGCTATATCCTTGATGGCGACCAGGATGGAAAATTAAAATTCACGACGATAAAATCAGATTATGTAAATCCATTAAGAAAAGGCGCTAAGATAGAAACCGGGTTCAAGCTGAGCTTTGTATCCAGTGATAATGATGCAAAATTTTTTGATGTCAGCAGCGGAACCCCGCAAAACGATATAAACAAAACCAACCACTTTTTTTATAAAGAAAATAATAATGCCGCCTATGTAAACTTCAGCAAGGATTTCAAAAAATTTGATATCCAGGTTGGCCTTCGCGGAGAGCAAACGAACCTTAAGACTCACCAGGTGAATGGCGACATCCGGTTCGACTCCAGTTATTTTCAATTATTTCCAAGCGCCTTTTTTAATTATAAACTAAAAGAAGATCATACTCTCGGAGTTTCTGTAAGCCGGAGAATTGATCGCCCCGGTTATGCAGAATTGAATCCATTCCTGTTTTTGATTGATGTATCAACGTATGCTACCGGCAATCCCGGTTTACTTCCGCAGATGACATGGTCGTATGAGCTGAGCTATACAGTTAAAAATCTTAATCTTACTCTTGGATACAGTCACAGCAAGAATAACCAGAATATCGCTGTCGCTAAATTCAGGGATGTATTTCCCAATATCCCTTCAGAAGATAATGTAACGGTACAAATACCCGTAAATTTAACTTCATCCGATTATTTTGGTTTGACAATAGCTGCTCCCATCCATATCAATAAGTGGTGGAACATGATCAACAATGCCAACGTCTATTATGAAAAATTCAATGGTCAACTGGGTACTACCCAATTGAACAAAGGAAAACCAGCCGCTGATATACGCACCAATAACACGTTTACCTTCAAAAAAGGATGGGCAGCAGAATTAAATGCCAGTCTCAATTCCGGAGGACAATATGGCTTTATGGTAACTGATCCGCAATGGGCATTATCAACAGGAGTACAGAAAATGATACTTAAGAATAAAGGAACACTCCGTTTCAATATCACGGATATTTTCTGGACCAACCTGCCTAAGGCTGTCATTACCTATAATAATTATATAGAAAGATGGCATGCCGTCAGGGAAACAAGGGTAGCTAATTTTACTTTCACCTGGCGCTTTGGCAACAGCAAGGTGCAGGCGGCAAGAAGAAGAACAACGGGGTCGGAAGAAGAAAGGCAGAGGGCGGGGCAATAGGAGAATAGCTGCGGATGTCAATAATCAATATCAGTAATTAATAATTATTGGTTATTCACCGGCCATTCATTCTATGCAAATTTTCCAGCAATTGTAAATGGGGTTGTAAATTCTTCAATGTATTTTTTTGCAGAAACTGCTTCAGGTGTTTGTAAAAATGGCTGTGATCATAATAGCCATATAAAGAATAATGAAAATTTTCAGGAGAGCTGGCGAGATGTGCGGTCGCCTTGCGGATACGCATCACCTGTAATGCCTTTTTACTGCTGCTGCCTGTACAGGTTTCAAAATATCTTTGCAGGGTTCTTTCAGAAATATTGTTTTTAGCCGCTTCTTTATTAATAGATATAGTAAAATCATTTTGCTGAAAACAATGATCAAGGATGGTACTTACAATGTTTACTGCGCCTGTGGGGTCTTCATACTTTGTCACCACCGATGAAAAATGCCTGGATAAAAGGGCGACCCGCTCTTCAAATGTTTTTACCTTTTTGATATTGTCACTCACATGCGGGTCGAGCAGGTAGCTAAGCGGGAATATATATTCTTTGTATTCGGAAAAATTGATCTTTTTTTGAAGTATCACCGGCGCGATACGAAACTTAATGCCAAAAAGATGGTTACCGGGCTTGTGAAAACATTCGATCGCATTATCTCTCGGCAGAAAACAATCTGTTTTTAAAGTAAATTTTTTGTCATCTACCTGCATGACGAAAGGGGTACCCAGGTTGATGATATAGGTATAGCCGATATTGGGAAACTGCGCATCTGAAAAACCCTTCGGGTATTTTTTCCATAGGTGATCAAATTTTGTTTCCCAGAAAAAATCTATGAGATGGGCCAGCGAAACCGGCGGAGGTACCCGGTGATAATTCTGTTCAAAATGATCAATATGGAAGAATTCAATATGCTGCATTTAGCCGGGAAAATATTATTTGGGCCTGATTTGTCCGGGGTTATTATTTGGACAAGAGAAAATGGCGGTTAGACGGCAACAAGAGGACAATGTAAGCAGTATAGCCGGCCGGAAGAGAATACAGTGTTGCGAAATTGCACCAGGACAAGTTAACCGGCGAGAGAAAAGTCTGCCGGTGCCGCCTTCAAACACAAACTTTGAATGCATTTCAGCCAAAAGTATAAGGTTAGGGTTAAGGTATCCAGGGGCAATATTGACCCCTACCAATACTGCTCCATACAAACATATAAAAAAGTATTTTCATACAAGCAAACCAGAGATAAACCAGAGATAAGCCAGTCCTTATAATAGTGGGACATCTCTGGCTTATCTGTGGGATATCTCTGGCTTATCTCAAAATGAGCTACCTCTGTCTTACAGCTCAGCAAGGCAGGTAGAATAGCTTGTTTCAGTTTAAATATCGGGTGCCTCAGGACGCCGCTAACACGAGCCTGGGCAAAATCCGGGAGGGCAGACAATGGCAATAAGCAAGGGAAGGAAACAGGTAAGTGCTTCAGTCCTTAGAATCTTGCGGACAGTTGTGGTGCAAACAGGAACTATTTTACTTCTTCAAATATCCCCGTTTGTTTATTTTTCCTGACATTATTCCAGTTAAAATAGCGCCCATTCATGGCGATATAGACGCCCGGCGGCAGGGTTTGTACAAAAGCTAAGGCGCTGCCAAGATTGAAGAGGCCATCTGAGCTACCGAATTTAATAGGGATCATGGCGCCAAAAAGAATGACCGTTTTATTTTTTACTTTTTCTGCCAAAACTTCGGCTGTTTCACTCATGGTATCCGTACCGTGGGTAATGACGATCTGGGTTTCTTCGCAATGATTGCATTGATGGGCTATCAGTTCCCTGTCTTCCTCAGTCATTTCAAGACTGTCAATCATCATCAGGGTCCGGATTTCTATATTTAACCGGCAGCGGCCCATTTCCAGGAGGTCCTGCATATGCGTGTCCTTGAAAAAAAGCTGCCCGTTCAATTCGTTGTATTCTTTGTCGAAAGTGCCGCCGGTAATGAAGATGCGGATAGCCATAGGTTATTTATTGAGGTATGAAGATAGCTAAATCGATTGCCCCGGGCGGGGTAACTGCCTGAACATTATCTAATAAGAAAAGGGAGAGAGTAAAGAAAGTTAAAAAAAAGCCTAAAAAAATTAACGCAGAATTATTTTATTCTTATTTTAGCGGGCCTTAAACAAAAAAGGCCCTTCCGTAGAAACGGACTGACCTCTAACGATTGCTTGCCATATGAAAATCTTCAAATTATCTCTTTCGGTGCTGATTGCTCAGCATAATTGCAGGCTCGGCACCTGATTCAGGACCTCTAGCGACTTTGCCTTTCTAACGATTGCCTGCTTATGAAAAGAACATTTTGCTTCAACGAAAGTAGGGCAGGTTCAGATTACAATCAAACCAACTTATGTGAGATTTAGGGATGCCTAAAAGATGATTTTTTTGCGAAACCCTTGATAGCGTTGAGTTTTACGATAATTTGTGTACTATGTCCAACCGTTCTCCAGATATACTATTTCAGTTGATCAAGTCGCTTGAAAAGTCCGAAAAAAGGCATTTTAAGCTCTATATTAAGCGGAGTTCGGCCAAAGAGGATCTAAAGATCATCCAGCTTTTTGATGCCGTGGACAAACTGAAAGAATATGATGAAAAATTGCTGCTGAAAAAGCTGCCAGGTACTGAAAAACGGCAGTTATATAACCTGAAAACACATTTATACAAGGAAATACTGGCCAGCCTCCGCCTGCTGAAAAGTGCTGATAGTATTGATCTGCAGCTGAATGAGCAGTTTGATTATGCCCATATATTGTATAAAAAAGGGCTATTCATGCAAAGCCTCAGGATACTGGATAAAGCAAAGGAAACCGCTAAATATCACCAGAAATTCAATTTCCTCACCCTTGTAATCGCACTGGAAAAAAGAATTGAGTCGTTACATATCACCCGCGGTATGCTGGACAGGGTTGAGCAATTATCGGCCGAAGCCAACGAGGTAAGCAATCATATTGACACCGTATCGAGGCTCTCTAACCTGGCCCTGCAACTTTATAGCTGGTTTATCAAGCATGGACATGCCCGGAATGAAAAAGATGAAATGAGGGTCATCCAGTTCATGCAGGACCATCTCCCCCCGAACGCGTGGAAGCAAACCGGGTTTTATGAAAGGCTCTACCTGTATCAAAGCTATACCTGGTATGCTTTTATCCGGCAGGATTTTCTTTTATACTACCGCTATTCTCAGAAATGGATCGACCTGTTTCAATCACAGCCATTGATGATACGCGTAGAAACAGGACATTATATAAAAGGGCTGCACAACCTGCTGAACGCCCATTTTGACCTGAGAAATTTTCAAAAATTCGACATCACATTAAAACAGTTCGAGGAATTTTCTACAACGGACAGGGTGGTCGAAAACGATAACTTCCGCATACAGGCATTTATTTATATCGCCAGCGCGAAGATCAACCGGCATTCCATGATGGGGACTTTTAAAGAAGGATTACCATTGGTGCCGGGCATTGAAGAAAAAATGAATGATTATGCTTTGTTCATCGACAATCATCGCATACTGGTGCTGAACTATAAAATAGCTATGTTATATTTTGGCAGCGGCGATTATGCTACCTGTCTCGACTACCTCCAAAAGATCATTAATGACCCGACAGATCTGCGTGACGATCTCCAGAGCTATGCCCGGCTCGTTCACCTGCTGGCGCATTATGAACTTGGAAATACGGATATTATTGAATCACTGGCCCGGTCGGTTTATCGTTATATGTCCAAGAAGGAGAACCTGACAGTGATTGAGGAGGAGATACTGAAGTTTCTCCGTAACTCATTTGATGTTTCTCCCAAGAAAATAAAACCTGAGCTGGAGAAGCTTCTAAGTAAAATAAAACACCTCGAAAAGAACCGTTTTGAAACACGTGCTTTTGCCTATCTCGACATTATTTCATGGCTCGAGAGCAAGGTATATGAAAAGCCTATGAGCGTTATTATTTATAATAAATATCTCGCGAGCAAGAAAAGGTTATATCATTAACTAATAATGAGCGATCGGGTCAGGGGTTCCGTCGGGATCATTTTTTGCGGTACCGGAAGAAGACATATTCTTTCCCCGCAGTAAAAGAAGACCGGCTACATGCGGAGCAGCCATCGAAGTTCCGCTCATAATTGCATAGCGTCCGTTCAAATAGGTAGATAAAATACTCACACCCGGGGCCGCCACATCTACAACATCGTTTCCATAATTGGAAAAAGAGGCAAACCTGTCAAGACTATCTATGGCAGAAACGGTATAAATATTTGTTCCATTGGCTCTGCCAGGGGAAAAATTATGAGCAGGCAATTTATCATTGCCGGCAGCGATGGCAATCAGGATGCCTCTTGCAGCAGTATTTTCTACCTGCTGGTCCAATATCTGGGATACTGTATCTGCTCCGAGACTCATGTTTATTACGTCGCCTGCTCTTGCATTCGTATTGGCATAAGCCAAAGCCTGGATAATCGACGACAAAGCCCCATTGCCATTTGCATCCAATACTCTCAATGAAACCAAATTGGCTCCTGAAGCAACACCCAATATACCAATGGAATTATTTTTTGCGCCGATGATGCCGGCAACATGTGTCCCGTGACCATTCTCATCCCTTGGCGAAGAGTTTCCGCTGAGGAAAGACCTGCTTCGTACTGAATCTACATTCAGGTCAGGATGACCAAAGTCAATTCCTGAATCAATGACCCATGCGGTTTTACCGGTACCATCGCCATAACCCACTCTTTTCACACTCCAGGTAATAAGCCTGGGTGAGGTTACTGTAAAACATATTCCTAACGCTATTACCCGGTCCCGTTCTACAATACCCACTGATGGATCTTTTTTTAATCTTGTTATTTCTTCATCAGTAAGCTTTGCCACAAAACCTCCCGGCTCGCCGGCAAATGACTGTTGTAATGCAGAAGCCTTTATCAAATTATTTTCTAAAATTTTCGTGCTGGTTTCAGCAATGCGCTGCAAGGACATGGACCTCGTATCCATGGAGGAATTGTAAGAGACAATATACTGTCCGCGAATAATGGCGCCGTCACCCACAGCATGCCCGGTGACACAAGTGGTATCGGAAGACGCTGGTTGAGAGCCCTGATTTTTGTTTTCTTTTTTACAAGAAGTAAAAAAAAGAATAACACTTACCGCCAACAGGAGGAATGATCTTGACAGACGCATAGGTAAAAGGATTAAGTTATCATAACGTTCGGATCCGGTTTAAATTGAAAACCCCGGATGGTTTTACAGTTTATTTTAACAATTATTAATTATAATCAATTCCCGGGCCAGACAAGCAGTAATAAAGACCAGGTAAAATACTGGTTCATATATTTTATCCGCCTCTATAAAAACTCTTATTTTTTATAGGTAGTAAGGCAGGTATGCCGGCGAGCCGGGTAAACTACTGCCGGGAGCGGGGAGAAACAGGCAGAATAGAATTTCATGATGACGAACGATGAAGATAGTGATACGAATGGGCGGGAAATAATTGTGTTCTTTTTTAATGACTGTATGGGAAGAAGTATGTCAGCAACAGGCAGGTCTTTTGAAATGTATACCCGGCTTCGGGTCTGCCGTTAATGCCTGTTAATACCCCGTTAAGCAGTGCGGATTTTTCGGACAATATTGATGAATGTTTCAAATTAGCATCATCAAATTATTAGCCGGGAAAAGTTAATAAAAAAATTAAAAGAATAAAACAGCCCGACCGGCAGGCGGTAAATATGTTCTATATGGTTAGTGGTTTCGGCGAAAGACGGTCTCCTTCTTGAGATCGTCTTTTTTTATGTGAGTACAAGATCAAGTAAATAACTTTGCCGGAAGGTAAAGTAGCCAACCTTTTTAAATCTTTCCTGATCTTTTATATCTTAAAAAGACTGGCAACTATTATAAATCATGGCTTCCTTCTCCATACGTTCATCAACTATCCGGCTGGGAATATTTATCAGCACCCTGGTCATCGCTGCTATCCTGGCATTCCAGTTAGTATGGTTAAAGAAAGTGTACCTCTTTGAGCAAAAAGAATTTGATCATGGTGTGATCAAAGCGATCCGGGGTTTGTACGAGGATATGGATGCCACCGCTTATAATTACTCTCATCTTAATGAACTGATCGAAAGCCCCGAAACACATTTCTACCTTGCCCGTATCACCTTGCCGGTAAATAAAGATTCGCTTACCAGCTACCTGCAGGATGAATTGGATGATTTTGGGATTTTTGCAGATTGTTATCTGGGCATCTATAGCACTGCGGCAGGTAATTACATTTATACAAGGCTGCTTAAATCTGCTGTGACTACGGGAGTTCATTCATCGGGAATACCGGTTATTTCCCGGGGATACGATCACATAGCTTTATATTTTCCCAACCGCCAGCAGTACATTCTTGGTAAAATGAATTTCTGGATCATTACGAGCGCGATATTATTGGTGGTGCTGATTCTTTTCGGGGGAAGTCTCTATTATTTCTACCGGCAAAGATTTTTGAATGAAACACAACAAGATTTCATTCATAATTTTACACATGAATTCAAAACGCCTGTTTCGGTTATAAGCCTGGCGGCGGATGTATTAAAAAACCCGGCTATTGCTGAAAAGCCCGACAAACTTGCGACGTATGCGGGCATTGTGGAATACCAGGCAGCTTACCTGAGAAGCCAGACCGAGAAACTGCTGAACTTTGCTTTTACTGAATCAGGCGGGATAGAATTTTCCAAGCAAAGAGTGAATATACATGAGCTGATACAGGAAGCTGTCAACAACCTTGCCCCGCTGATCAACGAACGAAACGTAATGCTGACGCTGAAACTGGATGCCCCGGATCCTTTTTTGGAAGCGAACAGGGATTACCTGGTCAATGTGATCATTAACCTTGTGGATAATGCCATTAAATATTCCAAGACGCCCCGCATCATCATTACAACAAAAAACACGGGCAACCGCATGATACTTTCTGTAGAGGATAACGGAATTGGTATAGAAAGAAAACAAATAAAAAAGATATTTAAAAAATTTTTCAGGGTTCAGAAGGAGGATACCTACACTTCCAAAGGATTTGGATTGGGCCTTTCTTTTGTAAAAAAAATTGTTACGGCTCACGGCGGTAAAATAAAAGTAGAAAGTGAACCCGGGAAAGGGAGCGTGTTCACGATTGAGTTGCCGCTTCAGTAAATTTTTAACTATGCAGCAAAAAATAAAGATTTTGGTGGCCGAAGATGATCTCCAGCTTGGATTTATCATTAAGGATAACCTGGAAGAGGCGGGCTTCCAGGTTATCAACTGCCCCGATGGAGAAACAGGATGGGAATATTACCAGAAAACAAGCCCCGACCTGTGCATATTGGATGTCAACATGCCTTACCGCGACGGGTTCAGCCTGGCTAAAAAGATCAGGCAAAAAAGTGATATCGTGCCGATTATTTTTCTTACAGCCAAATCGATGGAGGAGGATAAATTAAAAGGGTTTGCCATTGGCGCTGATGATTATGTTGTCAAACCATTCAGCATGAAAGAGCTGCTTTCAAGGATCAATGTTTTCCTGCGCAGGAATAAACTGATCATTAAGCAGCCGGGGAAATCCTTTTTGGTGGGCAAGTTTACTTTTATACCGGAGGAATTGAAATTATCAAGCCGGGAAGAGACGGTAACCCTGACGCAGCGGGAAGCAGAATTACTGGCTTTCTTGTGTGAACATCCTGATAAGATATTAAGACGGGAAGAGATATTATTGCATGTATGGGGCAAAAATGATTTTTTCCTGGGCAGAAGCATGGATGTATTCATCACCCGCTTAAGGAAATTTCTTGCCGCAGATCCATCCATTACTATCGAGACCATTCATAAAGTTGGCTATCGTTTTACAGTAAAAGTACCGGAATAAGGCCCGGCCATCGTCATTTACAGGCACAGGGACATTTTTTTGTTGCAAAACTGTTAACGGCTTTATTACTTTCCCGTACTGCCGTAATTTACAGGCATTATTATTTTTGAATGAAACAATCGATACTACTGCCGGGAAAGACAATCATTATCTGCTGTTCTGTTTTTTTTACCTGCTTTCTAAGCCGGGCGCAAAATATGAATGCGTCCCTGGCGGCTTATGCAGACAAATACAGGCAGGAACGGACTTATATCCATTATGATAAATCGGCTTATTCCGCCGGTGAGACCATCTGGTTCAAGGCTTATATGATGACGGAAATCGCCCCTGCCGATGAAAGCAAAACGCTCTATATTGACTGGACAGATGATAAGGGGGAAATTCTCCAGCATTCGGTCAGCCCTTTATTAGACGCGGTTACCAATGGACAGTTTGAAATTCCGGCCGATTACAAGGGGAAGTATATACAGGTAAGAGCTTATACCAGGTGGATGCTCAATTTTGATTCTGCTTTTTTATACAATAAAACTATCCGGATTCTTTCAAAGGAAAACACTTCTTCTCCTTCGAAGATTATGGCGATTCCTTCCATCAGCTTTTTCCCGGAAGGGGGAGATGCCATTGAGGGCATCACCAATAAGATCGCATTTAAGGCCAATGATCAATGGGGCCGGCCTGTTCGCGTGAAAGGAGTAGTGATCGACAACCAGGGTAAAGTGCAGGATAGCCTGAGAACAATACATGACGGGATGGGTTATTTTTTCCTGCTGCCTGAGGCCGGTGCTGTATACACAGTGAAATGGAAAGATGAAAAAAATGCAGAGCATACGGCTTCTTTGCCTGCAATAAGACAAAATGGAGTAGCGCTGCAGGTAACTATATCCGGCACTACAAGGTTCTTTAATGTTCGTTACACAAAGGAAGTAGCTGATGCGATGGATACTTTACACATTATGGGTACCATGTACCAGCACCTTGCATTCAGCGTAGCAAGGGCTACGAATACGTCGTTTATTAAAGGCACGATTCCAACGGGCGGCCTTCCCAGCGGAATCCTCACAATTACTGTATTCGATAAACAGTGGAAACCATTAACCGAACGAATCACTTATGTGAATAATGAAGAATATCTTTTCAGGCCGGAAATGGAAGTACAGCATTGGGGGCTTAATAAAAGAGCCAGGAATGAAATAAAAATAACCGTGCCCGATAGTTTGGTGGCCAATCTTTCTGTATCGGTAACGGACGCGGGTATAGGGGAAGACAGCAGCAATAATATTGTTTCCCATCTTTTGCTCAGCAGCGAATTGAAAGGAGATATATATAACCCTGCTTATTATTTTTCCAATCTCAGCGATTCTGTGAGCCAGCACCTTGACCTGGTGATGCTGACACATGGCTGGCGGCGCTTTAAATGGGAAGAAATCGTTTCAGGTAAATTCCATAAACCAAAATTTGAAAGAGATACTTCTTATCTTTCTTTATCGGGCAAAGTTTATGGTGTGCTGCCGGGGCAGATATCTCCCGGAACGGCTATGGTGATGATATTAAAGCAAAAGGATAAACAAGGCGGTGTGTTGCTGATGCCATTGAATTCTGATGGTACTTTTAATGATCCTGCTACCCTGATTTTTGACACCGCACATGTTTACTACCAGTTTCCCAAAGCGAAAGGATTGAATGATGCTTCTGTTCAATTTATGACCGATCGCCTGCCGCCGGCAAAAATACCTGCTGCTGATAATAATAATCAATGGCCTGATACAACAGGTTTTTACAGGCAATGGGCCCTTGTTAATGAAGCCAATGAAATGGCAGAGAGAATGAAGATAAAAACACTGGAAAATGTGACAGTAAGAAGCAAGACAAAATCCGCCATACAACAAATGGATGAAAAATATACTTCAGGGTTGTTTAGCGGGGATGGAGACGGTTACCAGTTTGATCTTATAAATGATCCCTTCGCTAAAAGCGCACCGAATATATT
Organism: Bacteroidota bacterium; assembly: GCA_030706685.1. Classification (GTDB taxonomy): domain Bacteria; phylum Bacteroidota; class Bacteroidia; order Chitinophagales; family Chitinophagaceae; genus VBAT01. Next base: position 50,492 of record JAUZOA010000020.1, read on the forward strand.
TAACTACTTGCAGGGGAAGGTAGCCGGCTTGCAGGTTAATACCAGCAGCAATCCTCCTTCTTTGCAATGGCGGGGAGGTGCGCCGCAATTATACCTGGATGAAGTACCGACCGATCCCGATTTTATTTCATCGGTTAATGTAAACGATGTAGCTTATATAAAAGTATTTCGTCCCCCGTTTATGGGAGGTTTCAACGGCGCCAATGGCGCTATTGCCATTTATACCCGCAGGGGCAATGATGTAAAACCTGAGCCGGGCAAGGGGCTTAAGAATAATAAAATATTCGGGTATACACTTATTAAAGAATTTTACTCACCCAATTATAGTTCATTCAGCACAAAGAATGATGACCGCGATATCCGCACCACATTATACTGGAACCCTTCCGTCATTACTACGCCGCAGAAGCATGAAGCCGTTCTCACTTTTTATAATAATGATGTCAGCAATGCTTTTCATGTTGTGATAGAAGGGATGACAAGAGATGGCCGGCTGGCACATATTGAGCAGGTTATGGAATAAAAAATAAAACTTTCGTGCTATAAAAAAGCCATCCGGCTCGGCGGATGGCCCCTGACACATTGGTGTCAACAGATATTTGAATGGAGTACCCGGTCAGGCGATACCGACCGGAAGTGTCCATGAATAATCTGAAGATTGCATGAATACCTCCTTTTCTTTGGTGAATCATAAAATTACAAAAAAATCAGGATCAAAAGCAAGTAATGAAAGGAGATATGGAATTATGTCTGCGTTTCACCGGAATTTCATTTATCTCAAAAAAATAGCATGAAATCTTTTTTTCATTTTCCTGCTGATCGTTTTGATCGTCGTGCTGTTTGCGGTTCCGGGATATGACGATTTCAATAAATACCGTACTAAAAACGACAAATGTGCCGGCATTTGCAGTGAGCTAAACAGTACCGGGCACAATGCCTGCAAGTTTTTTTCTATTGACTATGTTGATTATTGCGCAAAAGACTCAGTCGGCCATCCATCGAAGATCATATCAATAACGGGCCTCCATAAAACAAGAACGATAAATATCCCGGACTTTCAGGGACACCCTGGAAATGGTAGAATACCGGCGAAAATTATTGGTGCTGGTTACTGTTTAATAATTGATCACCTGCTCCTCAATTGTTTCAGGGATCGTCCGCCATTCATACTGTTGGTTGCGTAATTGGGGTTCAAAACCCGCTTCACGAATAGCATCCTGTATAGTTTTGTAAGTAAAACGATGCGGGGCGCCGGCAGCGCTCACTACATTTTCTTCCAGCATGATCGAACCAAAATCATTGGCGCCGCTATGCAGGCACAATTGAGCGGTCTGTTTGCCCACCGTCAGCCAGCTCGCCTGTATGTTCTTAATATTGGGTAACATGATGCGGCTTAAGGCGATCATTCGTATATATTCTTCCGGCGTCGTCAGGTTATGTACGCCCCGGATCTTTGCCAGTAAAGTATCTACGTCCTGGAATGTCCAGGGGATAAATGCCAGGAAACCTTTGGCTTTTTCGGGTTTACGGCTTTGCACTTCTCTTATTTTTACCAGGTGCTCAAACCGCTCTTCGATTGTTTCTACATGACCAAACATCATAGTCGCAGAAGTAGTAATGTTCAATTCATGTGCTTCATGCATAACGTCGAGCCATTCCTGGGCGCCGCATTTGCCTTTGCTGATCAATCGTCTTACCCGGTCCACCAGTATCTCGGCGCCGGCGCCGGGCAATGAATCCATGCCGGCTTCTTTCAAAGCGATCAATACTTCGCGATGAGTGGATCTTTCTAATTTCGTGATATGCGCCACTTCGGGGGGGCCGAGTGTATGCAGCTTTATTGAGGGAAATTCTTTTTTTATCTGACGGAAAGTGTCAACATAGAATTGCAGGCCCAGTTCAGGATGATGGCCTCCTTGTAACAGCAACTGGTCACCACCGTATTTTAATGTTTCTTCGATCTTTTTCCTGTAAGCCGGCATATCGGTAATATAGGCTTCAGGATGTCCCGGTATGCGGTAAAAATTACAGAATTTACAATTAGCTATACAAACATTGGTAGTATTTACATTCCGGTCAATCTGCCAGGTCACTTTACCATGCGGCACTTGTTTTTTCCGAAGTTCATCAGCGATAAACATGAGGTCAGTCAAGGGAGCATGATGATAAAGAAATACACCTTCTTCAACAGACAGAAAGCCGGATACAGCCGCTTTATGGTAAAGTTCTTTAAGTTGCATATTCATTCAGGGAAGCAAAAATACGTAGAAACCTATAAGGTTTGCCTGGCAAGCCCGGTTTTGGTAATGGGTCAGTTTGAAATATGTCCACTGAGAACCGCAGAGATAAAGAGCGCCACAGAGAGACTATCATGAGCCCTCTGAGATTGTCTGTTTCTCCGCGGTCCTCTATGGCCCACATAAGTATTGAAACTGACCCACTACCCGGTTTTGAATAAGCGCTTCTTTACAGTACATTTATGTAAAGAGGACAGTCCACTGCATCTTTTTGACTAAACCGGCTGTCTTATCAACGCTGACCATTGCTTACCAAACAAATTGCATGAAGAAAAAGATCACAGGCACGTTCATTTTATTGTTTTTTCTAAGTTCCCTGGCCATGGCCCAGGAAGAATTTATTGAACCACCTTCAAAATTTCTGAGCCGTATAAACTTTACCCAGCTAACCGGGGGAGTGGTGATCTTACATGCCACGCTGGATAATTTCCCCGATACCCTTAACCTGATACTGGATAGCGGGAGCAGTGGTATTTCACTCGATTCTACTACGGTCGCTGACCTGCGACTAAAACCAGAGCCTTCCGACAAAACCATTCGCGGAATAGCAGGTATCAAAAAAGTAGGTTTTTTATATAACCGGAAACTTCATTTCCCGTACCTGACGATTGATAGCCTGGACTTTCATGTAAATGATTATTCAATTCTTACAACTGTATATGGCGAACGGGTTGATGGTATCATCGGGTATTCTGTACTTAGCCGTTATATCGTAAAAATAGATTATGACAGCCTCAAACTTGAGTTTTGGAGCCTTGGAACTTTACGGTATCCGAAAGGAGGCTATTTATTCAAACCTATCCTGAGTACCTTGCCGATCGAGCATGCGAGAGTAAAAGACGGAACTACGCATTATGCCAATTTCCTGCACGATATAGGTGCCGGTGTATGCCTGATGTTGTCAAAGGATTTTGCTGAAGACAGTGCTATCCTTCTTAAGAGAAGAAAACTATGGGCAAAGGAAGGAGAAGGAGTGGGCGGAAAGATTGATATGCACCTGACGGTGATCAAGGAACTTAAATTCGGCCCCTATCGCTTCAGGAATGTGCCTACTTATATTTTTGAAGATACCTATAATGTAACATCTTACCCTTATCTCGCCGGGTTGATCGGCAATGATATATTGCGCCGCTTTAATGCGATTATTAATTATCAAAAGCGGGATATTCATCTTACACCTAATTCCCATTACCGGGAACCTTTCGATTATTCCTATTCCGGTATTGAATTATATTTCGTAGACGGGCTGGTGGAAATCGGTGATGTGGCAAAAGGATCGCCGGCAGAGATGGCTGGCCTGAAAGAAGGCGATATCGTTATTGCGATCAATAATAATTTTTCCCAAAACCTTAATCAATATAAAATCGCCCTCCAGGCGCCCAATGAAAGGCTGAAGATCATTGTAAGACGTGACGGAGAACTAAAGCAATTTGAGTTTAAGGTCAAAGATATACTTTGATCCTGCTGACAAATTCCGGTAATTAAACGACCATTTCCGGGTACAGGGCGTTAATATGGCCGGGCAGCTATTTTGCAATACTTTTGCAACCATTATCCCTCTATTATTGTTATTTGCAATATGATCAATTTTGAAAAATTTACTCTTGCCAACGGGCTCAGGGTTATCGTTCACCAGGATACTTCCACGCCAATGGCGGTAATGGACGTAATGTACGATGTAGGCGCCCGGGATGAAAACCCGGAAAGGACGGGCTTTGCCCACCTTTTTGAGCACCTGATGTTTGGCGGATCCATTCATATTCCTAATTATGATGAACCCTTACAAATGGCCGGCGGCGAGAATAACGCGTATACAACCAATGATCTTACCAATTACTATATACAGTTACCTGCTGAAAACCTGGAAACAGCTTTCTGGCTCGAAAGTGATCGCATGCTTTCGCTGGCATTTGGTGAAAAAAGCCTTGACGTTCAGCGAAAAGTTGTATGTGAAGAATTCAAAGAACATTATATCGCCAAACCCTACGGCGATGTATGGCACAAAATGAGGGAACTGGCCTATACCCGCCATCCTTATCGCTGGATGACGATCGGCAAAGAACTATCGCATATCGAAAATGCCAGGCTGGAAGACGTAAAAGATTTTTTCTTCAAATATTATCGCCCGGTCAATGCCATTTTGGTTGTTGCCGGCAATGTGACGACAGAAAAAGTAAAAGCATTAGCTGAAAAATGGTTTGGCGATATTCCTTCGGGTGAAAAATACAGGCGCAATCTTCCGCAGGAACCGGAGCAAAAGGAAGAACGCAAACTTGAAATAAAGGCCAATGTACCGCTGGATGCATTGTATAAATGCTGGCATATGTATCCAAGACTTGACAGGAGATATTATATTACCGACCTGCTAAGCGATATTCTGGGTGGCGGAGGATCATCAAGACTTTACCAGACATTGGTAAAAGAAAAACAATTGTTCAGCAATATTGAATGTTATCATTTTGGCAGCACCGATGCCGGCTTGTTATGTATAGAAGGAAAATTAGTAAAGGGAGTTACGATGCAAACGGCGGAAAATGCATTGGATGATATCCTGAAACAAATACAGGCGGAACTGGTAATGGAAACAGAATTGCAAAAAGTGAAGAATAAGACAGAAAGCATGATGGCTTTTGAAGATATGAGTGTAATGAACAGGGCCAACAGCCTGGCGTATTATGAATTGCTTGGCGATGCTTCCTGGATGAATTTTGAGCTGGACAAATATGCTTCGGTTACTACCGAGGATATTTTACAGGAAAGCCGCAAGATATTCAGAAAAGAAAACAGTAATACTTTATATTATTATTCCGGGAATTAAATGGTAGAAGAAATAAAAACACTGGAAAGAAAAAAGGCTCCGGCAATAGTAGATGCCGTTGATTTCAAGCTTCAGTTAAAGCCCTATACAAAATTTACGTTGAAAAACGGGGTGGAAGTATATGCAATTGACGCGGGAGCAGAAGAAGTCATGGCGATAGAATGGGTCTACTATGCCGGTAACTGGTACGAGGATCAGAACCTGGTGGCAGCCACTGTCAATTTCCTGCTGAAGAATGGCACCCGCTCGAAATCGGCTTTCCAGATTAATGAGCATTTTGACTATTATGGCTCTTACCTGAACAGGGCCTGCTATAATGAAACAGCGACCCTGTCGCTTCATTGCCTCACCAAACATATCGGCGAATTACTTCCGGTAGTAAGAGAATTACTGACAGATGCTGTGATGTCGCAGGAAGAACTGGCGATCTACCAGCAGAATATGAAACAAAAACTGAAGGTAAGCCTGAAGAAAAATGATTTTGTAGCGGGCAGGCTTATCGATGTTTATTTATTTGGCGAGCAACATCCCTATGGCAAATACAGCAAAGAAGAAGATTTTGACAAACTGAATCAACAGCAGCTTCTTGATTTTTATAACCAATATTACCGGCAGGGAAAATTTGTGCTGTTCGTAGCCGGGAAATTGCCGGCCAATCTTGAACCATTGCTGAATGAACATTTTGGCGATCTTACCAGCAATGCGGTCACCACCCAATCAATTTTATCACAACCATCATCTGAAAAAAAATTCAGGGTGGCCAATGATAAAGACGGGGTACAGGGATCCATCCGTATTGCAAGACCTTTTCCCAACCGGCATCATCCTGATTTTTTGAAAGCGCAGGTACTGAACAGCTTGCTGGGAGGTTTTTTCGGATCAAGATTGATGAGCAATATCCGGGAAGACAAAGGCTATACTTATGGCATTCACAGCTACATGCAGAATCATATTCACGAGTCCGCCTGGATGATCAGTACAGAGGCAGGTAAAGATGTATGTGAGGCGACCATACAGGAAGTGTACAAAGAAATGAAGGACCTGCGGGAAGAACTGGTAGACGACGAAGAGCTTTTGCTGGTGCGCAATTATATGATGGGAAGTATTCTAGGGGATCTCGACGGACCTTTCCAGATCATAGCCCGGTGGAAGAATATTATCCTGAACGGGCTGGATGAGAAATATTTCTACGACTCTATCAATACGATCAAAACCATTACTGCGGAAGAATTACAGGGGCTGGCCCGGAAGTACCTGAACCCGGAAGAATTTTATGAGCTGGTCGTTGTTTGACCTTATTCAACGGTCATTTTAAAGCGCTTCACCTGGTTCCTGATTATTTTTTCCACCTCTGTTTCTAAAGTCGGAGTATTATTAGCTACGGTTCTTTTTGCCTTTTCAGCTGCTATATAATTTTCTCTTTGCGTGTTTACTTTAAGAATATCTTTTTGAATAGCGGCTCTTTCCTCATTTTTGGTGGTAATTATTTTTTGAAGTTCTTCGCGGCTTTTATTTTTCAGGCTGTCGGGAAGCGTGTTCTTATCCATCTTTTTAATAAAACCAACACTGTCTGCATTGTAAGCGTCTACCATGTCCCAGCCTGCATTATTATATAATTGCTTATTGGCTTTAACAGCAACTCTTTTCGCAGCGCCGGGCGCACCCGCACTCATATTCAACTGGTCTACGCTTGCCTGCATTTCATAATTCTTTGTGCCGCTATAACCATAAGTGAGATAGGTTCTGTTTAACCGGTTATTCAATACAAATAAGGCGCTGTCATACGGTGTGGGAGTATTCTCCTCCCTCGCATCCTGGTTGATATAAGTATAACTTCCGTTACCACATTCGCCTCCAAGATTCCAATGCTCACGGATGCCCTGCATACTGTCGCCGCAATAGATAGTATTTACAATCACTCCTTTTGCCTTTGCTTCAGCGCAGGACCGGGTATAAGATATGTCGCCCTGCAAAAAATCTTCATTGCCCGCAATAAAGATCACTTTGTAATTGGAAGAAACGGAATCCCATCTTAATTCATCCAGGGATGTATGGATCACATGGCCGCAATATTCATCCCCGCCATTTGTGGTAAGTTTGAAAAGTTCCTGTGAAAGTTTGTCAAGGTCGGAAGTAAAACTACTGATCTGTTTAACATAGCCCGCCTTCGGGTCATTGGAGCTTCTTCCATATTCATACAAGGCGATTTCAATTTTAGGGTTGCCATCTCCGCACTTTACCCGGCCCATTACACTTACCATATTCCAGAGTTGCGCCTTTGCCTGGTCAATCAGGCCGTCCATGCTATTGCTTACATCCAATAATATGGCTACCTGGATCTTCGGGTCTTTTTTTGAATTTATTGAAGTTTTATGGGCATTGATTACCGGTTTTGTGGGGGAAAAAGCCATTGGCAAAAGGGTAAAAAACGCGGCTGGGGCAAGCAGGATCTTCATAAACTAAAAAGTTTATTTCAAGATGCAAAGGCCTGGCTTTTGCACAATCATCCCTTTGACGGACATTTATTTTATCTTTGAATTAACAGTTTAGCTATCGTGTACCTGTAACAAACACTTTGCTACTTTGTCATTCACTTAATGAAATTTATTATCCGCTTACTGGTCACCGCCGCCGTCGCGTTTATACTGGCACAGATACTTCCGGGTGTCCACGTGGATACGTATACCACCGCGATTTGGTTTGCTGTTGTGCTTGGATTATTGAATGTGTTCCTGAGACCATTCCTGATCATTTTTACTTTACCGCTCACCTTACTCACCTTCGGTCTTTTTTTATTCATTATTAATACGATTACGGTATTACTTGCCAGCGATTGGGTAAGAGGTTTTAAGATTGATAGCTTCGGGTGGGGACTATTGTTCAGTTTGATGCTGACATTTATCACTTCTGCTTTATTCAGGGAAGAAGAAAGGCAACAGAAAGATCAATAAATTAAATACACCATTTCCTCAAAACGCTTCTTTGTTAATTCCGGCTGAATGGTGGAAATTGCACTATGCAATTTGACAGGAGACAATTATCCAACGAACAATTACTTCTTTTTTACCAAAAACTTCTCTGGCCAAGAATGATCGAGGAAAAAATGCTGGTGTTGCTGCGCCAGGGAAAAATTTCCAAATGGTTCAGCGGTATCGGCCAGGAAGCTATTGCCGTCGGCGCCACACTGGCTATGCAGAAAGACGAATGGATCATGCCGCTGCACAGGAATCTCGGTGTCTTTACTACCCGCAATATGCCATTGAGCAAGCTTTTTATGCAATGGCAGGGAGCGCAGGAAGGCTATAGCAAAGGAAGGGAAAGAAGTTTTCATTTTGGCAACAAGCAGCATCATATCTGCGGGATGATCTCTCATCTTGGCCCGCAACTCGCCATCGCGGACGGGGTCGCATTGGCCTATAAACTTCGTAAGGAAGACAAAGCATCATTGGCTTTTACCGGCGAAGGAGGAACAAGTGAAGGAGATTTTCATGAAGCATTAAATGTAGCAGCCGTATGGGACCTGCCGGTGATCTTTTTAATTGAAAACAACGGCTATGGATTAAGTACGCCTTCGGAAGATCAATTTCGTTGTATCAGTCTTGTAGATAAAGCAAAAGGATATGGCATGGAAGGTGTGCAGATTGACGGCAATAATATATTAACAGTATACGATACTATCAAAGGAGTAAGAGATTATTGTATCCGCCATCAAAAGCCTTACCTGGTGGAATGTATTACTTTTCGTATGCGGGGTCATGAGGAAGCCAGCGGCACCAAATATGTTCCCAAAAAATTATTTGACCTGTGGGAAATGAAAGACCCCGTAAAAAACTACGAACACTACCTGTTATCATCAGGCGTGCTGAAAGAAGCGGATGCGGAACAGATCAAAAATGAGTTGAAAGAAAAAATAGAAAACGAATTACAGGCGGGATTCGCTGTAAACCCGGTAGTAGCTGATACAGAAACTGAGCTGGACGATGTGTATGCAAAGAAGTCAGATCCCGATAACTATCGGGACGGAGACCGGAAGTCAGCAGTCAGAATCATTGATAATTCGGGTTCTGATTCAGACATCGGACTTCCGACCTCCGATCTCCGGCTGATAGACGCGATTAAGCAGGGACTTTATCAAAGTATGGAAGCGCATCCTGATCTCATCCTCATGGGCCAGGATATCGCTGAATACGGAGGGGCTTTTAAAATTACCGAAGGTTTCCTGGAGAAGTTTGGAAAAGGAAGAGTAAGAAATACGCCATTGTGCGAAAGCGCTATTGTCGGCGCCGCATTAGGCCTGGGCCTTGAAGGATTTAAAAGTATGATGGAAATGCAGTTTGCTGATTTTGTAACGGTGGGGTTTAACCAGATCATCAATAATCTCGCGAAGATCCATTATCGCTGGGGTCAAAATGCGGATGTTGTGATAAGAATGCCGGCAGGCGGCGGTGTGGGCGCGGGCCCTTTTCACAGCCAGAGCAATGAAGCCTGGTTTGTGCATACCCCCGGATTAAAAGTTGTCTATCCGTCTACTCCTGTTGATGCAAAAGGATTGTTGATCGCGGCTATCAATGACCCGAATCCTGTCATGTATTTTGAGCATAAGGCCTTATACAGGAGTATCAGCGGTCCTGTTCCCGAAGAGTATTATGAAATTGAGATCGGGAAAGCACGGCATGTAAGAGAGGGTGATGAGATATCAATCATTACCTATGGAAGCGGCGTTCACTGGGCGGAGGATTATGCGGCCGAACATCCTGAAATCTCTATTGATATTCTTGATCTCAGGACCTTATTACCCCTTGATTATATCGCCATCCGGGAAGCAGTACAAAGAACAGGCAGAGTTTTACTGCTGCATGAAGATACATTGATTGGAGGTGTTGGCGGGGAGATCGCAGCGTGGATAGGGGAAAACTGTTTTTCATTATTGGATGCGCCTGTCATGCGTTGTGCAAGTTTGGATACACCCGTGCCATTTTCAATTGAACTGGAAAATAATTTCCTCGCCAGGTCAAGGTTAGAGGAAATGATTGAAAAACTGATCAATTACTAACTGGTATTGTTATCTCACAAAGACGCAATAATGCAAAGAAAAAATGGTTTCAAATTTTGGGTTTTAGCCCCGGGTATGAGGGAGAAAAATTTATAAATTTCTTCCCGACCCATACAATGCTTTTCCAGCGCGTGCGCCATTATGCTTTTCATTATCTACAGTCAATACCCCATTGACAATGACAAAGTGAAACCCTTTGGAGTATGCATGAGGATGTTCATAAGTAGAAATGTCTTTCACTTCATTTTCATTAAAAATGACGATATCGGCAGCCATGCCTTCTTTCAGCAGGCCCCGGTCTTTTAATTGAAACTTTTGCGCCGGCAAGGATGTCATTCTCCGGATAGCTTCTTCCAGTGAAAGAACTTTTTCTTCCCGTACATATTTCCCCAATATTCTTGCATTGGTGCCATACCCTCTCGGGTGCGGCATTCCTTCATTCATCACGCGGATGCTGGCATCACAGGCAAACATATTGTAGGGATATTTCATAATGCGCCTGACATCGTCTTCGCTCATGCCATGAAATACCGCGCTGGCCCCGCCATTCATCATGATATCAATGATCGTCAGGGCTTCTTCCGTTATTTTATGTTTCCTGCCTTTCATCAGGTTGATTTGCTCGATGCTTTTACCATTGTACGTGGTGTCCGGGGCATAGTACGCCACTACAGCATAGCTGAAATGTTTCAACTTTCTTTTGCTGAGCCGCTTTATCATGTAATTAATAACATATTTCTTTATAGCCGGTCTTTCCAGTCTTGCTTTGATAGAATCCTGCCCATCGGCAAGAATTTCATCCGGGATCAATGTGCTGATGGAAGTGCTGCTCGCTGTATAAGGATACTGATCAATGGTCACATCAATGCCTTCTTTCCGGGCCGCTTCGATCATCGGTACGGTTATTTTGCTTCTTCCCCAGTTTTGCTGGCCGCTTAATTTAAAGTGGGAAATCTCTACAGGGATCTTTGCTTCTCTTCCTACTGCCAGCGCTTCCTGGATGGCCTGCGTTACACTATCGCCTTCATCTCTCATGTGGGAAGAGTACACGCCATTATACTTTGCGGCTATTTTTGCGAGGTCCACTATTTCCGGTGTTTTGGTATAAGTGCCCGGGATATAGATGAGGCCCGTTGATAAACCCACCGCACCCTCACGCATAGCTTTGTCCACGATACTGTCCATTTGCTTCATTTCTTCGGGCGTTGCATCCCGGTTGGCCCGGCCCATGACTGTTTTCCTGACATCATTGTGACCAATAAGAGTAGCCACATTGATAGAAAGTTTTAGTGAATCTATCCATTGCAGGTATTTCCCGATATCAATATTGGATGCGCCGCAATTGCCGGCGATAACGGTGGTTACTCCATCATAAATAAAATTATCAGCCGTCGGTTGTTTTTCTTCATCGCCTTCGATATGGGTATGCACATCAATGAAGCCCGGGGCCACTACAAGGTTGGTCGCATCAATGGTTTTATTGGCAGAGAAATTAAGACGTCTTCCTGTTTTAATGATGCGGCCATCCCTGATCGCGATATCGCCATAGTACCAGCTATTACCTGTGCCATCCATGATCTTCCCGTTGCGGATGAGAATATCACAAGTCTGGCTGCGGACTGAAACTGTAATGGAAATTAATCCAATAAAAAATATCCATTTCATTGGGTCAAGTTACATAATGCCGCTGAAGTAATTTGTAAACCAGGGTGATATTCTTTTTTTCTGATTTGGCAGGTCACAGGCCATAACTGTTCGCGAGATTATAGTGAGCCCGCCTCCTGCGCCGAATCAATGGACATATAAGAGGGAACCAAAAGCTATGTTCATAACAGGAAGGAGAACTTTTTCATCTGTCTTTTCTTTTTTTGATTTCAACGCAAATAATATGTAATTCTTTAGTACCTGTATTCTTTAATGCATGGGGAGCCAGTGGCTCAGACCATAGGGCTGTTGATTGCGGGGGTGTCTTGGGAAGCGTTGTAGAATCAAGCAATACATTCCCGTCTGCATCATACCGTATAAAATCAGACCAACTGAGAATATACAAGGACGCCGGCCATTGATGTGTATGCACCGCTGTCATTTCACCCGGCGGGATACAGGTATCCAGTACACGGACAAATTCATTTTCAAATAATAGCTTGTGATGACCCGGTGCGGCGGTTAACGCATCCAGCTCTTTAGCCCACGATACGGGTTGTTCTTCTTTCCGGTTTTTATCTTCCTCACTCATATTATTCGAGGTTATATTTATTCTTAAAATATGAAATAAGACCTGTTGCTCTTTTCATAAATCTTTCCATCTGGTTCCGGTGACCATTTATAACCCGGAGGTACATCAGCAATTCATTGAAATATTTGTTCAGTAAAGCTTTGTCGTCCGAAAGCAACAGCGGAGTTTTAATATATAGTCCTGTAGTATCTGCACCGGTGAGCGTGCTGCGGAGCTGTGATACGGATTTGAAATCAACCAGCCTGTTCATGGTTGCCCTGACATTGTCCTGGGCTTCCTGGAAAACAGTTGACTGAAAGTCCTCGATGGTTTTGTATTCCGTTTCATACCGGGCAATACTATCGGCATCCTCTCCCTGTAACAACCGGAAACCACCGGCATTGGCCAATTGTTTCAGGGTGCGGTCGGTCTGCTGGAAGTGCCTGTTGTAATTTGTTTTTTGTACCAGTGACCACATGCAGGAAGAAGATTTCCAGTTTTTTAATACCGTATCGTAACAAGTAAACATGGTATTTAAGGCGGGTACTTTTTGGTCGTCAAAGGTGATGATGCCCGAGAGTTTAGCCGTGTCTTCTTTCAGGTCGGTATAAAATGAGCGGATATATTGTTTCCCTTTTTCCTTTTCCAACTGGTGCTCCCGGAAATTCTCTGCCAGGAAACCACAGAATACAGCTAAGAACAGCATCAGGAATTCATAGAAATAATGCCAGAATTTTTTTCCGGGAGCGTGGTGCAGGTGGTGGGCGTGTGTTTCCATGTTTTGCGTTGATGGTTGTGTGTTGCTTGTTTCAGGTTGTAACGGATGCGGGGATGGGTCAGCCTGTTCTTTAGCAGTTGAGCTATCAGTTGCAGGCGTGGGCGGCGGAATTTCCCCTGCGGGCGGGGCAGGAAAGTTTGTGTCCTGGGATTGCTGACCTGTTTCTTCCATAGCTGGACCTGTTTAGAAGCGGTTTTACGAGTAAAGGTGGCAGTTGGAATAGGAAGACGGAATGAAGTTCTTTCTAAATATAAATACTGTAATCCGATCCCGCAAATAGGTATTGGTTCAATTTAAAATAGGGCCACAGAACCGCAGAGAAACAGAGAACCACAGAGTAAACCGGATGGTTTCTCTGTGACACTCACTAACTCTGTGGTTCTGTGGCCCTATGAGTGCTGAAACTGACCCGCTACCTGCAAATGCTACATAATCAGAATCAGTCCGCCGGATGATTAAAATCAATGTGAGGGGAGCCCGTGTGCTATAAGTTTACACCCGATTCCACCCTATGAAAAGTTACCCGCTTTGTTTTACTGGTAATATGGCTATAGCCAAACAACAAAATCAATTTATATGAAGCAAAACATGGGTTCAATAGATCGCATCCTCCGGGTAATCATTGCCGCCATATTTGCGTGGCTTTATTTCAGCGATACTGTAACAGGTACCTGGGGACTCGTACTGGTAATTATCGGAGGCATTTTTGTCGTAACAAGCCTGGTAGGCATTTGCCCGTTATATGCAATTCTCGGATTAAGATCAAGCCCAAAAAAATCCGTAACAAAATAATTCTGTCGTAACCCCTGACAGATTTTGATTGGTGATACAAAATAAAGGCGACTTTTCAGTCCGCCTTTATTTTTTTATACCGGTAAGGTTTTCAAACCTGGAAGAAGAAAAACCAGTATTTCTCTTATCCATTATTTATTCTAATCTTCCTTTCCTCCCTTTTCTCCCACAAACCAATGCTCTTTGTTTTTAAACAATACATTGAACGTAGTAAGCGAACCATAACACCGGGTGATATACTGCTGCATATTCACTTTATCATCATCGCCCAGTTTTTTATTACTGTTGATATTTTGTTCCAGCACCCGGAGCCGGTCGCGCAGCATAACTACCTTATGAAAGAAATCGGCAATAGGAATTTCTTTTGGCTTTAATGATTTGTCGGCAGGCTGTATCAATAATGTACCGCC
>JAUZOA010000200.1 GCA_030706685.1 Bacteroidota bacterium
GAAACCAAAACACTGAAGAAGTAACCGGGCGTACAGCGACTCTTTTTTTTGATACCGTTATATTTTCCAATATATAACGTATTTTTCCATAACGAACATCATGTTAACTCATAAGACTGTTTATGAAAAGGAAAATATGCAACTTCCTGTTTATTTTAATCCTGGCGGTATCAGCAAAAGGACAAACCCAGCCTCCGACACCGGAACATATTCCCAGCTATCCCTATGTAAAAGGTTACCTGAGTTTTATCATCCCATGGATAACGATCAATAAGAATGAAACAATTACTGAATTCGAGAAAGCGACCACGATTGGATTCCCGGTCGGTCTCAACATATACTATGGCCCGAAATTCGGGTTCAGTTTTGAAATCACACCCTCAGTACAATGGTCGCAGCAAACAGACAGCGTAGTTAAATCCAAAACGAGTAATCTCTTAATTGATCCCGGTCCGGTATTCCGTTTTAAACACGGCTTTAATATTGTTGCGCGACTGGCTTTTGAAACGCAGGGTCGTTATGGCTTTACGCCGGTTTTTAACAAGGTGTATGCCCGGACCAGTGATGTGGATTATTGGTTCTCCGTATCCCTGCCTGCCCGTTTTGGCAACAACCTGCCCGCATCGCTGGGACTGAATCTGCAAATCGGATTTACATTTAACTGACCAGGTTAAAATAAGAGCGGCACATCGCAACGCTTCTTCTGCGAAAGCATTAACTGTGATTGTTCAGTGAAATTCCCATTTTATATTTTGTACTTGCTGGAAATATATTAAATCGCTTTACCGTCAGTGATAAAGTTGAATAGCCACTCCTTAATAACCATATTCCAGCCCTGCGCACACATTGCATAACACTCTTTTTCGGGAACAAGCCCTTCGTGAGTAAAGTGAAGCACGGTTTTATCGTCTTTGGTGGTGATATCAAAAACCATCTTTGTGTTTGTCCATTCATGTTTATCCTTTTCAAGCCAATCGAGTTTACTGTCAGTCACAAGCCATACCACTTTATTGTTGGGAATAACTTCAACCAATTTCTGTTTCGAATAATGGCGGCCCGGATGGCAAATGACAAATTCATCATTGGGTTTTGCGCTGCTGCCTTCAAAATCTTTGCTCCACCATTTTGGGACATCTTTGATGCGGTTGAAAACATCCTGCGGAGATTTCGCAACTTCAATGGTTGCTGTGTAATTCTTCATTTTGATTTCATCTTGTTGGTCAATTTCCAAATTAAATGATAAAATCCGGCTTTGTTTTTTCGCTTTTAATCCTAAAGCATAGTGTCATTCCAGTCCCGTATCACAAATGATTTAATAAGCCCTTCAAGAATAAAAGGATCTTCGGTTACAAATTGTTCTGCGGCAGCACGGGTTTTAAATATTGCCATATTTCCGCCTTTATCAGCAAAAGGTCCGATGCCGATTACTTCACCTCTTTGGGTGTAACTGTCCACAATAATTTTATGCCTTGGATAAACTGACATAATCATTTCCATTGTTGCCCCGGAACCCTCTCCAATAACTACCGTTTTCATGTTCGTTTATTGTTTTGATTTTGATTTCTCGTTTAAAATGGTTTCCAGCTTTTGAAGCTTCTTAACCCAGAATTTATCAAAGTAGTCGATGAAGTCCTGCAACTCATTGAAACCATCTTGTTTTAATGTGCAATAGCGTTCCCTGCCTATGTCTTTGATTGAAATAAAGCCCGCAGTATAAAGAATTTTTATGTGCTTTGAAACTGCAGGACGGCTGATATCAAAATTTTCTGCCAAAGAATTTATTGTCATGCTGTCTTTTGAAAGCATTTGTAACATCTGCCTTCGGCTTGGGTCGGCAATTACCTGAAAGGCATCTAATGTATGACTTTGCATGATTAGCTTGTTATTAAAAGTTCTTCGATCTGCTTTAAGCAGGTGTTCCAGCCATTGTTGTGTGCAGTATAATCTTCCAATGCAGTGAAACCCTTATGCACTAATTGCAATTCCGTTCCGTTTTCTCCCGGAACCAGTGTCCATACAATTATTGAATTAAAAGGCTTATGGTCTTTGGCTGAATTTTTCTGCCAGGAATAGGAGAGTCTGGTAAATGGCTTTACCTCCAATACTTCGCAATAAGAATCATTGCCGTACGGACTGATGAAACGGAATTTGTGTCCTACGATTGGCTGAAAATCTGTTTTGCCCAGCCATTGTTCCAATAGTTCGGGTTTGGTCAAATATTCCCAAACCTCCTGCGGCGGTTGATTGAAGTGCCGCACCTGGCTTATTTCTTTCTGCATAATAGGTAATTTGAAAGTTACCCAAATATAGGTAACTTTTAAGTTACTAAACAAATTTTTTGAAGTATTTTTTTAACGGGTTGAAAATGAAGCTGGATAATTACCCGCGTTATTGCTGTTCGCTTTTGCCAGGAGCTCTTCAACGGCATCCAGTTTCTCCCAGGGAAATTCCGGCCGGCCAAAGTGTCCAAACACAGCTGTCTTGGCAAAGATTGGCTTTCTTAAACCAAGGTGATCAATCATGCCTTTTGGTGAAAGCGGGAATACTTTCCGCACAAGTGCAGACATTTCTCTTTCATTAAGCTTCCCTGTTCCGTAAGTATTAACCATGACAGATACCGGGTCAACAAGACCTATGCAATATCCCAGTTGACAAAGACATTCTTCAGCTAATCCTGATGCCACCAGGTTTTTTGCAATATATCTTGCCATATATCCTGCTGAACGATCTACTTTGGTAGCATCTTTACCACTGAATGCGCCTCCTCCATGCACGCTCCAACCGCCATAGGTATCAACAATGTTCTTACGCCCGGTCATTCCCGTATCACATTGCGGACCACCCACCAAAAA
>JAUZOA010000201.1 GCA_030706685.1 Bacteroidota bacterium
CACACCAAATGAATGCCGAAGACCCAATAACACTAAAACGTACACCGCAGAATTATTCAGAGCATATAAAGGAGTACCTGGCAATACACGGCAACTTTACGTTTGAAATAACAGAATTATTAGCAGATGGTGATAAAGTATATGCCCGCTGGATACAAAGGGGAAGCCACCTGGCGGAAATTGACGGTTATGCAGCAACGGGAAAACCATTAATAGAAATTGGCAGTGCCGTTTACAGGTTAGTCAGTAATAAAATTGCCGAATATTGGATTCAAACGGACAGGTTGGGACTTGAAAAACAATTACAGCAAAACAAATCGTTACACAATCTGTAGTGCAACGTGAGTTGACCAAAATACAGTCCGGCGCTTGTTATCTTCAACAAAAGTTTTTTAATCAGCTTTTGTCCCGGGTCGCCCCGATACTGATTCGCGAACTTCGGCAAGCCCCGGCTGTTAAACCAAAAACAACAGGCAAAACAATGAATGCGATCATATTTAAAGAAAGCGGTTCCTGGACAGACACACTTGAATTGACAGAAACAATATTGAACGAACCGGCTGCTGATGAAGTACAAATTAAAATCCTGGCCCGGCCGGTTAATCCTTCTGACGAAATGTTTATTAAAGGCATATACAGGCAAAAGCCTTCGCTGCCACAAATTGCAGGGCTTGAAGGAACCGGCATCATAGTGAAATGCGGGCCATCAATTGAAAAAAGTTTGGTTGGCAAACATGCAGCATTCAGGACCCCGGGCACCTGGGCTGAAAAGATAAATTTAAAGCTGTCTCAATTCAGGTTAGTTCCTGGCAACTTGCCGCCAGAAACAGCCTGTCAATTAAGTTTAAATACACTAACCGCTTTCGCTCTTTTAGAACAAGCAGGGCTTTCAGCCAATCAATGGTTATTGCTGACAGCAGCCAATTCTTCTGTAGGCAGGCAAATCATTCAATTGGCAAAACAAAAAAACATTAATGTTATTGCCATCGTGAGAAAAGATGAACATAAGAATCTATTATTTTCATTGGGAGCCAGGGCGGTTCTGAACAGTGAAACCCAAAATATAGAAGAGGAAATTAAAACAATAACAGGCATGGGTGCAAATGCCATACTCGACGCCGTGGGCGGACGCCTGGGAACAATCCTGTTTAACGTCGCAGCGCCTTTTGGAAAGATAATTATCTATGGAAGGCTCAGCAACGAGAATGTTAGTTTTTCTTATGGAACGGTAATCTATAAAAACATGAAGATGGAAGGTTTTGGGATTGACAGTTGGATGAAAAGTAAAACTGAAGAAGAGTTAGGTTCCATTTGGGAAGAACTAACAACCCTGGCATCCAGTGGCGCGCTATATATTAATTATGACGAAATTTTCGGGTTGGCGAATTATAAAGAAGCAATAACCTGCTACAAAAATACCGGCAAAAGAATAATTTTGAAATAAACCGGTCGTCTACTAATTTGGTTTCTCGCAGCGTTCGCAGCGGCCGGGCGACGCAGCGAACATTACTCCGTTGCGTCGCGAGAAACCACTACCAATAAACCGGTCATTCGATTTTCCGGCTTCGCCTCCTGTTGTTGATATTTCGTGTGATAAATCGGCAATTTGTTATTACCTGATCAGCACAATATTTCCCTTTTTAAAAATAATCTTTCCGGTATAATCAACTCCCTGTACCATGTACACAAAATTACCGGAGCCTTGCGGCGTTCCACCGATCTTCCCGTCCCAGCCTTTCCCGATCTCGCTGCTGCTGAAAACAAGCTGGCCCCAGCGGTTGTACATGCGGAAAAAGTTCAATTGCTTTATCCCTACGCAAATAGGATAGATAATATCATTGAGGCCATCATTATTGGGTGTAAACGCACCCGGAACAAAAATATCAGGGCCCGTTTTAAAAATAGTCACCTTAATATCATCCTCACCATAGCAACCGGCCGGGTTCGTGGCCCTTACTATATAAGTAATGGATTCACCGAATTCCGGGCCGAAAGTGGCAACAGGATTGTAGATAGTGGAAGAACTCAACCCGGTAGCCGGGGTCCAGGCAAATACATTCGCCGTTGAGTCATTGACCGTAGCATCTAACTGGAGGGGCTGGTTGACAACGATAGATGTATCATGTCCCGCAAAAACAATGATCCGGGGCGCCACCACTACATGGAAAGTATCCCTTAATGGATTCGGGCAACCGGCATTATTGATGGTAAGCACATAATCAGTCGTTGCCCCGGGCGTTGCCACCGCGTTAATAACAAGCGGAAGGGAATTGATAGTACCATTGCCCTGGTTAACCAATGTACTGGCATTACTCCAGGTATAGTTGGTACCGATACTGATATTCGCATTTAACGTAACGGATTTACCAAAGCAAATAGAAGAAAAATCAGGATTGATCGCGGCACTGGGAAACGGCACGTTGATAAAATTGATGACTGCAACAGAACTGGTATCCGCGGGACATACGCCGCTCTTTACGATCGTTCTGTATTCGGTATTTGTATTAATCGAATTAACACTGTAAGTAGAACCTGTGTTTGCGGGAATAAAATCGCTCCAGTTAGTATTATCATGCGATACCTGCCAATTGACCACGGATCCCGTATTGCCGGTTAATGTAAAAACGCTATTCGTTGTTTGTCCCAGGCAAACATTACTATTGGCCGGGCTTAAGATCCCTCCTACGCTTTTGGGATCAACAATGATGGTCGCCGCTGTACTCGTATCAATATTGCAGGCGCTTCCATTTTGCACCAGCACCCGGTACTGCGTAGTGGCCACCAGGTTTTGCGCGGTATAGCTGGCGCTGGTAACAGGAATAGTTGTCCAGTTGGTACCATC
>JAUZOA010000202.1 GCA_030706685.1 Bacteroidota bacterium
ATAAAGCCTGCTCAAATAATGGAGTTGGGAAAATAGCCGATTCAGATACATTTTGTCATAGCATCATTTTGCCTTACATTTGATAATGCAATCACTATAAGTAAAAATTGCTCGGCCACTACCCCATAGTGGTTTTCTTTTTGCCCCCCAAAGATATATTATTTGAAATAGGTAGCTTGGTACAAACTAACTCTTATGAATGCTTACAAAAAAATTGATAAAGTATTGAATGAAATATATGATTCACCAAATGGAGTTTACAAGGATGAGTTATATAAAAAAGTCATTAATCTTTTTGAACATAAAGATGAATTTGATCAGATATTAAGGAAACTTGAAAAAGATAAATATGTTGATTATATCAATATAACCTCAATGGGTGACTGGATGAAAGTATATGCTTATTTTATATCTTTTGACGGTAAGCTATTTAAGGAAAAAGGAGGATATGCTTATGAAAGAAGGAGAAAATGGTATGTAGAGTTCCCCAAAAATAACTGGCTATTAATAGCTATAGTAGCTTATTTTATTGGTGTATTTTCTGATATAGCGAAAGAAGCATTGAAGCGAAAAATATTGCCAGCATCCAGCCAACAAGAGCAGCAATTTCAACCAAAAAAGTATAAAGAGGACTCTGTTCGCCAAATACATTAGCTCGCGGTTGGCTCGCATTTTCCCCGGATACATTTTATATTGGGTTTACGGCGCCTCCCCTGTCAATGTTTAATACAAAATATTATAGCCCTGTGACAGAGCCCGGTTGGACTCAGGAATAATAAAAGTAATGTCTATTGTTTTTGATTCGGGTCTGTGTAAGCTCCCCCGAAAATGAACCATTCAAGGTTAGAAAAATTCTCTGCCTGTTTGAAAATCAGGAAGTGAATTTGAATCAGAACAACCCCATCATTACCGCTATTTTACTTTGAATATATACCTGGTTTTCTGGGCTAAAGGAATTGGTCATCTTTTCTTTTAGCTCTTCAGTAAATCGCGGAAAGGCCAGCCCCCATTGCGGCTTGTCCAGGATGCAAATAGTAATGGCCCCCTTGTATATCATTTCCTGCAATTCTATTTCTTGTTTTAATGCACTTAATTTTTGTACTACAAAATCCTTTAGCTCATTCTTGGAATCGATAAAACCCGGATGCGAATTCTTTCCCGATTCCGGGTGCTTTATTTCTATGTCAAAAGATACATTCATGATTCAAAAGTAGGTGATTTAAAACCGTTCTTTGGCCCAATTGTAGTTAATGGAGTTCCCTTAAAGACCGATTTAACGACGAAAGGCATCAAAATGACCTAATTTCATCAGATGATTACGATTAATCGCTATAATGCTTAAAAAGCACCCCTTTTATATAAAGGCCACTGTCATTCTTTTTGGCCTTGTCCTCTTTGTTTATTCCCTCTCCGTTTTAAAGGCATTTCTCGTTCCCCTCTGCTTCGGCCTGATGTTGGCCGTACTGTTGAACCCGCTTGTCGGCCGGCTTCAAAAAAGGAAACTGCCGAAGACATTAGCCATCTCTATCGTGCTCTTACTGGCTATTGTTGTATTGGTCGCTTTAGGCTATTTCCTTTCTGCCCAGGTCGCCAGTTTTTCAGATCAGTGGCCGGTGTTAAAGAAAAAATTCCTTGAGCTGGTGCTTAAATTGCAGCACGAGATATCGCACCTCTTTAATATAAATACACGCAAACAGGATGAATGGATCAATGAAGCGGAAGCTGGCATGAAACCCGGCCTGGGCCAGGCACTTGTTACCGTAGCCGGAAGCGTGGAAACGATATTGTTAATACCTCTCTACAGCTTCCTGTTCCTGTTTTACAAAACTTTAATCCTGAATTTCCTGTACGAGATATTTGCGGAAGAGAATTCAAAGGATGTGGGGGCAATACTTACGCAAACGAAGCACGCCATTCAACGTTATATGTTTGGTCTTTTGCTGGAGGCTTTGATCGTCGCCACGTTGAATTCCGTCGCATTGATGATTTTAGGCGTGGAATATGCTATCCTGCTGGGTGTGCTTGGCGCGATACTGAATGTGTTGCCCTTTATAGGAGGAATTATAGCGGTTTTATTGCCTTTAACTATTGCTACCATCACGAAAGACGGCTTTGGAACACAACTCGGGATAATTATCTGCTACCTGGTCATACAGTTTATTGACAACCATTTCCTGGTACCTTATATCGTATCCTCGAAAGTAAAGATCAATGCACTAATCTCACTCATTATAGTTTTATTAGGCGGAGCGGTTTGGGGAATTCCCGGCATGTTTTTGTCCATACCTTTTATCGGCGTTCTCAAAATCATATTCGACAGGATACCGGAATTAAAACCCTGGGGTAAATTACTGGGGGATGAAGTGCCTACCCGGCATAAAGGACAGATATGGGGTTTGAGGAGGAAGGTTTTACGGTGAATCGTTTAAGGGTTTAAAGGGTTTAAGGGTTCTTTAAAGCAGTGTTTACTTTAAAGAAATGAGACGACCCGCTGTAATAACTCTTAAACCCTTTAACCCTTGAACGTTTATTTTATCGAATCATACACATCATTCCACTTCTTCTCCTCCGCTGTATATTTCGCGAGGTTGGCGGGGTTCCCTTTCGATTTATTTTTATTATAGGTAGCAATATCGGCGAGATAGCCGGAAACTTTTTTATACTGCTGTTTATCTACTCCGCTCAGCGGTGTTGGTTTTTTACCTAATATTTCCGCTGCTTTTTCATAAGGCTCCCTGGCTGCGTTGAAGGCAACACCATATTCCTGGTCCAGCGCGTCTCTTTTGGCGACATCTTCTTTGGAAGACGGGGTACCGGGTTTTGTACGGGCCTTCAT
>JAUZOA010000203.1 GCA_030706685.1 Bacteroidota bacterium
CCCGTCAGGGTCCGTCTTTTGGATAAGGTTTCTGTTACCATCATAATCATACCTGGTCGTATTGCCCTGGGGATCTGTTTTCTGCATCAGAACGCCCAGTGTTGTATTGTACTTGTATGTCCAGATCCCGCCGTTTTTTTCGATAACCGTTGTAGTGCTCGAAGGCGTATCGTATTGTATAGACCTTATCATTCCTTCCGGATCCGTTGACTGGATGACCCTGTGGTTTGCGCCATAGGAATACTGGGTTTTATAGCCCAGCGGATCCGTCTTCGTAAGCAGGAATGCCTTGTCATCATATGTGTATGTCCATACCTGGGTTCCCAACGAGCTCTGTGACGATACCTGCACGAGGGTTTCTCCACTGTAAGTGAAGGTGTGCGTGTTGTTGTTGGAATCGGTGATGCTGCTGATTCTGTTGGCGCTGTTATAGATGAAGTTTATCGTCTTCCCAGCCGGGTCAGTAACGACGGTAAGGTTGTTATTGGCATTATACGTGAGGTTTGCGGCATTGCCGTTTCTGTCCATGATGCTTGTGATCTTGCCCTGTGTATTAAATGTGTAGTTTATGCCGCTTTTGTAATAAAGGCTGTATGTTCCGTCGGCGTTCTTCGTCAGTGCAGGATATGAGGTATACAGAGGTGTGTAATAGATTCCATTTTTGTAAAGAACTGTTCTGCCACCGTCTCCTTTCATGAGCGTGTATGTGTCATCATCCGTGTTTGCTCTAAGTGTGATGTTATAGTTATGTGTCCAGCCCGTCCCCAAAACTCCGCTATATCCATCGCTACTATTATAGGAGATCGTTAGATTAGGCATTAATTTTGAGCTATTTACTGTGAAGAGCGTCTGCGAATGGTAAAGATTGCCGCTTGCAAGGTTAGCGGAAGATCCGAATTCGACAGATAACTTGCAATCGTTGTCTGACGCGGTGATGCTGAAGTTTATACTCTTTGTGTCGCTGCATTTACCGTCGGCTGTCGTGGCTGTAAGAGTGGCCGTATAGGTGCCCGGTTCTACAACTTTATCCGAGGCTTCTTTTCCATTCCAGGTAGCTGATGGGGAGGTACCCGTACCGTTGAATGTCTTCCCGGCAACAGTTATCGTCCAATTAACCGACTGGTCTGAATTAATACTTCCAGAAAAGGATATATTCCCACCACTACGCGGATCAATAGTTGTGTTCGTGCCGTTGAAATTGGTTATGTTGAGATTGCATGGTTCTGGCCCGGGTGGCCCTGGTTGTGGCGGTAATAGAGCTGCTGGGCAGCAGCCACTTTTTTTCAAATCTTCGGTACGTATATCATCAGGTGTATTCAATGGAAATGGGTGACTACAACAGATTTGTGATAATGAAGCGCACGTTTTCATATCACCGTAGGTACGGTTTACGCAGCCATTTATGTGTGGGAAATTATCACTCCATAATTTATCGCATGAACAACCGGGGGGGTATACCCAGATGCATACGTTATCGCCACTGTTACATCCACCTGCTCTGTACGCAAATGTACCATCGCAATAATATCCTTTAATGTATACTTCTGCAGTGAAAATAACCGCGCCTAAAGCATCAGTATTACAATAACCTTCTGATTGGCATTCGTTTACCCAATATGCAATACTACCATAAGTGTAAGTATTAACCGCTATTGAAAGGTCTGTAGATTTTCCTGAAGAATCCATAACCCGAATAGTCGGATTGCTTGCACAATTACTGTTTGAAGGTGGGGCGGTATAGATTATGGAATCTCCTGTCGAACCGGAAAGGGACCCGCTGCCACCCACAATGGCCCATGTGTAAGGGCCGCCGCTTCCCCCGGTCGCCGTTAAAGTCTGGGTTCCGTTGACGGACATTTGCTGAGTTGTGTAGCCTATAGATGGAGGATTAGCGAATACATCTGAAATTGGACATAAAACATTTATAATAAGTCCTGATATAATGGCTGCCAGCACCAGGCATAACCTTTTTCTCCCTGTCATTTTCATACCTCCTCCAATTCTATTCCTCTTATTTTCAAATGAACCATTCCTAATTCTTTTTCATTTTTGCCCTAGGCCGGATATGGCCATGCTTCTTTAAACACATTGATAGCGGTGAGACGTTAAAATTCCTGTACATTACTTCGCTATGCAAATAATCGAAAGTCTCTTCGTCCCTGCGCTTATGCGATTTGACGTTTCATTGATTTTCCAAAAGTTTATCTAACCGGAATATGCGATATGATCACCGTCCCTTAAGACGGGTTATTGTAAAGGAGTTATTTGCTTGAATGTTGCTGGCGTAAAAAACGCAATCCTCATTTCATATCTCTTGATAACTGTCAATGCTGGAAAAATGCTGGCATTATACGAGGCTAAACCAAGTATATTAAAATGGGCAAAACATCGACCGAGACATTGATCCTAATTGTGGGTGCTGACTTCAGAATGAAAGGGTGATAATTTTTATAGGAAAGACATTTACCAACTGAAGGAATACCATATTTATTTAACTCTCAGATAAAGTATTGTTCAGGATATTCGTATATGATAACTATTTTTTAATAGTGAGAATTGTCTAAAAATGGAAAATACAAATAGTTCCCTGCCCGGTCTTTACATTCATATTCCGTTCTGCCGGAGTAAATGTCCATACTGCAGCTTTTTTTCCGTCACCACTCTCACGGAGAAGCCCGGCTTCCTCACAGCTTTATCCAGGGAAATGGATATGTACCAAGATACTTTCAACCGGTTTGACACCATTTATATTGGCGGGGGAACACCTTCAGTCCTCACGGTGGAAGAG
>JAUZOA010000204.1 GCA_030706685.1 Bacteroidota bacterium
CTCGTTTTCTTTTAACTGACCCGGGCAGCAGTACCGGGAAAATGAACAGCCTTGTTAAGTCAATGGCTATAAATAAGGATATGGGAAATGATATCATAAAAAATTTACTGGACGCGTTGGCGATATCACCCGCCAATGTACCCCTGCGCCTGCAGGTAGCGGATATGATGCTCAAAGAAAAAATGTACGCGGAGGCCACAGAGCAGTTCAACGAAGTACTCAGGCTGAATTATGGTAATACCAAAGCCAGGCTGGGCCTGGCTGAATGTTATTTCCACCAGGAAAAATATTCAGCGACCATCATTATCTACGAGCAATTACAGCAGCAGCTTGACGCCCATGACAGGATTTTATTTGTCAAATCGCTGATCAAAGAGAATTCAATGCGGCAGGCCGTGGAAGAATACCAGAAGATCATTGCCCTTCAGCCTGATTTCAGGGACGAGGAGATCGATTCTTATTTAAGGATGTCTGCCAATACCGTTAGTCCTTCCGAAACAGGGGAATTATCCGATGATGATGCCGGTTATTTTATGGAAAAGCCCCGTCTCCGCTTTGCCGATGTAGGAGGTATGCAAAGAATAAAAGACGAGATATCCATCAAGATCATACAGCCTTTAAAGAACCCTGATCTCTATAAAGCGTTTGGGAAAAAAACAGGAGGAGGAATTTTACTCTATGGCCCGCCCGGTTGCGGAAAAACATTTGTCGCCAAGGCCACCGCCGGGGAGATCAATGCTAAATTCATCAATATTGGTTTGCATGATATACTTGATATGTGGATCGGCAACAGTGAGAAAAATCTTCATGAAATCTTTGAATTAGCGCGAAGGAATGCTCCCTGTGTTTTATTTTTTGATGAGGTAGATGCGATGGGGGCCAGCCGCAATGACCTGAAACAATCCGCCATGCGGCATGTGATCAACCAGTTCCTCGCCGAGTTGGATGGAGTGGAATCGGATAATGAGGGAGTACTGATACTGGCCGCTACCAATGCGCCCTGGAGCGTGGACCCCGCCTTTCGCCGGCCGGGACGATTTGACCGGATCATTTTTGTAGAACCCCCGGATGAAAAAGCAAGGGAAGAAATACTCAGATCTTTATTGGTGGGAAAACCTGCCGGAGAAATAGATGTTCCCAGGCTGGCAGCCTTGGCGAAGGATTATTCCGGCGCTGACCTGAAAGCGATTATAGATATCGCGATAGAAGATAAGCTCCGGGAATCCATGAGCAAAGGAAGTATACAGCATCTTGAAACAAAGGATTTGCAAAAAGCATTGAAACAGCACCGGCCGACAACCGCCGAATGGTTTGCTTCCGCCCGGAACTATGCCCTGTATTCGAATGAATCCGGCTTGTATGATGATATTCTGAAGTACCTGAAAATAAGAAAGTGAATAATGGATACCCGGGCTTTTTTGGAAAGGGCTAATTTATTATTGAACCAGGGCAGACCCAAAGAAGCGGAAGCATGGGCAAAGAAAGCATTGGCCGAAGAGCCTGAAGATGATTTTGCTTTGTCAGTATTGGCAAGGTGCTACCTGAACGGCAAAGAATATGATAAGGGAATCGAAACCGCTCAGCGGGCCATTTCAATTGACCCGGAAAACTCACATTATTATTACCTGCTTGGATATGGTTATTATCATAAATCAGATCGTCTTACCGCCAGTTCGTTTTTACACAAGGCTATTGAACTGAACCCTTATTACGCGGAGTATTATGGACTGCTTTCCTTTGTTTACCTGGACGAAGAATATTACGATTTAGCGCTGCAAAAAGCGAATGAGGGTCTTGCCATCGACGCTGAAAATATTACCTGCCTGAATGCAAGATCAAGAGCTCAAAACAAATTGCATCTTACAGAGGAAGCTATCGCCACCATGCAGGATACATTGTCGAAAGATCCCGATAATGAATTTACCCATGTTACCATCGGCTGGAATTACCTGGAAAAGGGAAAACACAAAGAGGCGAGACATCATTTTCGCGAAGCCTTGCGTATTGCACCTTCGCATCACAATGCGAAAGTGGGCCTGAAGGAAGCCCTGAAATCAAAAATACCTCCTTACAGATGGCTATTGCAATTCAGCTTCTGGTTAAAAGGGAAAGGAAAAACGTTTCGCTGGGTCTTTGTGATATCGATCTACCTGGGCATTCGTATCGTAGCGGCGATCGGTAAAGAGAACCCGCAATTTGAAACGATCGCCATGATAGCGGCAGGATGTTATTTCGTTTTTATTGCCACTTCCTGGATCATCGGGCCCCTGGCCAATGTTTTTCTTTTATTTCACAAAGATGGAAAACACGCGCTGGATCATTCGGAGAAGTGGAACGCCATTGCCTTTATCATCTGTGTATTCAGCGGTATCCTCATCATGTGTTTGACTTATTTCTTTACCGGGAAAGACCAGGCGGATCACCTGGTCATCTGCGGCTTTATTGTATTATCGCTTTGTATCCCTGCCGGTCACATGGATTATCCTGTTCGGCTCAAAAAGAATTCTTTTTCGCAATGGATCGCGATCTCCATGATCGCGCTGGCATTGATGGCGACTGTATTTACATTGGCGGTATTGCCATTTCCTGAAATTTTCTTTGTCAGTTATTTCCTGTTATTTATTGTGTACACGTGGACAAAGGCGTTTTGAATTTTGGTTCTGTGGCCACAGAGGGCCTCAGAGTTAATGAGAGCCACAGAGAAGCCATTTTGCGTGAAATCTTTTTATTATTTCCCGCAAAGCGCGCAAAG
>JAUZOA010000205.1 GCA_030706685.1 Bacteroidota bacterium
ATTGAAAAAACAACCCTGGCACGGTAATATCCGGGAACTGAGAAACGTGATGGAAAGAGCGGCTATTCTTACCGATAGCAATACCATTCTTCCAGAGCACCTGCCGTATGAAATTCAACGTCAAAGTGATACTTCAACAGGCAGTCTTAGCCTGGTTTCGGTAGAGAAAAAACATATCGAGAAAGTATTGCAGCATACAAAAGGCAACAAAACGAAAGCGGCTGAGCACCTGGGAATTGGGCTGACAACCCTTTACCGGAAAATGGAAGAATATCATATTGCAAAATAAACCGTTGAATATTCTTACAGGTCCTTAGCCGGGGCAATGCTTAATCCTTATGCCCATCCTGCTTCGCTGGAGCTAAGGCGCTCCTTTCTGCTCGTTTAGCGCTTTAAATCAGGAGTTTAGAATTGGCGGAACAATACTGTTTCATTTCACGACTTGCATCCGGGTATGTGGCAGGACTAAAATATCTGTCATCTTAGGGTCATCCTGGGGTTATCTTAAGGTATTTTTAAGGTTATTGTAGGTTATTTAACTTATAATAACCTTAAGATTACCTGATGTTTATCCTATGATAACAGATTTATCTTGCTTCCTTTAGTATATAATAAGAGTTAAAAAGACCTTATGCCTGTAAGCGAAAATTCCCTTTCAAAAGACTGCACTGATAACCGAGTAGGCTAAGCCGGTGCAACCGGCAATGGAAGCTGCTGCCGGTAGCGACGGAAAAGGTTCAAATATCCCCGGAAGACCAGGGATGCTCCCTCGTGCTACTTCGATCACGAATAAAAGGCAAACAAGAGGCGAACGATGATTAGCCGGGCTCCGGTAAACCTATAAGGTTTGCCCGAGCCTTTCATTTTGAAAAACAAAATGCCAAAATGAAAGGGTTTTCTATTTTCTGTACCCCTGTTCTCAATTTCAAATTCCTGCCAAACCCTTTACCCATATACATCTTACCGCTTCCGGCTTCTTCCTGCAGCTCCCGGCATCTCTTTTGGCTTAGTCCCGGACATGAACAAACAAAAAATCCGATTAGCCATGGCAGTAAGTATACTGGCTCTTTACATAGCCTCTTTGCTTACTGCCTGGTTCATGCACCTGTAA
This sequence comes from Bacteroidota bacterium, assembly GCA_030706685.1. Lineage (GTDB taxonomy): Bacteria > Bacteroidota > Bacteroidia > Chitinophagales > Chitinophagaceae > VBAT01. The sequence continues at coordinate 1,112 of JAUZOA010000205.1, forward strand.
TTGACAATTGTCACGAGGGTTGCAAATGGGTGTCATTGTTTGCAGCATCCTGATAAATGAATATTTGCTATGGCTGATAAAAAAAGAGCCGGAGATGTTGTGGCGATAGTGCTGGCATGGTTGATAGCAGCTGCTATAACCTACCAGGTATTCATCAAGCTAAGATTACTCTTTAAATAAATAATATTTTAAAAATTAAAACTATGCTTACGCTGATCCTTTACCTGGCCGGAATAGCCGGTTTTGCATTGTTCTACAAATTCATTGACTGGTTTGAAAAAATTTAAACTATGATATTATTATTCATCATCTCAGTTTTGGTTTTCATCTATCTATGTTATGTACTGGTAAAACCGGAGAAATTTTAAAGTGAATAGCCAATGGTCAGTAATGAATTAAAATCTTCATGCATGACCACCCATTCACCATTCACCACTACAATTCACAATTATGAACACAGAAATTTCAGGCATCGTATTCATGTACCTCCTTACGATCGCATTGGCCATTCCGTTAGGAAGGTATATCGGCAAAGTATATGAAGGAGAAGGAACATGGCTGGATCGTATACTCAACCCGCTTGACAAAATGTTTTATAAACTGGGCGGGATTGACTCCAATAAAGAAATGAACTGGAAACAGCATATGGTGGCTTTATTGACCATTAATCTTGTCTGGTTCATTTTATCCATGCTCATACTGATGAATATGAGCTGGCTTCCGCTTAACCCGGATGGCAATCCCTCCATGACAGCGGACCTGGCTTTCAATACAACAGTCAGTTTTGTTTCCAACACAAACCTGCAGCACTATTCCGGAGAGACCGGTGTTTCTTATCTCGGTCAATTGACACTGATGTTGTTTCAATTCATCAGCGCCGGTACCGGTATGGCCGCATGCGCAGCTGTATTCAGGGCAATGAAAGAAAGAACAGCAGATACTCTGGGTAATTTCTATAGCTATTTTATCAGGTCGTGTACAAGAGTGCTGCTGCCTTTAGCCATTGTAGTCGCTTTGATCCTTGCTTTTAATGGCACACCGATGAATTTTGAAGGCAAAGCGCAATATATATCCATGCAGGTGATACGGTGAATGTAAGTCGAGGACCTGCTGCCGCCATGGTTGCCATTAAACAATTAGGAACCAACGGCGGTGGTTATTATGGTCCCAACTCCGCACATCCCCTGGAGAATCCAAATTATCTCACCAATATAGTGGAAGATATTAGTATCATCCTTATTCCCATTGCCATGGTGTTTGCATTGGGCTATATCATTAAGAGAAGAAAATTTGCCTGGATGGTTATGGCAGTAATGACAGTTGGGTTCCTGCTACTGCTTTTTAATGCCGTGTATAATGAAATGCATGGCAACCCCATGATCTCAAAAATGGGTATTTCACAGCCATTGGGAAGTATGGAAGGAAAAGAAGTCCGGTTTGGCCCTGCAGCTTCAGCTTATTGGGGTGTTACCACTACTGTCACTTCTAATGGTTCTGTCAATGCCATGCATGATAGTTTTACGCCACTTGCAGGTATGAGCGCTATGCTTGGAATGATGATCAACTCATTCTACGGCGGCGTGGGGGTCGGTTACCTGAAC
>JAUZOA010000206.1 GCA_030706685.1 Bacteroidota bacterium
CTCATTTTACTGCTTTGTTTTTTTAGTATCACAAACCGGATCTGCGGGCAAGCCTCCCCGCGGCAAAATATGATATTGGAGAGCACTTTTGAAGGCCCCGGCTTCCTCTCCGGTTGGTACAACAATCAGCACTGCTGCGATTATTCGATACAGCAAAGTTCCGAGAAAGTAAAAGCCGGTTCCAGCGCCTTACGTATTGAAGTAAGAAGTACGGATGAAGTGATAAGCAATTCCATCCGGGCGGAGCTCGTTACCGATAGTGATCCGTTGAACCAGGACAGGTGGTATGGATTTTCGATGTACTTGCTGGACTGGGTAGATGATGATGCCCCGGAAAGTGTTTTTCAATGGCACCCGGATAATAACGTAGGTACGGCATCCATGACATTGCTGACTACCGGCGGAAGATTCACGTATGTAACCAGTAATGATAATTCAGGTACGAACGCTACCCTGCAATATACAGACCTTGGCCCTGTTATTTCAAATCAATGGGTAGACTTTGTAATTCATATCCGCTGGGCCACGGATACTACCGGGCTGCTGCAGGTATGGATGAATGGGAGCCAGGTGATCAACAGGCTGAATGTAAAGACAGCGGCCGGCACTTCTTATTTTAAGCTTGGGATCAACAAATTCGGCTGGTTGACCCAGGCCTCCACTGTCACAAAGCGTATATTTTATTTTGACGAAGTCAGGATAGGAAACGCGAATGCAACCTATAAAGATGTAGTGCCCTTCCTTCCCCGGCGCGATTATTTCCAGGGGCTCCGGTAAATTATTTTTTTATAACAGCCATTCAGGGAAAGGGAATTTTAAATTCTTAGTCTTACATTTAGTATTAAAATCAAAAACTATGTACAGGTCTATTTTAAAAACATCCATTACTTTTTTGGCGGCTTTTGCTTTTCTTTCTTTTACAAAAGTAGCCGACAAGGCAAATTTTTCCGGTAGCTGGTCATTGAATGAAGGAAAAAGTGAATTGGGAGATTTTGCCCGCTTCGCTACCCGCAAAATAAAAGTAGAACAGAAAGACGATGCCATTACTATTTCAAAAACCGGCCCGTCTTTTAACGGAGACGATATAACAAATACCGAGACGATTACCTTTGACGGCAAAACATCAGAGTCTACCGTTTTCGGAAATGCCAAAAAGAAATCGACAGCGAAATGGACCGATGATGGAAAAACACTTAGCATCAGCTACAGTATCGCTTTTGAGAGGAACGGGCAGACATTTGATATAACGGGTACCGAAACCTGGATGCTCACCAACGATGGTAAATCATTGTCCCTGCAAAATGTATCCTCTTCTCCCCAGGGAGAACGCACTACGAAAGCTCAATACGATAAGGACTAGACCATCCATCGCTTATAAAACGGAACACGGATAAACGGCCAGCCGCCAGGCAGGGTTGTTTATCCGTGTTTCATTTCTTACCGCTATGCCTCGTTTATTACATAACCCATTTTTCAATAGCCATACTCCGGCGGCGTTATTCCCTGGCAACGTAAGTGCAAAACGGCCTGGCCCCTGTGATGCGTGATATGATCAATCGTGGCATGAAACCCTTTTATGGCATCGCCGGCCAGTTTCCCCTTGTCTAAAGTTGTTTTCAATGAATCATAGGCAGCATGGAGATATTCAAGAACCTGTCTTTTGTCATTCCCGGGTTCAGGAGGGTTCCATTCTGTCTTATTTCCCCTGATATAATTATCCTCCCACCATTGTATGCCATAGGCAATATGATGTAATAATTCCCGGAAGGTCCATACCCCCTCTGAAGGGTGGGTATTGTACAGGTTTGCCGGCATAGCGTCTGCCACAGCGAGAGTGTAGTTCCTGGAGTTTTCCAGCGTTGATAATAATTGCTCCTTCATATATTTAAAAAGATTTACTGCAAACCTATCTGAACGATCCGGTGAGGACTTAAGGAATCTTGCTCATTTTGAATCCGGGGAAAAAGAACATTGTTGTCCGGTAAAAATGAATGCGTATTATTAAAAACCAGTACAATCAGGTCTTGAGCATGCTGATATAAATGGGAGCCTGCTTGTAGAAATCTTCTTATCCCGGTACACTGCACGAGGCGTTCCGAACGCTTCGCCGACCCTCTCACCTATCTACCCACGATGTGTTCCGATTGGAACACGGGAAAACCACGGGGCTATGATGCAGAACAGTAAACAAATACAGGAGACTTTCATGCCCCATCGGGGCATATCGTGGGTAGCTAAGTTCATTTGAGTGTTCTACGTTCCGGAGGAACGTATCGTGTAAGTCAATATAAATTAAAAAATCACAATTTTCCCCGGCCAGCAATGGAAAAAAGAACAGGGATGAGACAGATAAGCACAGGTTTGATTCTGTTTTACCGGGTAAATCTTTTTATATGATTTGCCCGATAGTCTAAGCGGTCATTGAAGACCAGGTATTGGAAGAAAAACCCTTGAAAACCTGTTTTATCTTCCGCATTAGCGGAACCATCCTTGTTCTGATCCACAGAACAAACACTAAAACTATTTTCAAGTGGTCACTTCCTTCCCCGCCCTGAATTTTGTTGGCGGGCATTGATAATGCTGGCGGAAAGCCGCTGTAAAGTATTCTATACTATTGAAACCTGAAGAAAAAGCAATATCGGCGATGGGTAA
>JAUZOA010000207.1 GCA_030706685.1 Bacteroidota bacterium
CATTCTACCTTACCTGTTAATCCTTCCGGGAAAAATACCATATCCGGGCCGGGGGTATCCACCGCAGGTGGATTCAGGTTGACACCACGAAAACAGTAAAGAGTTTGACCCTTTTGCCAAAAGCAGGAGGGTTTTTTGTTTAGCGCTAATAACTAACTGCTAATAGCTAGCCGTTAATAGTTAACCGCTAATGGCTAATAGCTTTTAGCGATGGTTTACAATTCTTTCTTACCTTCCTCAACTAAATGCCTGCCACCACATTTTCCCTCGCCAAAAAGATCGGATTCTGGTCCGCTACTTCCGTTATTATCGGCAGCATTATCGGGTCGGGTGTATTTATGAAACCGTCTTCCATGGCGGAACAATTGGGCTCGCCAATATGGCTTACAGTAGTATGGATTATTGCGGGATTGTTTTCTTTATTCGGGGCGCTGATATACGCTGAACTCGGAGCTATGATACCTGAAACAGGCGGTATCTATGTTTATTTCCGCCATATGTTCGGCGACTTCATTGCTTTTTTATACGGATGGTCGGCATTTGCCGTCATCAATACTACTGCAGTAGCGGCCATCGCGTTTGTATGTGCAGGTTATGCGGATTACTTTCTTCATTTGCCAAGGTTTGATGCCATGATGGAACATTCGGTAGCCTGGCATATTCCTTTTATAGGTGATCTTTTCCCGTTGGAAAATATCGGTGTAAAATTATTGGCGATTGTATTGGTTATCGGGTTGACCTTGCTGAACTATATCAGCGTAAAGGCAGGAAGTGTTTTCCAGGTGGTATCCACTTTTCTGAAGATGGCCGTGATCACGGCGCTGGTGACCGGTATTTTTCTTTCTTCCCATGGATCCTTTGAGAATTTTATCCATGCAGAACATCCAAAAGAAGGCGCGGCGCTTATGAGCGGCATCATTGCTGCCATGACGGGAGCCTTCTTCGCCTATGATGGATGGATCAATATTACTTTCATAGCCGGTGAAATAGAAAAGCCGCAGAAAAACATTCCTAAAAGTTTATTCGCGGGAGTGCTGGTCTGTATCATCGTGTACCTGTTGGTCAACCAGGCTTATTTATATGTATTGCCTGTAGAGAAGATTGCCGTTGCGCCATTAGTAGCATCTGATGCGATAACGGCTGCATGGGGAAATACCAGCGGGGCGATCATTGCCGCCATGATCGTCATTTGTACTCTTGGCGCTGTCAATGGAAATGTGATGGCTACTGCCAGGGTTACGTATGCCATGGGTAAAGACAAAGTCTTTCTTCCCTGGACAGGGAAAGAGCATAAAAGATTTGCTACTCCCGGCAATGCGTTATGGCTGCATGCGATCTGGGTATCCCTCTTCATCATCACCGGTTCATTTGATATGCTTGCAGATATGATGGTCTTTATTACCTGGATCGCTTATGGAACAGGCGCTGTCGGTATTTTTCTTTTGAGAAAAAAAATGCCTGACCAGCCACGACCCTATAAAATATGGAAGCACCCCTTTGTCACTGCTCTTTTTATCATTTTTTCAGCATTTTATCTTATTACTACTGTATATAATGATATAGCCAACTACCTTAATCACCGGCAGCCAGTGATTAACTCTGTCCTGGGAATGGTAATAACCGGGATGGGGATTCCTTTGTATTTCTATTTTCGGAAAAAGAACCGGTAAAGCCCCGGGTCTTTTCCCGGCCGGACTGTATAAAAGGATACGGTAAAAATAAATACCTTACGGGTGATATTACCGGCATTGAAAAGAAAATAATTTAGTAAGAAAAAAGAACCTGGTATGAAAAAACTCATTCCTATCGCGGTTATATGCCTGCTGTGTAATGTTACTGTTGCAGGACAAATACAACAATATAATTTGAAAGAAATGAACCTTAAAGGCAGGGTGAGGACAATCAGGGAGAGTTCTTATAAGGCAGTTGAAAAAGCAGGCGCCGTTCAAAAAGATGAAAGCACAGGATCTGTTACTGTTATTGACTTTAATGAGAGAGGAAATATGATTGTGAAGAAATGGCTCAACACAGACGGAAGCATTGACAGAAAAGACACCTGCAGGTATGATAATACGGGGCATATGATTGAAATGGATTTGCTGGACGGGTGGGAAAACCTTGAGAAGAAAATCACTTTTAAGTATGACGAAAACGGAAAGATGATTGAAAAGAACTCGTACAACCCGGATGGCAGCCTCGATGAACGCTCTGTTTACAAGTATACGAAAGACAGGAATATGATTGATGAGCTTTTCTACAACAAAAACGGGGACCGGGACGGGGGAAACAATTTCCAGTATGACAGCCTGTGGAATTTGACCCAGGAAGTTTTTTCCCGTGGTACCTTCATAAAAAACAACTACAGTTATGACGAGTATGGGAATGCCATTGAAAAAATCAAACATTCGACCGGGAGCGATTTCCGCGACTACACCTATAAATACGAATATGACAAGAACTTTAATTGGATAAAGAAAGATGAATTTGTAAATGAAGCGCAAGTTTCAATTACGGAAAGAGTAATCATATATTTTTAATCCGCATCCCGGCAAACCGGGACAGGAAAGGTCAGGTATTGACAGCTATTCTTTTTTATTTTACAACAAAAGCCCTGTCGCC
>JAUZOA010000208.1 GCA_030706685.1 Bacteroidota bacterium
ATTCGGAAGCCCGGGGAAAAAGGTAGCGAGCTTTTCATTGAGGTCAAGCTTCTTCTCATCAATCAGTTGAAAAATCATCACTGCCGTAAACATCTTTGAAACAGAGCCGATCCTGTACCTGGTATTGATGTCCGTGCTGATCTTTTTGTCGCCTTCCAGCATTGCGAATCCAATCGCCCTTTCATAAACAGGTTCCCCGTTTATGGAAACAGCGAGGCTCCCTGTAGCCAGACCATGACTGTCAAGGATATTAAAAAGGCTGTCTAATTTTTTTACGTTAAGCGATTGGGAGAAAGCATGAAAGCAAATCAATAGGGATAACGGGATAACAACCACGAACTCTTTCATGCGTTGAAATTAGCGACTTAAAAAATAGGCAGGCAATGCGATAGATTATATTTTATTTTTCACAGGTCAAATTTCATGTTTGCAGTTGCTTTGCCGGTTGAAGATAAACGATTATTATTTACACCCAAATAACCTGATCCCGTTCCGTAACTGATTCCGTCGAACACCATTAAAAGGCCAATACATACCGCAGGTACTGTACATGCTACCTGCGGGTCATCGCCGGCTACCGCAGACCGGGTTCCTGCTATATTTGAAAATAAGTACCCTTTGCATGAAAACATTCAGCCTATTCCTTTTGGCAATCCTGATGCTCATTATGACCGGAATATTTACCGGATGTAAGAAGAGTAACGACAAAAAAACATCCTGTAAAATTTCAACAATTACCCCGGTCCCAACAGGTACCGCGTTGCAACTTAGCTATAACAGCGAGGGCAGGCTGAGCAGAGTCGTATCCGGGACCAGCGTTTTAACTTATGAGTACACAGATAACACCACAATAGTTACTGCACTAAATGCGGATACGTTAAATTCAAAAACAATCGTTAACCTGAATCCGGCAGGACTGGCGATCAATGTAAGAGTGGAGACTGACGCGTCCGGTGCCAACTGGAATAATACTTTTTATGAGTACAACGAAGATGAACTGGCAAAATCGACCTTTACAATATCCACAGGCGGCCGCCCGGTGATTTCAACTTATGGCTGGTCGAATCACAATATGGTATCGTCTACTACAGATACTACTACAACTAACTATGGGTATTATACGGATAAACCAAGGCAAAGCGGAGACTATCTCGACCTCGTTCAGCAGTTACAAGGCTACGAAATTTACCGTACCAAAAATCTGGTTAAATCGATTTCCAGTGCCGTCATTACTTATGAATTTGGATCCGACGGGAAAATTAATTCCCTTCAGGCCACTACGGGAACGACATCAAGCTTTTTAGACTATCAATACCAATGTAATTAAATGGGAATTTCTTATCATCCCTTTCAGCATGGTCTATTTTCCGGTTCGTGATTTTGATCCTGGTGATTTCGCTTGCCATTCCTGCATTTCCACTGCTGCTGCCAAATATTATGCTGAAAATCCTTCTCTAAAGGGCACTGTAGAATAAATAAAAACGAAATATAGCTCCATTGCCTGATGGGTAGATATTGGTACTAATGGAAACGATAGAGTGCCATTATGTTCACACGCAGTCATACCCGATTTTAAGCATTCCGGATTGGCCGGAAATTTAAATGGGTCCCATTTACAATATGCTATAGTATTGTACGTTAGTTGAGCGGTAGATGACCGGTAGTAGAATATTAATACCATCCGGGAAATAAGCATATCATATTATAAATGATCAAAAATGGCAAAAGTAAAAGACAACATATTGTTGAAGGGACTCTCCGGCACGATCGGGGGTCAGCTCACTTTCAGGCAGATCGGTGGCAAAACCTGCGTTTCAAAATATCAAAAGGCACCCGGTGTCCCGGCGACTGAAAAAAAGAAGGCGGTCCAGACGAAATTCGGAGTAGCTACCGCTTATGCACGGGGAGCTGTAAAGGATCCGAAACTGAAAGCCATGTATCAGGCTTTTGTAACAGGCGGACAAAGAGCCTTTAATATTGCCATGACCGATGCGCTTCGGCCACCGGTGGTGGAAAGTATTCATGCAGAAAGTTATGCCGGTCGCGTCGGTGATCCGATTATCATCCGGGCCACGGATGATTTTAAAGTAGCCAGTGTTGTTGTGTCGATTTATAACCAGGCCGGGGATCTCGTGGAACAGGGCAATGCCTTAGCGCGGGAAAACGGAGATGAGGATTGGGTGTATATCGCAAGTCGGGAAAACCCGGAACCTGCAGGAGCAAAGATTTCCGTTGTTGCTATGGATTTGCCGGGTAACCAGGCTTTCTTAAGTGTGTAGCTCAGGATTTTACTGAAAGGGAATAATATTAATTTTGATTTATGGTGTAATGAACTAACTAATAAAAATTACAGTTATGATTATTGTACACGATATTTTTATTTGTAAACCCGGCAACGCTTCAAAGCTTGCCAAAATGTTTAAAGAGGCGATGGCCGGTGAATCTGAACTGGTGAATATTATGACGGATATGACCGGTCAGTATAACAAAGTCGTAATGGTAAGTCAATATGAAAATCTTACCGCATATGAAAAAAGCTGGGAAAAGTATAAAGAGGAAGTCAGAGCAAATAAGATGAATAAAGC
>JAUZOA010000209.1 GCA_030706685.1 Bacteroidota bacterium
ACCATCATACCGGAAATAGACATGCCCGGGCATGCAACTGCAGCAAACCGTGCTTACCCGGCATTTTCAGGTGGCGATGCACCGGGGTATCCTGCTTTTACTCTTGATCCGGCTAACGAAGAAACCTACGCTTACTTAACCGGTATTCTTAAGGAAATCAGAACTCTTTTTCCCTCCGGAATAATACATTTAGGCGGCGACGAGGTTGCATTCGGTATTGCTGCATGGGAAAAGAATCCCGGGGTTACCAAATTAATGGCGGCAAATCAATTTACTGATTTGAACCAGGTAGAACATTATTTCCTGAGAAGAATAGGAGACAGTGTTTTAAAATTCAGTAACTACATTATGTGCTGGGATGAAGCAGTTTCTGCAGGGTTACCGGTGAGCAGAACTTATGTCAGCTGGTGGCGACAGAATCATCCTGAAAGTTTAAACGAAGCTATTTCTAAAGGCTACAAAGTGGTTTTATGTCCACGATTACCCCTTTATCTTGATTTTGTACAGGATAGTACACATAAGTCCGGCCGGAAATGGGACAAAATAAAATACAATTCATATCTGGATATATATCATTTCCCGGAAAATTTAACAGCAGCCGATTTGACCGGCAAAACGAACATACTTGGCCTGCAGGGAAATTTGTGGACGGAGACCGTTATCTCGGAGAAAAGACTGCAATATTTAATATTTCCAAGAATGGCTTCGCTTGCGGAGGCCGGCTGGACTGCCGGTTCGGCTAAAAACGACAGCAATTTTAATACAAGACTAAAAGCTCATTTATTATTATATGATAATAAAAACATCTACTACTATAATCCATTCCATCCGGATCAGCACACTGAACCGATAGATGTAAAGAAGGGCGATCAGGACTGAATAGAGAAATATAATCGCCCCTTCATCTTAATTTTCAATAAATTCATGGTCCATATGAACCTGAATTTCTCAATCTATCCCAGGCTTCTGGTATCTGTTACGGCCCTGAGTTTATCTTACGGCCTCTGCATGGCGCAAGCTAGCAGCACCACGATCACCGAATGGCAGTACGGTAAAAACGGCGCAGTATCCATTACTTATGACGACGCTTCCCGAAACCAGTTTACCCGCGCGTTGCCACTCATGGAGCGGTTGAAAATACCCGCAACTTTTTTTGTCATCACCGGCCCGATCACCGGCTCCAAATACCATGGTAAATTTGTGGGCCGCCCCGTAGAAGTGATCATTAAAGAATCCGCTTCGGTCCCAACCGATGAACATAATTTTTTGGAGCGATGTTCGGCAGCGGGTTATTTGGGCTATATGGGGACCATTTCATATCATACCCGTGCGGGAGGTTTGTATTCCTCGGGCAAAAAGCAACAGGCTTTTCATTTGATGGATAGCCTGTACGCCAAAGTAGGCCATGGAGATTTTAAACCAGGCTACGAACCATGCCCGGAATATAAGGAAGCTGTAGGATCGAGCTGGGACGATTTTAGAAAAGATGCGGGTGAAGGATATGAAATTGCAAGCCATTCCATCACTCACGCCACCATGCCCGGTCTGGATGAAGCCAATATTCGTTATGAACTTGAGAAAAGCAGGGAAGAAATCAAAAATCAGTTGGGGGACAAGTTCACTTTCTCTGTCGAAGTCCCATATGGTTATGAAGACGAACGCGTGATGCAGGTCGCTTACAAAATTTATCCCGCTCTTCGCAACCGCATGCCTGAGCCATTTCTGAAAGAGCTTGATCGTGCAAGCAAAGAACTTCCCCACCCGACCGATAAGGATTATATACAATGGCAGCGTGGCCCGCTACATAAAACACCATTGGCATTGATGAAATCCTGGGTGGATACTACTTATGCTAATAAAGATATGTGGCTGGTGCTTGTTTTTCATGGCATTGACAGCCTCGGCTGGGAACCGACACCGATCCCAAAACTCGAAGAATATTTCAATTATATCAAAGACCGGGAAGACAAACTTTGGATTGTAACTTTCGGGGATGCCACCAAATACATGCGGGAGCGTGAGCATGCTACAGTAAACACCAGCGAAAAAGACGGGAAGATCAGCGTATCACTCACCCATTCCCTGGACAAAACGAAGTACAATCTGCCGCTTACGCTCAGAACCTATGTTCCTGATACATGGGGCAGAGTGGCCGTGAGTCAGGGGCCAAACACAAAGACGGTCGATGTACAGCATGATGAGAAGGGAAGCTATGTGCTTTACCAGGCAGAACCAAACACAACAAGCACGTTACTATCAGGCTCATAAATTTCATGCTTCAATCTTTTTAATAAACATTCCTGTTTAATTCTAAAATACATTTGTGAGACGCAACTACTCCTTTGTAGCACTAATCATGCTCAGGTTAATTATTCTATCAAATAATAATTAAGTAAGACTCATGAAAAAAATCAGCTTAATAGCAATATGGTTGCTTTGGATGGTGCAGTCATTCGCGCAAAGCAGTGAACATTTCAAAATGGTATTACAAGATGGATGGCAGATGCAATCGGCCACCAGGGTTGCTGATGGCGGGACAGGCGTGTCAGAGACCGGGTATAAA
>JAUZOA010000021.1 GCA_030706685.1 Bacteroidota bacterium
CCGGAAACTTTTTCTACCTCTCCAAAAAAATAATACATCAGGTCAAGCTGGTGAGGTGAAAGATCATTAAAAAGCCCTCCGCCAGCCACCGCTTTATCTATTCTCCAGGCTTTGCCCGGTGCAGCCAATTCTGCTGATGTAAGAGATCTTTTATATATATCTGATCGCACAAAACGAATATCGCCGATTGCTTTTTCGCTGATCAATTGTTTTATTTTTTTAAAAAGAGGTTGTGCCCGGCGATAATGAGCAACCACGAGCTTTTTGTTTTTTTTCCTGGCAGCATCCGCCATTTTACCCGCGGAGAGGGCATTCACTGACATGGGTTTTTCAACATATACAGGCTTGCCTGCCCCGAGCGCCGCTATTGTATATTCCTCATGCGAAGAAGGCGGGGTGGCGATATAAATAGCATTGATATCGGGATCATTGATCAATTTGCCGGCGTCGGCATACCATTTAGGAACATTATGACGACGGGCGTAGTCTGCCGCTTTGCCCGCATCCCTGCGCATGACCGCGATAAGAGCTGAGTTCTTTACTTTATTAAAGGCAGGGCCGCTCTTAATCTCGGTAACATCCCCGCATCCAATAATGCCCCAGTTGACTTTCTTCATAGTTGTATACCTTAAAAGTAAATGTAAGGTGGAGAAGGTGAAATATAAAATGTAAAAGCCAGGCGGAATTTCTTCTCCCCTGCCAGGCCTTTTTTTCTTTGTGTTGTTTTGCCGACAAATTGGATGCCTCCGCTGCAGTAGCTTTGTGCCGCGAATCTTTTATTGAATACAACAGGTATACTATGTCCCGGCCATCCATACGACAAAGGTTTTTTGCCTGGATGCTTAACAAAGGCGAGAGCGAGAATGAAAAAATTTATCGCCAGATAAAAGCCAGCCTGTTCAGGGATATTCATGGAACGGTGGTGGAAATTGGCCCGGGTACGGGCGTTAATTTCAATTATTTTCCGGAAGACATTGATTGGATCGGCCTGGAGCCCAATGAAGCTTTTCATGAGAATATGCTGAAAAAAGCTGCTTCAAAAAATATTAATGCCCGGCTCATCAATTCTGTGGCGGAAAAAATTGACCTGCCCGATGAAAGCGCCGATATGGTTATCAGCACCCTGGTGCTCTGTTCGGTGAAAAATATGAAAGCGGCTTTGCAGGAAATAAAACGGGTGTTGAAAAAAGGAGGCCGGTTGATCTTTATTGAACATGTGGCGGCGCCAAAGAAGACCGGCCGGCGAAAGGTACAGCAACTCTTTAACCCCCTGAATCGTTTTATGGCCGACGGTTGTAATTGCACCCGCGAAACATGGGTGGATATTGAACAAGCCGGTTTCTCTTCTGTACATCTCAGGCATGAAACACTAAATGGCACGATGGCCGTTTTCGCGCCTCATATCTTTGGTTATGCAATAAAATAATACTATCGCCCGATTTATTTTTTGTTAGCCTATCCGCCTGAGAACATTTGGGTATATTTTTTATATTTAGCACATGGAATTTTTTGTGGACCAGCGATCCGTTGTGAGAAAAATATGGGGTAAGGGCGATACCGTTCTTTTTGTCTTTGCCGGGGCCTCCGCTGAATTTGCTTTGAACAAAGCTGTAGATTGGTTATACTTCACCGGCCGTCTTCCTGCTGATCCCCTGGGAAGATTATTTTCTACTGTCCTATATGCGCGGCAAATTGTTTTTTCCGAAACCGGCGAAGCCCTAAAAGCCATTGATAAGATTGCTGCCATACATACAGCAGTCGAAAACAGCCGCGGTGCAAAAATACCAGACTGGGCTTACCGCGATGTGCTTTTTATGCTCATACATTATTCACAGGCTTCTTTTGAACTGCTGGAACGTAAACTCACCGATGCGGAAAAAGAGGACCTTTTCGATGTCTTTAACCGCCTGGGATTGAGGATGGGTTTAAAAGGATTGCCGGCTACTTACCGGGAATGGACAATCATGCGGAATGAGCACCTGGAACAAGATCTCCTGAAAAGTGATTACAGCATTGATCTCTATAAACAATACAGGAAACATCTCGGCTTTATCCGTTACACATTATTAAAAGAATCACAGAAACTAGTAGTGCCGCCACATGCCAAACAATTATTGAAGCTGGGAAAGTTCTCCTGGCTCACTCCTGTCCTTTCTATCTATAAACTAAGCCGTACGATCAAAATGGATTGGTTCCTGAAATCACTGGTATTGCCGGTGAAATACAAAAGGCAGATCAGGGAACTTGATGTGATACCTTCCTGAGCAATACTGATCTTCTGTTTCCACTATTCCCCAATACGGTTGTTTACTATCCGGTCATAAAACTAAATGTTGCTCCGGCAGATGGATTATTTTTTTTCTGTCATTTTTCATTACCTTACTATTCTCCAAAACCAACTACTCAGATGAAAAAAATATTTTCCTTATTGCTTTTCATGCACCTCCTTATTACAGGTGTGCAGTCACAACTTACCGTACAGCACCTCCTCACCGAAAACCTCGTCAATCCCATTGGCATCGACATGACTGCACCCCGTTTTAGCTGGCAGCTATCAACGGATAAAAGAAATACATACCAAACTGCCTATGAAATCAAAATCACTTCAGGCAAGACGGGTGTATGGAAAAGCGGCAAAGTGAATTCGGATCAGTCCGTACAAGTAGCTTATAGCGGTAATCCTTTGCAATCAGGAAAGAAATATAACTGGCAGGTAAGAGTATGGGATAATACCGGAGCTATCTCTGCCTGGAGTGAACCGGCTTTTTTTCAACTAGCCTTATTAAATGTGAGCGATTGGAAAGCGAAATGGATCAGCCCGGGCTTTGCCGAAGATTCTGTCAGCAGACCGGCAGTGATCTTCAGGAAAGAATTTATTATTACAAAAAAAATTGCTACTGCCACCGCTTACATTACAGCCCATGGAATGTATGAAGCGCAGATCAATGGAAAAAGAGCAGGAGATGCTTATTTAACGCCCGGTTGGACAAGCTATAACAAGAGGTTACAATACCAGGTTTATGATATTACCGGTCTTTTGTCAGCAGGCAAAAATGCGATAGGTGTTTCCGTAGGTAATGGCTGGTACCGGGGTTACCTGGCCTGGGGTGATAAAAAGAATATTTATGGCAATGATGCTTCGCTATTATTACAGGTAGCGATCGTATATACTGATGGAAGTAACGAAACAATCGTTTCGGATGAATCATGGAAATCCTCAACCGGCTCCATACGATTTGCCGAGATCTATCATGGTGAGACTATTGATGACCGTGGAGAAAAGACAGGTTGGACGCTACCTTCTTATAGTGAGACCGGCTGGAGCGGCGTTAAAGCAAATGATTATTCTAAAGACATACTCGTCGCTGCATACAACGAGCCGGTGAGGAAACATGAAATATTTCATCCCATTTCTGTTTTTACAACACCCAGGGGAGAACAGGTGATTGATTTCGGGCAAAACTTAGTGGGATGGGTGATCGTGAAAGCAAAAGGAAATGCCGGGGATATAATCACTATCCATCATGCCGAAGTACTGGATAAGTCCGGGAATTTTTATACTGATAATATCCGCAGGGCCAAAGCGACCGCCACGTATATTTTAAATGGGAAAGGCGAAGAAATATTCGAACCCCATTTTACTTTTTTTGGTTTCCGTTATATCAGAGTAGAAGGCTATCCCGGCGAATTAAAACCGGAGAATTTTACAGCCGTAGCCTTGTATTCGGATATGCGGCCTTCAGGCGAATTCACGACTTCCAACCCGCTTATCAACCAGCTCCAGCATAATATTCAATGGGGTCAAAGGGGGAATTTCTTAGACGTGCCTACCGATTGCCCGCAAAGGGATGAACGTCTTGGATGGACAGGTGACGCGCAGGTCTTTTCAAGAACGGCCTCCTTTAACCGGAATGTCAATAATTTCTTTGCCAAATGGCTGAAAGATATTGCCGCCGATCAGCAGCCTGATGGCAGGGTTCCCCATGTAATACCCAATGTACTGGGACCTGAGGCTGGTGGCGCCACCGGCTGGGCCGATGTGGCAACAATTATTCCCTGGAATATGTGGCTCGCTTATGGTGACAAAAAAATACTGGAGGATCAATACAGCAGTATGAAGGCATGGGTAGAATTCATGCATTCAAAAAGCACGAATGATCTTTGGAATACCGGTTCTCATTTTGGCGACTGGCTTTTTTACCGGCCAGATGATGATAATGATGGAAGGGCCGCTGTCACTGATAAATATTTTATCGCCCAATGTTTCTATGCTCATTCAACACAGATCCTGATCGATGCGGCAAAGGTGCTCGGTAAAACAAATGATGTCATTCATTATACTGAATTACTGAAAAGAATCAAAGACGCTTTTTTAAAAGAATATATCACCCCGAATGGCAGACCGGTATCAGGCACTCAAACCGCTTATGTGCTCGCGCTGAATTTTGATATGCTGCCGGAATCATTGCGGCAACAGGCGGCAGTAAGGCTTGTCGACAACATAAAAGCTTATGGCAATCACCTGACTACCGGCTTCCTGGGTACGCCTTACCTATGTCATGTACTGACACGTTTTGGCTATGCCGATATGGCTTATACTTTATTGCTGCAGGAAACATTTCCTTCCTGGCTGTATCCCGTTAAAAGAGGTGCTACAACCATTTGGGAAAGATGGAATGGGATAAAACCCGACAGTACATTCGCTCCCGCTTCAATGAATTCATTTAACCATTATGCTTATGGCGCCATCGGCGACTGGATGTACCGGGAGATGGCCGGACTTGATACTTATGAAGATGGTGCCGGCTATAAGCATAGCCAGGTAAAGCCACATATCGGGGGTGGCTTCACCAATGTCTCAGCAAGCCTGCAGACTTATTATGGTAAACTCAGTTGCAGTTGGAAAGTTGAAGACGGCAAATTATTAATGGATACAGAGATACCAGTGAATACAACAGCCACGGTTTTTGTTCCGGCAAAAAACGCGGATGCGATAACAGAAAGCGGTAATCCGATTGCATCATCAAAAGACTTACAGGTAACAGGAATGGAAGATGGATATGTAGTGCTGAAGTTAGGATCGGGAATGTATCACTTTATTGTCGCACAATGAAAAATCGAAAGTTATGGTTGTGGGCCAATTTAATTTTGAAACCAAAAGTTTCTAAATGGAGAATGGAACCACATACACATAGAACTATGTGAAACCCCTATATGCCTATGTGGTTCAAACTATCCGGTCCGGGATTATTCTTATTCCTTATCGTTTTTAATTACTATATACTCAAGTTGCTTATCAATTCATTCTAAAAAAGGTTCAGTTTTATTTCCTAATTTCAAACACATGGAAGAGTCAGAAAAACTAAACCGCATTGTCGAAGCAAGGATGAAATTGAAATCCCGTTTTGAAGAAAAGATCAAACAAACTCCATCTGTCGCTGACAACAGGCCCATGGGTACCGGGAAGCCGAACCGTCATGGAATGCCGGTCATTCCCATCGGGCAAACAGAAACAAAGAAATGGCCGGTACTGGATCTTGGTATACAACCGGAAGTCTCCCTGAAGGAATGGAAATTAGTCGTTGACGGTGAAGTTGAAAATCCGCTGGTGCTAAACTGGGACGGTTTCATGGCTTTGCCACAAACTGAAGATGATTCCGATTTTCATTGTGTCACTACCTGGTCAAAATTGAACCTTTATTGGAAAGGTGTGCGTTTTCTGGATCTCGCGGCTTTGGCACAACCCAGGGAGATCGCTTCTTATATCCTGTGTTATGGCTATGATGATTATACTACCAATATTTCACTGGAAGAAGCATTGAAGCCGGATGTTTTATTGGTTCATACTGTAAACGGGCTCCCATTGCCAAAGGAACACGGCGGGCCGGCCAGGATGATAACCCCTCAACTCTATGCTTGGAAAGGTTCAAAATGGATCACCCGGATAGAATTCCTTACCAACAATAAATTGGGCTTTTGGGAAGAAAGAGGTTATTCGAATACAGCTTATCCCTGGAGGAATGACAGGTATAGTTAAAAGCTGTCATTTTCTTTTTTACCGATACTTTCAAAGTAGTAACCTGCCTGATAGTTGCACGGGTTTCCCGGCAATAGAGAAAAGAAATTGACCGCTTCCGCTAAATAAAGCGTATCTTTGACACGATAATTTGAGTTTTATAGCTCTTGTAAGCGGATAATCGTTTTCTTGCCCGGTATTCTTCTTTACACCTGCATTCTTCTCAAGTATTTTTTATCTCATTTTCGTACAATACAGGTATACAGCATGACATCAGAAATGATCGAAAAGTTCGTCAAGCAAAAAAATCGCAAAGACATAGCCGTGAATGTCCATTTTAAGGACCGCGATACGGTAAAAGGGCTCTTTATTCTCGGTATGGATTATGAGGAGTTAAAGTCGAAAAACTTCTGGCGTATCGTCAGCAGCAATTGCATGAAAGAATGGAAGCAGACCAATGACGTTAATCTTACCCGCATTTTTAACGGGGTGTCATTTACACGCCTTTCAGATGAACAATCATGACCCAATTATGACAGGTTCAAAAAACCGGTCATATCTCTGCCTATTAAAAAACAATTAATGTATGTTCACACAAACCTGGAAAAAATATCTCCCTGTTATTGCAATATTGCTGAAGCGGTCGGTAAATGGTGAACAGACACTGAAGATGAACCACACCGATTTTGAAAGAGCGGCAGCCGGCAGGAAGATTAAGTTCAGCTTCAGTAACCTGCAACTCAACAACGGGCGCCTGAATACAATGGCTAAGCACACGCCCATTGTAAAAGAATTTGCCCAGTTGCTGCAGGAACATGAACTGACCCGCGGATTACTCCGTAACCAGGATCTTGAGTTCATGATGACGAATGATTTCCAACTACTGATCAGGAATAACACCGCAAAGGTAAAAGATGTGCAGCCACAGGAGACCACCGAATCCTAAGCCCGGGAATCCCCGCAAATAATGATAATATTGCTATATGGTACAAATGCCGGCCCGGTCTAATTGCAGATATTCGTATCGCAAAAATAAAGGGTTGAGCAGGATCATTTTTTCAATTAAGGCTAACCAATACCTTTGCAGGGTATACCTTCTCATATAATATAAAATTGTTTGTCCGCTATGTTTCGATCTGTTATTACCGGTACAGGTTCCTACATTCCTCCTTTTATCCAGTCGAATCGTGATTTTACCAAACATGTTTTTTATTCGGAAAACCAGCAACCACTAAGTACACCGCCCGAAGAAGTAGTAGAAAAATTCAAACAGATCACCGGTATTGAAGAGCGGCGATATGCAACGGATGAGCTTAATACTTCCGATATTGGCAGCCGGGCCGCGAAAGCCGCCATCGCGGATAGCGGTATTGATCCCGAGAGCATAGACCAATTGATCGTAGCTCATAATTTCGGTAATGTGATCAAGCATACGATCCAAACCGATGCTGTGCCATCCCTCGCCTGCCATATCAAGCATGAGCTGGGCATACGCAATCCCCATTGCGTTGCCTATGATATCTTATTCGGTTGCCCCGGCTGGGTACAGGGTGTTATCCAGGCAGATGCGTTTTTCAAAGCCGGTGTTGCCAAAAAAGCACTGGTGATCGGTACAGAAACGTTGTCGAGGGTAATAGACATGTATGACCGCGATAGCATGATCTTCAGTGATGGCGCGGGCGCTGCCGTCCTGGAATATAAGGATGTTGCCCACGATGGCCCGGGCATTCTTGGCTCTGCCACGCAAACCCATTCGTTGGATGAAATAGATTATATCAATATGGCGATGTCTTATTATCCCGGCAGTGATCCCGGTATCCGGTATATAAAAATGAAGGGCCGGAAAGTATATGAATTTGCCATGAAATATGTGCCGGCAGCCATGAAGGATTGCCTGGAAAAGAGTGGCGTGCAAATTCATGAACTCAAAAAAGTATTTCTTCACCAGGCCAATGAAAAAATGGACGAAGGCATTATCAAAAGGATGTACCAGTTGTTTGGCATTACAAAATTGCCGGACAATATCATGCCTATGAGCATACATTGGCTTGGCAACAGTTCTGTCGCTACTGTTCCAACTTTATATGATCTTGTAAGAAAACAGCAGGTACCCGATCATCATCTTGAACCCGGCGATGTGGTCTTATTCGCGTCGGTAGGCGCCGGTATGAATGTCAATGCTGTTTGCTACCGTTACTAGGAAATCCGTGAAGATCCTTTTAATCCGTATTATCCGTGTTCCGATCCCTCATCAGGCACGCCGTTGCATGAATGTTTTACCGTAACGTTTTCCTCCTCCTGCGCTTCTTCCTTTGTTCCGGAAACTGCCGGACACGGCAGGCTGATCGGCCACAACCGGCCCGGAATGTAAAGAAGGGTTATCGAAAGGATGACCTTTTACCGTGGGTATTGTTTTCTTGATCATCTTTTGGATGTCTGACAAAAATATTTTTTCGCTCCAGTCGCAAAATGAAATCGCGGTACCGCTGGCTCCAGCCCTTCCTGTCCTGCCGATTCGATGTACGTAAGTTTCAGGCACATTCGGCAACTCATAATTAAGCACATGGGTCAATTCATCAATATCGATACCCCTGGCCGCTATATCGGTCGCTACGAGTACCCGGGTTCTCCTGCTTTTAAAATTATCCAGCGCTTTCTGCCTTGCATTCTGTGTTTTGTTGCCATGAATGGCTTCCGCATGGATACCTGCTTTGTTAAGACTCCGGGCTAATTTATCGGCCGCATGTTTCATTTGTGTAAATACAAGTACAGTTTCAATCGTCTTATTTTGCAGTAAATGAATCAGCAGGGATTGTTTATTATGTCGTTCTACAAAATAAACAGACTGATCAATGATCTCGACAGTCGGAGACGCCGGGGTTACTTCCACTTTAACGGGATCAGTCAATAACATATCGGCTAATTGCTTTATTTCCCCGGGCATGGTAGCCGAGAAAAATAAAGTCTGGCGTTTGGCAGGCAGTTTGGCAATAATGCGCTTTACATCATGGACAAAACCCATATCGAGCATACGATCGGCTTCATCCAAAACAAAATATTGAATATGGTTGAGTGAAATATGGCGTTGTTGCATAAGATCGAGCAAACGACCGGGCGTAGCTACTATAATATCCACCCCGCGGCGGATAGCCTGTACCTGGCTGTATTGCGGCACTCCGCCAAAGATCACTCTATGCCTGAAAGGAAGAAATCTTCCATATGCTTCAATGCTTTCGCCAATCTGAATGGCCAGTTCCCGGGTAGGTGTGAGGATCAAAGCACGAATACTTTGTCTTGGGTCCTGCACCGGTGGTTGCTGATGCATGAGTTGCAATATAGGGATGACGAAAGCGGCTGTTTTACCCGTACCGGTTTGCGCACAGCCAAGCAGATCTCTTTTTTGGAGAATAGCGGGTATGGATTGTTCCTGGACGGGTGTAGGATGAGTGTATCCTTCTTTGCTCAATGCCTGTAATACAGGCTCAATGAGCTGTAAATTCTTAAATGACACTTGTAAATTATTTGATTAAAAATTATGATAAGGCTATCAAAAACATATTTGATACTTTATCCGCCTTACGTTAGAACATCCTGCATTTGGGGAAAACTTACTGCCAAACAGAGAGAGCAATAACATTAAGAACAACGAAGATACGGCTAATTACTTGAATAAGAGATTCTTTTTTACGGGCTGTTGTCACCCCTTTCCATTATCTTATTATTAAATAAAATAATAGCAAGACCGGGTTCCTCACACGCAAACCGGGAGTGACGCCAGGGATAGTAACCCGGTTGTCCGGGAAGACGAGAAGAAAAACGACTTGTAAATCAAAACTTCCTTCCTTTCTGTCTTACGGGCCATTTTCAAACTGAGACATTACGGCGTGAAGGGAGATGATCGTAAAGACAAATAAAAGCCGTACCTTCAAGCAAATCTTCCGAAAGCATTCACTCTTTACCAGACCCATCCCACCCCTGTCATTTCGGAAAAAAGCAGATTTAATTAATTAACCAAAGAAAAATTATGGCATCAACCTGGAACAAAAAAGAAAGAGAAAAGAAAAAACAACAGAACAGAAAAGAGAAAGAAGAAAGAAAACTCGAAAGAAAAGAGAACGCAAAAAAAGGAAAAAGCCTGGAAGAAATGCTTGCGTATCTGGATGAGAACGGAAATATTTCCGCCACGCCTCCTGATCCAAGAAAAAAAATAAATGTAAAGCTGGAAGATATTGAAATCGGCGTACCCAAACAGGAAGATATCGATCCGGCAGACCTGGTCAGGAAAGGGATCGTCACTTTTTTTAATGACGAAAAGGGTTATGGCTTTATCAAAGACCAGGAGACATCAGAAAGCATTTTTGTACATATCAATTCTTCAGACGGCCAGCTAAAACAAAACAGCAGGGTGGATTTTGAAGTGGAGAAAGGACCGAGAGGCCTTAATGCTGTCAACGTAAAGCTGACCGGCTAAAAATTCACACCGCTCATAAACGAAAGCTGCCAATGACCCGTCATTCAATCAGTAAAACCCAGAATCATTACGTAGATGAAGGAGAAGGGGACGTCATTATTCTTTTATACGGGTTATTCGGATCGGTCAATAATTTCAGGCAGCTTATCCAACACCTCCGGCAAACCCGCAGGGTAATTGTTCCTGTCTTTCCTTTCTTTGAGATGGGTACGTCGATAAATATTTTTACCCTCACAGAGTTCCTTCATGACTTAACTGAAGAGATCGGGCTCAAGAAATTTCATTTGCTTGGCAATTCAATGGGCGGGCATATTGCCTTGCTATATGCATTAAAGCACCCCCATAAAATAGAATCACTGATCTTAAGCGGGAGCTCGGGCCTGTATGAAAACGGGATGGGCGATAGTTTCCCGAAAAGAAAAGATTATAATTATATCAAAACAAAAACAGAGCTCACTTTTTATGATCCGGGTACCGCTTCCAAAGAACTGGTAGATGAAATATATGAGACGGTCAACAGTCTCCGGGTCATACAAATATTATCACTGGCAAAATCAGCTATACACAATAACCTCTGCAAGGAATTATCAAATATCCGCGCGAATTGTTGTCTTATATGGGGCCGGAATGATATCATTACACCTCCCGCGGTCGCATTGGAGTTTAAACGGCTTATCCCCCACTCCACTCTATCCTGGATAGATCAATGCGGCCATGTGCCTATGATGGAAAAACCAAAAGCCTTCAATAGCTTATTGGACCATTTTCTCGAGTCCTTGCGCGAGAAAACATTTTAAACCCTGGATTCCTGCTTATTTCAGTTAAG
Source organism: Bacteroidota bacterium (assembly GCA_030706685.1). Taxonomy (GTDB): domain Bacteria; phylum Bacteroidota; class Bacteroidia; order Chitinophagales; family Chitinophagaceae; genus VBAT01. Next base: position 11,314 of record JAUZOA010000021.1, read on the forward strand.
CCGGCGGGCGAAAAAACCTAAGTAAATTTTCGTATTAGAAACGGATTATTTTCTGCTATTTTACGCTGTCACCGTCCAAATCCAATATTGTGAAAAAACCAATACTGCTTTTTATCCTATGGTCATGCATTCACTATGCAACCGCTCAGCCTCCTGCTATTGATACCTCTGTTGCTCTAAAGCCGCAAAAAGAAAATGTAATCACGGCCAATACTATCATCAAGATCGAAAACCTGGGTCCAAAGATCAATACACAATATGCTGAATTGAGGCCTACCATATCCGCCGACGGGAACTTATTATTTTTTATCTGCGAAAATCATCCTAAGAATACCAAATACAGGTCTATCAATAATTCGCAGGATATATGGTATTCGGAAAGAGATACCCTGGGAAACTGGAGTAAAGCCGTTCATCTCAACTATCCTTTAAATACCACGCATTATAATGCTGTGTACTGGATATCGCCTGACAATAACAGGATATTGATAAGAGGATCATTTGTCAATGGCGACTATGTTGGCAATGGAGTAAGTATGTGTTATTGGACAGACAGGGGCTGGAGCAAACCGGAAATGCTGAAGATAAAAAATTATGACAAGTATGACCTCGGCCGCCAGTCCGGCGCTACCATGGCGCATGACGGAAAGACTTTATTACTTTATATGACGCCTGAAGTGAACAGTTATAACAACGATATCTATGTATGTTTCCTCACACCTTATGGATACTGGACGGAGCCTAAAAGTATCGGCAAGAAAATAAACCTGCCCAACAATAACGAGATGACCCCCTTTCTCGCTTCAGATGGGGTAACCTTATATTTTAGCAGTGACCGCCCGGGCGGTCTCGGTGATAATGATATCTGGATGACCAGGCGTTTGGATAGCAGTTGGCAGAAATGGAGTGATCCCGTCAATCTCGGCAGCCCGATCAATACGCCTGACTGGGATGCGTTTTTTACATTGGATGCCGGGGGGGAATATGCTTATCTCACAAGCAGTGCTAATGGCGGTTTTGGCGAAAGTGATATAGTAAGAGTGAAACTACTGGAAAAAGAAAAACCCAACCCCGTTGTACTGGTGAGCGGAAATGTTTACAATAAAAAAACAAACGAACCTTTAAGCGCCTCACTGGTATATGAAACTCTCCCCGATGGCGCAGAAGCAGGCAATGGGGTATCCAATTCGACAGACGGATCATTCAAGATCGTGTTACCATACGATAAGAATTACCTCATTAAGGCATCCGCTGATAAGTTCTTCGCGCAATCAGAGAACCTGAACCTTGATTCATTGGTAAAAGCAGGCTATAAAGAAATACATAAAGATCTTTATCTTGTTCCGATAGAGATTGGCCAGGTAGTAAGACTGAATAATGTATTCTTTGATTTTGATAAATGGGATCTTCGTCCCGAATCCTTTGTCGAACTGGACAGGGTAGTTAAATTGCTGACAGAAAATCCGGCCATTGAAATTGAAATGAGCGCCCATACCGACAGCAGGGGCTCGGATGAATACAATTTTAAATTAAGCGATAACCGGGCCAGGTCAGTAATGGAATATATTCTTTCCAAAGGAATAGCACCCAACAGGATCACATCACATGGTTATGGCGAAACGCAGCCCGTTGCCACCAATGAGACCGATGAAGGCCGGCAGTTGAACAGAAGGGTCGAGTTTAAGATTATGAAGAATTAAGTGGCTATTGGTCGCAACAAGAGTGGATAACCGGGGAAAGTGATCTGCTTCAAGTAAACTATTCTAATAGGCGCGATTCGCAAACCGCGTCCAGGGAATATTGAAATTTCAACCCTGGGCCAATTTCCCATTTTCCCAATCATTGCTGCCCGGGCAAAATTAGCTTTGACGGTTCAACATTAGCAGTATAGCAGGCTTAAAATGATACGGAATCTCCTGCTCAATGGAGCTTCCGTTCCGCTTTTCCATGATAAAAAAGTAGAGCAAAAAATCAAGGCGTTAAAAAAAAGCGTGACTCAAAACTTCCTAACTTTAGCTTGTATATACGGGATATAAGTTAATAAGTGCGGTAAAGATGAATTCCTTTCCTTCTCCTGGTTCTGCCATTCTTAAAGATGCCTCTTCAAAGCAATTGGAACAAGCTGTTGCATCTAATCATCACGAACTTTTTTGCCTCAATGCTATTTGCCAGGGAGGTGAAGTGAGAACTGCTGATGGTCTCACTTTGACCTATTGCGGACCCGGCAAAGGAGCAATGGTTTCTTTTCCGTCGCTGGCTGAAGATAAAGCGGCTACACAATTGGACGAGATGATGGATTATTTCCGGGTAAATCAGCCAAAAAATGTCGGGTGCTGGTCGCTTGACCCGCCACAACCATCCGATATCGGCATAAAACTCTTAGCAAGAGGATTTCAACCCGGCTGGCATCCTTGCTGGATGGCTCTGGACCTGGAAAAAATACATACTGGTCATGCTGTCCCACCGGGCCTGAATGTAAAAGCCGATAATAGTACATCCATCGATCACGTAAAAAATCTTCCGTATGCAGGCGATAACGGCGCAATGGCTCATGCCTTGATGCAGGCACAACCGGTAAAGGCAAAACGATTTATTGCCACTCTGCATGGAAAAATAGTAGCCCATAGTTGTATATTCCTCACCGATGGTGAGTATGGAACAGCAGGAATCTACAATGTAGGTGTAGTGCCACGCCTGAGAAAAAAAGGTATCGGGAAAGCGGTAGTTACGGCTGCCTGTTTGTATGCAAAAGAAATAGGTTATCGTTATGCGGTGTTAAATGCAACGGGTCGCAGGATGTATGAACAAATAGGTTTTCAGTGGATCGCTGATGGCTTGACGTGGTGGCTGATCAATAACAATTACAGCACTCACCCGCCTTCGCAAAAACAAATAATGATAGCCGAAGCAACCGGCAAGGGAGATACAAATACACTGGATCATTTGGCGAAACAATTTAGCGCATACGAAATTAATGAGCCAATCACTAATGGAATGACTCTACTGCAATTGGCTGTACATTGTCAACAGCCCGCCAGTGCTGACTGGTTAACAATACATGGAGCTGTCTATAACGCGCTTGATGCATGGGACGTTGGCTGGAAAGACCGGGCGGCAGCTTTGCTGAAAGCCGATCCGAAAGAGATAAACAAACAACATACAGACTGGCAAACAACATTATTACATATCGCTGCAGACAGGAACGATATAGCGCTGGCAGAACTGGCCCTGTCGGCAAACCCCGATCTCACTATAAAAGATAAAATATATAATAGCACCGCGCTGGACTGGGCAAAGCATTTACAAAGAGAGGAAATCTCCTGGCTGATTAAAAACCATCTCAAAAACATGTCTGGAGTTTAACGTTTAAGGATTCTGATAGCGGGTTGTGTCATTTCTTTAGGCGAATTTCTACTTTATATCCCTTAAATCATTAAACCTTTAGATCCGGACCTTTAGCCCTGAATTTTTTTTACTTATTTTTGAAATACTACCTTATACTATCATGCTTTTTTTCAATCATTACTACTACTATCTCATCATCGGTTTGCAGGCTATTTGCGTGATTCATTGTATTCGTAAAGGAAGGTCAGCCAACTGGATATGGCTGATCGTATTCCTGCCATTGATCGGGTGCCTCATATACCTTTTCACTGAAATATTTACCGGTAGGGACATCCAAAACGTACAATCGGGTATGATCTCGGTCTTTAATCCCGGCGGGTCAGTTCGCCGGCTTGAAGAGAACCTCCGGTTTTCTGACACATTCGCCAACAGGATTGCCCTGGCCGACGCTTACCTGGCTACCGGGAATACCGATCGTGCCATTGAATTGTATGAATCAAGCCTCACCGGCAATTTTGTCGAAAATGAGCATGTACTCAGCCAGTTGATTATCGCGTATTATCAAAAAAAACGATACAGGGACATTATCCCTATCGCTAAGAAGATTTACAACCTCCCGCAGTTCCCCCGGTCACGGCCCCATATATTGTACGCGGCAGCCCTTGGCTATACAGGTAATTATGAACTGGCCGAAAAAGAATTTAAGACAATGAAAGCCAGGTTCGCCAACTATGAAGCAAGATATTATTATGCCCTTTTCCTCTCAGAAACCAGTCGTGTGATGGAGGCCAGGAGGCTTTTTTCCGAAATGCTCGACGAAGTCACTCATTTAAGTTCCAGGGAAAAACGATATAACCGTAACTGGTTGAGACTCGCCAAAGAGGAACTCAGTAAATTAAATCATACGGCTGCCTGATGCCCTTTTGGGGCTGACTAAAAAAAGTATTTGCCGGAAAGACGGCAAGGCGGTAAGAAAAAGATAAATTTGAAACCCATCTTTCCGCATTACCGGCATCATTTTTCTTAAAACTTTTCGGTCAACCGCCACTGATATTTTGCCCGATGGCAACCTTTCCCCTGTAAAAAGCAGATTTAATAATGTCCTTCTTTCGTGTAATAAGGGAAAGTACGATACCAGGTAACAATCAAATAATATTCCAGGGAATAGTGTTTGAAAAGCCTGCCAATTGTATATAAGAATTACGGGAAGATTACTTTAAATGGCTTAAATTAGACTATCCTTAATTTTCTTATCCCAGGGTATTGATAAATTTTAAAACTCTTTTATTAGATAATATGCGGTTCTGCCATTTTAGATCGCAATTATTGTCCGCCTTCCTGGTCTTATGCCCTGGATATTTTGTTGTCAACGCTCAAAACTGTCCCTACAATATTGATTTCGAAACCGGCACTTTTGATGGCTGGACCTGTTATACCGGGTTTGTTACAGGTAATGGCGTCAATATAATTAATCTTACTCCTTCCGGACCCATTTATGGCCGGCATACCATGTATTCCTCATTCCCGGGGGATGGCGTAGATCCTTATGGCGGTTTCCCGGTGAATTGTCCCAATGGCAGTGGCCATTCCATCAGACTGGGAAATAACCAGGGTGGCGGAGAAGCTGAAGGCATTTCTTATGAATTTACTATTCCCGCCAATCAAAATTATTATACACTTATCTATCATTATGCTGTTGTATTCCAGGATCCGAATCATGAAGAATACCAGCAGCCAAGGATGGAAACAGAAATAACCAACGTTACAGATAATACGGTCATCTCCTGCTCTTCTTTCACTTTTATCCCGTATGGGTCTATACTTCCGGGATTTTTCCAGGCAGCCGATCCGCAGGGCGATACTCCCGTATGGTGTAAAAGCTGGACGGCGGTTTCCATTAATTTAGATGGGAATGCAGGAAAGACGATCAGGCTGTTTTTCAAAACTGCCGACTGTACATTCAGAAGACATTTTGGATATGCTTACATCGATGTAAACTCCGAATGCAGCGGCACATTTGTAGGCGCGGCTTATTGCCCGGATGACACCCTGGTAAACGTGGTGGCGCCTTACGGGTATGAATCTTATACATGGTTCAACAATAATTTTACCCAGGTTCTTGGCACACAGCAAGTATTGACTTTAAGACCCCCGCCTCCGGCAGGAACAAATATCGCTGTGCAATTATTACCCTATAGCGGGTATGGCTGCCCCGATACGTTGTATGCGCAATTGTTAGATACTTTAACTATAACAGCCAATGCCGGCGCAGATGTCATATCCTGCAATCACAATCCTGTACCAATAGGCTCTCTCCCCAAACCCGGAGTAGTATATAAATGGAGCCCGGCTACCGGGCTAACTGATCCTAACATCGCTAACCCTTATGCGGCGCCTGATATAACAACCAGCTATGTACTTACAGCCAGCCATGATGGCGGAGGCTGCATTTCAAGAGATACAGTAGTAGTAAAGGCAGGCATTATAGATACTTCAATGCAATTGCTTGGCAAAGCAATGTATTGCATCGGCAGCGGTGACAGTGCTGTGTTGATGGTCCATCCCACTGACAGTATTCAATGGATAAAAGATAATAGCCCGATCAACGGAGCTCACCAGCCCGGGTACAAAGTGACCCAGAGTGGAGTTTATTACGCACAATTGTTTAACGAAATAGGTTGCAGTCTTCCTACAACTGAGAAAACTATAACGATAACTTCAATACCTGTCGTGGGCCTTGCACCAGGGCTTTCCAATCAATGCCTCGTGGGCAACCGCTTTGTTTTTACCAATGCCAGTACTAATGCTGTAGGTTCTATGCAATATAATTGGATATTAGGCGATGGCAACATGGAGACAACCAGGGATGTTGCACATAGCTACACGCAGGCCGGCATATATAATGTAAAACTGGTTGTCAATAGCAGCCCGGTTTGTGCCGACAGCACCCAGTTCAACATTACAGTATATCAAAATGCCATCGCCGATTTTACAATTAATCCTACCTGTATTAACCTGCCTGTAATAGCAATCAACCAGACAGTCGACACCCTGGGATCACGCATTAATTATTTATGGGATTTTGGGAATGGACAGACATCAACGGACCGCAATCCCCCGCCACAAATCTATCCTGTTGCCGGCAATTATACTTTCAGCCTGTCGGTGAACACGGTTCAATGTCCTGCGCCATTAAATGTTCTGAAACGCAACCTGGTCATTGATAAACCCAGACCTGCGGTTACCTATCCTGTTCAATATGCAGTGATTGATTATCCGCTTGGCCTGCAGGCAAGACAATTCGGCGTATCGGCTCTCTGGAGTCCCGGCACATTTTTAAGTACAACGACAAGTTATACTCCTGTGTTTATGGGGCCTACCGAGCAGAAATATGCCATACAGATCAAAACAATCAGCGGGTGTATTACAGTGGATACGCAGGTCGTAAAAACAGTTAAAGAAGCCCAGATCTATGTACCCAATGCTTTTACTCCCAATAATGACGGACTCAATGACTATTTGCGGCCCATATTAATGGGTATAAAGGAAATTCACTACTTCAGGATATTCAACCGGTGGGGACAATTAGTATATGAAAGAAAAACTGAATTGCCCGGATGGGATGGAACTGTTGGCGGCGTTCCCCAGGGCCCTCAGGTATATGTATGGATGATTGAAGGGCTTAGTGTAGACAACAGGATCATTGCCCGGAAAGGAACCACTACACTGGTGCGCTAAAATACCTTTTGAATACTCTTGCCATTGCCCGTGCAAACCAGTCATTACTACTTCTTTTCTATCAACCTGCTGCTATCCACCAAATATTGGCCAATCAGGTCAGCTATCTTTTCATACCCTTTTTCAGTAGGATGAGCATCATACCTGAAAAAATAAGCAGATTTATCTTCCAGTTTCCTGAACTCGCGGGTCAATTCAATATAGGGTGTCGCATTCTTTAAGGCAACAGACCTGTACATGGAATCAATTTTATTGTTGTTTTCATAATAGGAGTTCAAAATGTCATCGGCGCCTATGATTACTTGATGCCCGGTAAAATAATGAGTAGGCAGGTTGATAAAAACCAGGTCCGAATGGTTGGCCACACAAGTGGATTTGATCGCCTGCAAATCTTTATTCATTCCCGTTAAAGCAAATTGTGTTGCGGGATCATCCGGGTTGTTGAAGAGAGTAACCCTGCCGGGAAAATTAATATAATAAAAGAGAACACCCGGATTCAGGTCCCCATTTTGCAGCAGGGTTTTCACGGAGTCATTTAATGTATTGTAACGTGCTAATTGTGTATACGATAAATTGCTGACCATGGAGCGTACCGTGCTTTGCCAGTTCTTACTTACGGTGACTTCCGGGGGATTGTTTTTTCCGGCCAACGTGAGGATGTTCCTGACTGAATAGAACAGAAAACTCTTAATGGCATAGGTCATTTTTCTTATAACAGGTATTGTTTCCTGTTTCCCGGCCGAAACCGGGAAATCCGATTCATATATTTGCGCCAGGTCATCCAACTGAAGTACTCCCAGCAATACAAGATCGGGCTTCAATATGGGAATTATTTTTTCAATATTTTCCTTATAAGAAGAGGTAAACAGTCCGGGGCGCCCGCAATTAATTACTTCAGCATTTTCAATCCCTCTCGATTTTAAAAATTGCTCCAGTTTTCCGGGCCAGCTATTTTCGCTATTTACACCCCAGCCATATGTCCATGAATCCCCAAAACAAAGAATCCTGTATTTGTTTGCTTTATCTTTTTTTATTTCCCTGTCCCTGAGTCCGAAGGAATTGATCTCTGCTACATAATTGAATTCAACAGTCTGGTAACGGATTCTGCTTCCCGGTTCAAACAATAAGCCGGCTTCTTTAGCTTTATTGATTTTTTTTACGGTTCCGAGTAAGCCGGCCAGCCCGTTTACTAAAACAATAAATGAAAATAGTATTCCCGCCATACTTATTGAGAACAGGACATTAACCCATTTATTACCAGCCTTGTTTTTAAACACCCGGTACAATGCCCCCATCCCGCAAACGAAAGCCAGCCAAAACAGGAAATGAATAAATTTAAATGAATAAATGGCCGTGCCGTTATAAATGAAATAAAAGCTCAGCGGGTTCCAGTAAACAAGCGCCAGTGCAATAAAAAATAAGCAAATCTTATTTTTTGACCTCATGATTAACAGGTTAACTCCAAAAATAAAAGGAGTATCTATATATCGAAGAATCTTGTAAAACGATAGCTATGCCATAGCTTTTTTTATGTGATAACAGAAATTGCCGAAATACGGGATAATAGGATATTTTTTTTAATGCAGCCATCGTTCAAAGAATTCCCAGGTACGTAACATCTGATCCATGCGTTGGCGGTTATTGCCGCTGCGGGTAAGCTCATGCGTGGCGCCGGGATGACGTACATATTCAACAGGGCGTCCTAATACTTTCAGGCTCCGGTAAAGCATCTCGCCTTCTACAAAACCGGTGCGCCGGTCATTATCACCATGAAAAATTATATAAGGCGTAGTAATATTTTCAACATAGTTGATCGGCGACTCTCTTTGTAAAACAGCCTTAGTTCCTGCCTCCCAGGGATAACCGCCGAAATAATTTTGCACCAGCCTCCATGCATTGCCTTCACCAAAAAACGTGGAGAGGTCATATACGCCCCTTTGCGAACAGGCGGCTTTGAAACGGTGATCATGCCCGATGATCCACGCAACAAGATAACCGGCATACGACCCACCCGTCACTAAAAGCCTGGAGGTATCCGCCCATCCTTCCATGACGGTTTTATCCAGGGCTGATAACACATCACTGGCAGGTCCTGTACCCCAGTTATTAATATTGCTTCTTAAAAAATTTTCACCATAGCCCCCACTGCCACGCGGATTACAATATACCACGCCAAACCCTTTGCCGCAGAAAAACTGGAATTCATGCCACATAGACAATTCACCCGGGCCCCACATCGCCGTCGGGCCACCATGAATTTCTAATAACAATGGATATTTTTTCCCCGGCTCAAATCCCACAGGTTTCATCACCCAGTATTCAATCGTTTGGCCAATATTGTTTTTAAAACTATGCTTTTCCGGTACAGAGATTTGTTTTTGCTGCAACCAACTATCATTCACACCAGTCATTTTTTGAACGTTGGCAGCGTTCTCATCAGTCAGGTACAATTCTGAAGGATCAGTAACGGCCGTCTGTACATAGGCAAGTTTCCCGCCCGCCATATCAAAACTTAACAGGCCTGAATTCACATCTGTCAATTGGTTTACCTGTTTTGTTTTTACATCCAGCCGGTATAAAGGCGCTCCTCCATTGCTCTGGGCAGTGAAATAAATAAACTGGTCATCTTTACTCCATACCATATTACCGACATTCCTGTCAAAAGGAACAATGATCATATCTTTTTCAGTTCCTGTTAAGGGCAAAAGGGCCAGCGTGGGAACGGATACATAATTGACCTTGCTGAATTCAAAGGCCAGCCATTTTCCATTGTTCGACAATTTTGCATTGTTATAGGACATGCCTTCTTTGCCCAGCAGCTTGTGAAAGCCACTGCCATCTATACCGGTAATAAATATTTCAGACTCCTGTGAACGGTCAGGATGCTGAAGAGAATCTATATCACCGGCTATAATGAATTGCCTGCCATCGGGAGTAAATTCCAGTTCGTTGAAACGGTAGAAGCCATGAGTGAGTGGCACAGGAATAGCATTGGGCTGAACATTTACAAGAAAAAAATGATTGAAGCTTATATCAGCAGAAACATCCGATTCGCTCTGGAAATTCAATTTATCTAATACCGTCGCTTTTTTATCATTGGCATTCATTTCAAGCCAGGCTCTTACCTCGCCGAGTGTACCATCTGGATTGGGTTTAGCAGTTGATGATAGCATTTCTTCATTTTGCTTAAAGCCTGGTTTTTCCAACCACCAGGCCGGAACCTTCTTTCCGGGATCCAACAAAGAATCGTTCATCAATTCTTTGATCTTTACGGATGATGAAAAAGCGATTTGTTTTCCGTCCGGGCTCCACTTAGGCGCCGAAGCACCATACCTGGATTTGGTAAGTTGTATCGCTTCACCGCCGTCTAATGATAAAATAAAAATCTGCGGCTTGCCATCCGTTGTTCTTACAAAGGCTAATTGTTTACCATCAGGACTCCATGCCGGTTGCGATGCCCCATCCTTACTAAACGTTATTTGCCGGGGGACAGCGCCGGTTAGGGTACTTGTCATCCATACCTGGCTGGTATATTTATATTCCCATTTAGAACTGTCCGATTCGGGTTCGATACCCGTCACCACAAACGCCGCTGCACTGCCGTCTTCGGTGAGCGTAACACCGCTTATTGTTTTTATCTTCAACATATCGGTTACCAATACCGGCTGCTTGCCAGTTTGCGCATTGCCGATGATTGTTAAAAAAAGAACAGTCAAAACAAGAAGATAACGCATGGCAGAAAGTTTAAAGGTTTGCGAATAGAGTTTCAATATTACAGCATTACTTCGAAATACAGTTCTAATTTGACAACAGTGTCTCAGTTTCAATATTTAGGTGGCCTCAGAGGACCGCCGAATAACAGGATAGTTTCTCTGTGACACTCTTTAACTCTGTGGCTCTCTGTGGCATATTTCAAACTGAGACACTATCAATTTGACTATGGCTATTTCTTACTTAAACAATATCTTTACCGCCCCATTGCCAACTTAGCTCAGCTGGCAGAGCATTTCATTCGTAATGAAAGGGTCGTCGGTTCGATTCCGATAGTTGGCTCAAGCGTCGCCCTGGTTGAAGAAGTTCTTTTACTGTTAGTTTTCACCCTGCCGGAAAAAGTCTGTAGCCATAGCCGTTACAAACAGGAATAGACCCTTTTTCAAGGGATCAGCCAGTCGTCCGCTTATGGACGAATAAAGAGAAAATAGAATGTTTTCTGAAATAGTGAGAACCCTGCTTAAAGCTCCCTCCGGAACGCACGATGAATGAAGGATAAACGCAGGATCGTACTGCCTATACACAACCCATAAGCTACCCGCAGGCTATCGGCGTGCAGGTGGTCTTCAGCGTTTGAGGTGAAAAGACCTTTGGGCTCAGTTCTTTGCCCGGAAGTTTTAAGGAGTTTGTATAAATGATGATAGCGCCCTGCTTCCATCATGTTGCTTACCTGCAGCCAATTCTTTTACTTTTTCCCATTATAGAACGCACAAACCTTATTCATCAGGCATATGTCACACTTAGGTTGGGGCCGGCAGATCTCCCTGCCAAGAAATGACATGGCCATGCCTGCATCCCAGTCTTTTTGCGGAAGCAGATCCATGATCTGTTTTTCAATCTTCTTCGGATCAGTTCCTGATGCCAGGCCGAGTCTCGGTGCCACGCGAACTACATGCAGGTCTACAATCACTCCTTCAGGAGTGACACCTGATTCACGAAGAATTACATTCGCTGATTTTCTGCCAATGCCCGGCAATTCGGTAAGTTGATCCAGCGTAAGAGGAATATTGCTATCCTTTTTTATTTTTTGCGCAATCTCCGCCAGCCATTTTGTTTTATTGGCAAAGTTGCGCACTTTGCCGATGAGGGGATATAAAGTTTCGGGAGTAGCTTTTGCAAGAGCCTGCATATTGGGAAAAGCTTCAAATAATTTTGGCGCCAGGTTATTAATGTTCCGGTCAGAGTCCTGCGCCGATAAAACTACCATTACTACCAATTGGTAAGTATTTTCATAATCCAGAGGGTGTTTTTTGCCTTTGTATTTTTTAAGCAGGGGCTGGATGGCTTTTGTCCAATCGGTTTTGGGAGGCATGATAATAAATTTAAGAAGATAAATCTACGTAAAATGATCATTCAAATCAGCTCGCCAGTCTTCTCAGCCGCTTTTGGTAGCCCGTGAGATAAACCAAATATTCAGGATGACATAAGCCAGCAGCACGATTTGCGCCGTAATCAAATCAAAACGGCGCGCTTTTTCAGGTTTATTGTTTGAGATAAGTTTCAGCGAATAAGCGTTCCCTGCAATCACTACAAAGATAAAAAACAGGGTAAGCCCGTGGAGCAGATCAACCAGGGTAAAAGTGGTTGACTCGGGCAATGAAGAGTCAATAATATACTTATTACCGATCACAGCAAATAATGCGCCGACGCTCAATCCAAAACGGGAATCCATGCCATCAGTATGAATGTAAAAGCAGATATAGGCGATCAGGAAAGCTATGTACATTCCAAGAAAGATTTTCCAGAATAGCCCGGCAGCATCCCTGGTAATATCCAGTCGTACTATGAATGAACTGTATTCAGTATGAGGCACCGGTATCGTGTTATCTCCAAAGGCTGTTTCATATTTCTTTATACCTGTCGAGATAGTACACTTTTCAATCGTCCACCCTCTCAGGGTAAACCTGGGATCAAAATGTTGTCCAACAGTATCCGGCACAAATACAAGATAGCGGGAATCATATTGCGAATTTTCAATCGAAAGTCTTAGACCCTGGTGATCATAAGGGAAATTGGCTATCCTCCACGAATCTTTCATGACACATTGCAATTTCATTTGTATATAGACCTTTTCACCTGAACTATCCACTGTTGAAAAGGATTTGTCTACCGTCTTTGCCTGCGGCACTTCCAGGTTTTTAAAAAAATCAAAGTCTTTATTCTTATACTTTAACCACAACCAGAAAGTAATGGTATATTCTTTTTGTTTGAAATCGATATTGTGTATACTGGTGATATAAATACCCACACTGACAGTATCTTTCTTTATTTCCTGGGCATGGGAATTAACCCCCAGGCCTGTTATACTACAGAGGAAGACAATCAACCACAGGTTCTTTTTCATTTTTCTGCTTTTGCAGTGGAAAGATAGAGAACTGGTAAAGAAAAAACAAAGATTAGCCGGTATAAGCGGCCTCCTATCCGGGTCTAGTCCCGGGAATTTATCATTCACTATTATTTTTTATGGGAAAAGCCGCATAGCGATACATTCGGTAGTGCATCAGTTTGCCGGGAAGGCGATAAGAAAAAACGATTTGCCGATCAAAATATCCCTTCTTCGGTAGTGGCCGGATTTAATTTTACCCTGCCAACGGCGGGGTAAAGAAGTTCTCTGCCATTGATCATCTTAAAGATTTTATCGTGAAGAAGATGGTGGTTTTTTGTACTGCTATGATAGCCCGGGCAAAAAAAATCTGCGAAACAGGAATTTCGCAGACCGGTAATCAATATAGTTCAATATTATTGTCTTACCACCTTTTGTTGGGAGTACGGGCTTCTCTTTCTTTAGCGATAGAAACCGACAATGCCCTGCCTTCAATTTCCTTGTTGTTAAGGCCTTTCATGGCTGCCTGTCCTTCGGCTACAACATCCATTTCCACAAAACCAAAGCCGCGGCTCTGACCCGTTTCCCTGTCCGTTATCACTTTAGCAGAGGTTACATTTCCAAATTGAGAAAACAAAGTTCTTAAGGCTTCCTCATTGGTGTGAAAGCTTAAGTTTGAAACATACATGTTCATAAATCAAAATTTAAATTAAAAAATAAAATGCCTGTGACTAAAGTCAGGTACAAAAAGTAGAGAAGGATAAACTATTACTGAGGGGAAGAGTAAGAATTTGAGCGGTCCAATACTGAATGTGAGCAGAACTAAAAAATCACAGGGCAAAGATAGGTTAATAAAAGCCAGCTAACTAATTTATTTAAAAGAAGGAGAATATCCCCTATTGCTGAAAGAACTATCTTGCCTGGCTCAAACATGACTATGGACAAGCAATTTGATCTGCTCATTGATAGTTACCTGGATCAGAAAGTCGGAATTGACCCTTGCTTTTTAAACGAAAGGCTGTCAAATGGCCTGCAACAAAATATATTACAATTGCAACAGGATGCATTGATGACGACCGCAGGGACCGGGAAAGAAGATATAAAAGACCCGGGGCAAAAAATCAGGGGTGATAAAATTTACTGGATGGATAAAAGTCACGACAATGTTTATGAGCAGGAATTCCTCCAACTCGCAGAAGATTTTATTGATCACCTGAACCAAACCTGCTATACCGGAATTAACAGCTATGAATTTCATTATGCCCTATACGAAGAAGGCAGTTTCTATCAACGTCACCGTGACCAGTTTAAAAATGACAGTAACAGGAAATATTCTCTTATTAATTATTTAAACAAAAACTGGCTGGAAGAAGATGGAGGGCTGTTATGGGTATATCAACATGAAAAGGTTCAAAAAATACTACCCCAATCGCGGACAGCTGTATTTTTTAAAAGCGATGAAATGGAGCATGAAGTAACGATGGCTAATCGCGCGAGAATGAGTATTACCGGTTGGTTGAAACAGGTGTAGGTTAAAACTGTTTCGACATCATTTACTTCAAAAAAGCATCCATCCTGCGAGGGATCGTCTCCATTCTCAGCTATACCGATCTGGATATCATTCCTGCCAGGAATAGCCGATTTGCAGGGCGTATCATTCCCGATACAAGCCGGAACCCCATTATTTTTTCATAAAAAGGAATAGCAAGTTCTACATTAGCCACTGGCAGGTTCATTTTATCTTTTTGATAAGGCCATGCCGCTTTGAATACAGCGTTCAATATTGTCATAAATCAGATATAAATTGAATTTCTGAAAATAATTTAGTTGCGGTAGCATCTGCTTCGGTGCTATACGCTCAAAAAACCAATGAAATTATTATTGCAGCCATAAAAATGATGGGAATGTCTTTCAAAGCATTATTACAGTAAAAGTACCTTTCTCCCCTTTTCCCTTCGAATAGTCAACAAACCCCCGTTGTTCATTGGCCTCCATTCATAGCCCTCTCCTGTTTTATTTTCGTTCAAAGGTTTATTGTCCAGCAAAACTACAGTTGGTTTCTTTCTTAGTTTTATTTTCTCTGTTCCCCTTGCGTCAAAGGCCCGGTAGAATAATTTAACCTTATTACTATCCACATCTTCAAAATTGAGATAGATAAATTTTTTCAGGTGACCTTCATAATCGGCCTGTTGAATGACAGAAGTAGAAGAAATGATATGGTCTTCGCCGGGAGCTGTCAGACCCGGGTCGGCATCCATCGCACGCAGGTAATGCCTGACATAATCTCCATATCCATCCGTAAGCCAGGGCTCATCCTGCGGAAACCTGTTCTTCCCATCGAAATCTACCATATAAGTAGCCCAGTTCAATTCACGGACAGCATTTTCATATAATGAACTGTCGCCCGACAGGCTTACATATAATAATTCGTCGGCCGCCTGTCTTGAAGAATGGCTGTTGGCAGGCGTTTGGTAAACGGATTGCTCATTCGTTACCATCACTCCATACTTTTTCCATTTGTCGTTGGCAAAGTTCTGGTGTACCCATGCAATGATTTTCTCTACGTCGTTTTTCCAGGCCGGGAAATATTCCCGGTGCTCCATGATAAAACGGGCGAAGGTCATAGCATTGATCTGCGTTTCGCTCCACCAGTCGACATCTTCAAAAAAAGGCCCCCATTTATTTTCTCTCATCGGGAATGATTTCATCCAGTTCAGTATTTTGTTAAACCCTGAGCGATAAGAGGCGGTATCTCCTTTTTGCAAGGCAACCAGGTCAAGAAATAATTGAAGCGTAGGCGCCCAATTGGAAGTATAACCGGCGGTATCGATCCATGTACCTGTAAAATCATGGTTACGCAACATCGCTGTTTCACCGGTAAATACATTTACTTTAAAAGGCAAAGGAGAATAATTGCTATTGCCATCCTTTATATGTGCCACTAAGGTGTTGGCGATTTTCTCCGCCGCATCAAGATAAAGTTTGTTTTCCCCGATCTTATACAGGTGAACGAGTTCCAACCCGAATGATCCTGCCTTATCCGGTTGCAGTATATCCCTGCCTGCCTTCATATCCCCGTCATAGATTCCTGAATAAATAAAAGTATTGTACGGGAAAGGCATATTGGGCCATTGGGTGCCGGCAGCCGACAAACCATGTGTGAGATAATAATCTGCCATGAAAAACATATTCGCTTTTACTTTTTCATTACCCGTATAGGGATAGTACAAACGCCAGGAAGAAAGCGCCATGGCAAACTGATCGCCACCGATACCCCGCGGATCATCGAAAGCAGGATTCCATACCTGGTGATTCATATAATAAGGCAGGCCATTCATATCCCTGCGCATGGTATCCCAGAAATTCCAGACCAGGTTTATCACGTGGTCGTAGGATTTACCGGGATTTTCATCAAACCAGGATACGATCTTGCCATTCTTATCGGTCCGGACAGGATGATAGATCAATACTTCTTTTTGCTGGGAAAAATTCTTTGATACGCAGAGAGTAAAAATAAATAGCAGCAAGATCCTCACAGGCATCATTTTTTGATATTAAAAGTTATCAATAATGAATTGAAGATAATTATATTTTTCTTTAATGCCCGGTAAGTATCTGCCCTCATCAGTTACCTGTGCCAGCCGGAAAAACCTCCCGGTGAATATCCGGGGATCAAGGTATGTTGGGTATCCGGGCTTGAAACAGGAAAAAAGATAATCGCTACTGATCTGCGTCATCCTGTTTTATTTTTTTTGGCACTACATTTCCGGCATTATTGAAAAGCTATGCTCCGGAAAAAAATAGCAGTTGCCTTTCAGCATGAAAAATTTCGCCATCGGGGTCATGAGATTGCACGCATCGAAACATTGAGTGATGCTGTTTTTGCTTTCTCCGTTTCATTATTAGTCGCCTCACTGGAAGTTCCCCAGACCTTTGAAGAATTGAGAACGATCGTGCGTGGCGCTCTTCCCTTTTTCGCAACCGTAGCTTTGCTTTTTCTATTCTGGTACCAGCAGTATATGTTTTTCAGGCGTTATGGGTTGAATGA
This sequence comes from Bacteroidota bacterium, assembly GCA_030706685.1. Classification (GTDB taxonomy): domain Bacteria; phylum Bacteroidota; class Bacteroidia; order Chitinophagales; family Chitinophagaceae; genus VBAT01. The sequence goes on from JAUZOA010000021.1 coordinate 28,539, forward strand.
TTTTTTGACGATCCTGCTTAACCTTATGTACCTGGGCATTATTCTCTTTTATGTTTACCCCTTAAAGTTTTTGTTTTCTATCCTGCTTACCTCCTGGACAGGCATTAACCTGTTTCCCAGGGCTACTGAAAAAGGATTGATAGTTCTTACCCAAAATGACTTTCCCGAACTTATCGTATTGTTCAGCACAGGATATTTTATTATCTGGATGATCATTTATTTCATGTATAAACGGGCTTTCTATTTCGCCCGGCAACTTGAATTGAACCATTATGAGTTACTGTTCACGCACAAAGAAATTAAAGGCGCCCTGTGGAATGCAATGGTCGGCCTGCTGGCAATTATATTGGCATGGGCAGGTACAGAGAGACTTGCCGGAATTTGTTATTTATCCATCCCGGTAATCTTAATCATCAATGATCTGTCATTCAAGCACCAGGTAAAGAAAATGGTAAAATGAACAGTCAGAGCCAGGACTATTCATAATAACAGGCTGTCGAAAAATCACATTCAATAATGATGCTCATCATTCCATGAGAATAACCCTGCTCCTAATTTTACCATTATCGCTTGTTCAACCTTCCCAGCCAATGAACCAGGAATCATTACAGAAAATATACCAGCAACTGGAATATCTCGAGAAAAAGATGCTGACAGAAGTGGAGAACCGGCAGTCGCTGTTTACAAAGATCCATCCCCGGCAGCGCGAGGCCGCGCAAAACCTGGTGCATTATTTAACACTGAGAAATGAAGATATCCGGGAACTACAGGACGAGTTGCATGTCCGGGGTCTTTCCTCATTAGCCAGTTCAGAAAGTCATATTCACAGACAACTCCAGTCTATCCTGCAACTATTGGGCAAAATGTATGCGCCGGGTGAACTGGATGCCTGTACTTATGAATTCAGCCGGAAACATACCCGGGAAAAAAGTAAAATGCTTTTCGGGCGAAAGAATGATGATGATACTCCTTATATAATGGTAACTTTTGATTCTTCCTTTGCAGACAATTATGCATTTATCAAAACCCTGCTCCAAAATGGCATGAACGCAGCACGTATTAATTGCGCGCACGATGATGAAGCTACCTGGTCGAGGATGATCCATCAATTGAAAAGAGCATTGCGCCATACCGGTCTCCAATGTAAAATCTATATGGACCTCGCCGGGCCAAAGATCAGGACACAATTAATTAAAAAGGGAAAGAAAAAAGGAAAGGTAAAAATAAAAGAGGGTCAATTGGTATGGTTGGCGGAGGAGGCCGGAGGGTTTACGAATGATGATATTGTAATAAGTCTTAATGAACAGGGTATTATTCCCATGATTAAAAAAGGAGAAAGAGTATACATTGATGATGGTATCATTAAAGGGATCGTAGAAGCGATTGAAAAAAAAGGAGTCGCTATCCGGGTAGTGCGTATTTCATCTGCCAGGCAGGTGATCAAAGCGGGTAAGGGCATTAATTTCCCTGACTCTGAAATTTCCATTTCGTCCCTCACGGATTTTGACCAGGCCTGTTTACCTTTTATTTGTGAGCATGCGGATATGATTGGTTATTCCTTTGTCCGTTATCCTTCAGACTTGTCGGTTCTGCAAGGCGCTTTGGATAAACTTTCTCCATCACCGCCGCATATTATCATCAAGATAGAAACGCCTGAAGCCGTAAAAAATCTTCCGGGACTTTTATTAAGAGGGATGTTGCACAATACTTTTGGGGTGATGATCGCGCGCGGAGACCTTGCTGTTGAAATTGGTTTTGAAAGAATGGGAGAAATACAGGAAGAAATACTCTGGATATGTGAAGCAGCACATGTTCCTGTCATTTGGGCTACCCAGGTTTTAGAGACATTAAATAAATCCGGGGTGGCTACCCGTTCAGAGATCACCGATGCCGCGCACGCAGCCATGGCCGAATGTATCCTCATCAATAAAGGAGATCATACAATTGAAGTAATCGAAACATTGCGTGATATTCTTCATCGTATCGGTGGTCACCATATTAAAAAAAGATTTCTTTCACGCCCATTGAATATTGCCAGGATATTCATGAATGAACGAATGCCGGTAAGTACTGCTTCATGACACAGTTACATAGCCAGCAGCACTGCTACATAATGGCTGACAGCCCCCGCGAATACAAACAAATGCCATACTGCATGGGTATAAAAATGTTTATCCCAGATATAAAAAAAAACGCCGAGGGAATATAACCCGCCTCCTGTGCAAATAAAGACTAATACCGGCCCGGGCATATCGTGAAAGAATCTCCGGCCTCCTGTCACCATGATCCATCCCATGAGCAAGTAAATGATAGTGGAAATGATCTCGAATCTCCCGGTAAACCGAATCTTAAAAAAAATACCCACCACGGTAAGCCCCCACAATACAGATAAGATAGTAATGCCAAAATCATTATTCATATATACCAGCAGCAAAGGCGTATAGGTCCCTGCTATCAGGAAATAAATACTGATATGATCAAAAATTTTAAACACCTTTTTTACAGCCGGCTCCTGTGCGAAATGATAAACAGTTGAACTGGTAAAAAGCAATAAAAAACAGAAACCATAAATACCCGCTCCTACGATACCCGGTATGTTATCATGGGTAGTAGCCAGGCCGATTAAAACAGGAAGACCGCTGAGACCAAAGAGCATCCCGATAGCCGATGTGAGGCCGTTGACAATTTCCTGCTTCCGTGTATATGTAACCATAGAAAATGTTTTTCCTTACGGTACTGCAATTTAGTATGAAACTTCTTCTTTGCAGCGGTACACCGGGTTTCGGTAGTGATCCCGGCAGTTCGCAAAAGATTATTTTAATATATATAAGTGTTTTTTATCCTGATTAGAGCGATTGTGTACCTTTAAGCTTCCACCTCCAATCTGCTCCCCGGAACAGTTCTTGTATCACTCAGACTCCCCTTTTCTTAACCATTTAATATTTTTTTGATAACCTGGTCAGCAAACCGGGCAACCAGCAAGCCATTACATTTGAAAACAAGTTTTTCTAAAACCTTAAAATCTTTTTTTATGACAAACAAAATTAACATCGTGCTGGTACACGGAGCATGGGCCGACGGATCCAGTTGGAGCAAAGTGATTCCGCATTTACAACAAGCAGGGTATAATGTAGTAGCCACTCAAAACAGCCTGAACTCCTTAGCGGAGGATGCAGAGACAACACGCCGTATGGCGGAATCGCAACCCGGGCCAACGATCCTGGTTGGACATTCCTACGGTGGCGCTGTAATTACAGAAGCTGCACATCTGTGCCCGAATGTTGTCGGGTTAGTTTATATCGCCGGCTTTGGTCCTGACGCCGGAGAAAGTTTAGCCAGTTTAGCTGCGGCAGGTACAGAACCTCCTCCCGGAGCTGCCGCCATACGTCCCGATCAATACGGTGTGCTCTGGATCGACAGACAAATGTTTCCCGACAATTTTTGCCAGGACATTGATAAAACGGAAGCACAGGTGATGGCTGCAACACAAAAGCCGATCACAGTAAAATGTTTTGAAGATAAAATAACCCATGCAGGCTGGAAAAACTTACCTGCCTGGTACCAGGTATCAGAGAACGATAAAATGATCCCGCCGGGTGCAGAACATTTTATGGCGGAACGCATGAAAGCGAAAATGATCTCTTTACCTTCCAGTCATGTCTCCATGGTTTCTCACCCGGAGGAAATAGCTGATTTTATTCTGAAAGCTGCTGACGAACTGGTGGGAACGGCTGTTATGGAAGCATCCATGAATTAGGCAGATGAGATCCACTCCGGCCTGGCATAAATACGGTTTATTTTGAAATGAGACTGTCTTCAAAAGGTATTTATTTCCCGCAACGGCCAACGACACAAAGAAAAGCAGGTTGATTCTAAACGTTGCGTCCCCGCGGGAAATTTTTCTTTCGAGGCTTGGTTTTCTACATAGAAGACAGTCTCATTTTTTTATGGCCGGTAACTTTCACCCCGCGCTTGCCACGAAACAGTCTTACTTTCAGCATTACGCGGAAATAGTAAAAAAGCAAGAGTATTTCCTATCTCCAATAAAAGCAACTACTTAATTCTTACAGCAAAATACCGGGTTGATCAAGATCATTACCCGGTTGACGAAGATCATTGAAAATGTACTGTAACAGGGGCGAATTTTGCCTGTTATTCGATGACGAAGTTTTACTTCGCCCTTTTACACAAACATGAAAATTAGCACTCTCTATGAAAAAAACATATATACTGCTTGCTTCTTGTATTTGCATCTGCCTGTTATTATCTTTTCCCGGGTCCCGGCTCTGGGCTCAAAACAATTCTGACGATACGTATGATAGAATTGACACCGCCGATTCAAATCCCACTTCACCATTGTCCTGGATAAATGTAGTGGCGTATCGTCAAAACAGGTTCGTTAAGATAGACTGGACAACCGCTACAGATGTGAATGTAAAAGGTTTTGAAATAGAACGCAGCTTAAATGGTAATGACTGGAGCGCTGTGGTTACCGATATCCCCGCTTTTATACGTCCGGGTATTAGTTCTTATGAACAAATTGATACAGCCTTCAATCCAAAAAGATTAATCTACCGCATCCGCCAGGAAGGTTTTGACGGCAGCTATACCTATTCGCCTGTGCGGATTGTATCGGCTGTTTCTGCTATGGATAAAATCATCATTCATCCTGTTCCGGTGAATAACAATTTTCGTACCGGCAATGTTAATCCCCGGTAATGTAAAAGTCGTATAGCTTATTTCAGTAAACGGAAACCGGATCAAGAACTGGAATCAATTTCAGGCCCCTTATGATATCCGGGCCATACGATTAAAAAAACAATAAAGTCTTTTGCGCAGCCGGAGGCAGGTACATAACCTGCATACTCACCGGGCATATCTTCAGGAAAAATTCAAGTTCTGTGAAGAGAATGGTTGAGCATTATGACTTCTTTTCCTGTTTGACAGAAATATACCTGGAAGTGGCCGGAAGAGTAGTTGCGCAATACCTGTCGCCGGAATGATTTTACAATGACCAGGATCATATCCCAGGCGATTTTTCCCGCGTAATTTTATCAAAATATTTAATCGATTTCTAAAGAATTTTAAAACAATTACAATGAAAAGGTTATTGATATTGCTTGGTGTTGCTGCTGCTCTTAGTACAACCACGACTTCCTTTATCCCGCGGCAGGAAGATCCATGGAAAGTTCCTGAAAAGTATAAAAAACTGAAAAACCCTGTTGTACCGGATGAAGCCTCCGTAAAATTCGGCGGAGAATTATATGAATCCTACTGTAGTTCCTGTCATGGAATGAATGGCAAAGGTGCAGGAAGAAGATCTGATAAGCTGGATGCTAAGCCAACTGATTTTACTTCTGACGCATTCCAGCAGCAATCGGATGGCGAATTACTGTATAAAATTTATTTTGGTCATAAGGATATGCCCGGATTTAAAAAGAAAATCCCGGGTAATGAAGACGTAATCGGTGGTACTTTTGGTAAAACAAGGGTTCCGGGCGATTTAATAAACTATATCCGGACCTATGCTAAAAAATCGCAACACTGATCATACGGGTACTACAGGTTAATGCATCAATTGTTTTTGATTCATATCCGTGATGTTGGCCTTTTGAAAGAGACAAACTCAGTAAGGAAAAGTGTTTTATTTTTTAAAATAATATAACAAGAGCCCATATCCTACCCCTGCAGGGTCAGTTGTCCTGGCCGATTGAAAGGCCATAAATTTTCCATCGGTAGAAACAACAGGGTTGGATGCTTTACCCCCGGTATAGTCATTGAAATTTGTCAATCGTACAAAATCTTTTCCCGTTCCATCAAGTTTCAGTTTCCAGATATCTATATTACCGGCGCCGGGTTCGCCCCCAAGCCATTGGCATTGCCGGTCGGATTCCACACAAGTATATAAACCGTCGGGAAAAATGCCTTCCGCTTCATTATAAGTTCCGGGCGCTTTTGAAAAATTGGTCACCTCGTTTGTTTCGAGGTCTATCCCCATTACAGAAGCCTGTCCATGTGGCTCGTAACAAACAAAGGTCAATTTGGTATCATTATCATAAAAATCCTGGGCTTCAAGACTACAGCTTTGATCCTTGCTTTCATACACTGTTTTTTTATTGATAAGCTTCGGTGTATCGCCTGAAAGATCTACATCCGCCATAATAATTCGCGAAGCTCCGGGCGCAAGATCCGGCGCCTGTGTATGTGTTTGTGCAAAGGCAATTCTCATGTTCTTTTTGGAAATCGCCGCTCCCTCGCTCATCTTTTGTCCAAGTTTGACCGGCTTTGCACCGCGTTCTTTACTAAGGAACCAAAGTTCGTTATCTCTTGAGCGGCTAACCTGTATATTTTCAAAATGATCAGGGCCGATGAGGATATAATCGCCGGTGGGCAGGTGCATAACACGAAGAAACGCGGCTGCGGGCACATTGCAGGTAAGGCATTGTATGATATGTGTTCTCAGGTCTATGACCATCGCGTCCCCAAAACTCTTTGACATGAAAGCCACGCTTTTATTATCGGGCGAGATATCTGCCCGCTCGCCAAAATGAGTCAGTATTTCAATATTTTTTGGAAGATGATCCAGCGGGTTCCCGGGTTTCCTTTTGTCAGTAAAAAAGAACAACAAAATTAACCCGGCCATGAATGGTTTCATATTGACATATTCATTTTAGTTGGGATAAAAACGATCCTGATTAAAATTATGTTTTTTTACCTATGATTTAAAAAGCAATTAATGAATGAGGTATTTCTTTATAGCAGAAAGACTATCAATGTCCACTTACCGGCATCCGGGCAGCGTCCCGGGGTGAAATATGGCCACAGAGTATCCCGGAGAAACAGGGAGCCGTGAGGGTTTCTCCGTGGCACTCTTTAACTCTGAGGTTCTCCGTGGCCATATAAATATTGAAACTGGGACACTGCCGGCATCCGGAATGAGAAAGGAAAAAAGTCTACATTTAGTAATTAGTTTCATTTTAAAACCTGTTGCCCGGATCAATGCCCCGGAAAAAATCAACCAGGATGTAACGGAAGCGATCAATACAATTCATTATGAAAGTTATATCCTTTTTCTTACTATATATAATTGCCATGAACGCATTTTCACAGCTAAAACCGGTACCATCAGGTGTTATTCATTGGTCTGACCTGCCTGTAAAAAAAGATAACCAGCGGGAAACCCGCCGTATTGCTGAAGGTATTACCAACGAATTTGAATATTTCGAAATACATGCCACCACCCAGGAAAAGGGAGCTGCGCCAAGACCGCCCCATACCCAAAAAGACATAGAAGAGATAATCATTATAAAGGAAGGGGCACTAAAGTGCACTATAGGAAATAAAACGGCCGTACTGGGTCCCGGAAGTGTAATACTGATACCACCCCTGGAAATGCAAGCTTTTGAAAATACCGGGGACGGACCAGTCACTTACTATGTATTTATGTTCCGTTCCAAAAAAACGATGAATATGGAAAGAAGCGCCCGGGCCGGCGGTGTTTTGTTATTAAATGCCGACTCATTAGCATTTAAAGAAACAGATAAGGGAGGCGCCCGGAAATATTTTGACCGCCCTACAGCCATGTGTGAAAATTTTGAAATGCATGTCACAACCCTTAAAGATAAAGGACCCAGTCATTCACCCCATTCACATATTGATACAGAAATCATCCTGGTCATTGACGGTAACACTGAAATGAATATTGATGGAACCGTTTATAAAGCCGGGCCCGGCGATTTATTCATAGCCGAAAGCGGCAAAATGCACGGTATCAGCAATGCGGCTGAAAAGCCCTGCAGCTATTTCGCATTCAAATGGAGATAATAGTTTTTATGCATAGCCGGTATACTTTGTGCCGGGCGCGCGGAAGTGAAATGATCATGCGTATCCTGAATAAGCATAGAAAAAAATAGAACTACTTTTGCCGCAGATGCTATAATTATGAAAGCGATCCAGTTCACCAAGCCGGCGATTTTTCTTTTTTATGCAGTCGCCTGTATCAACAAAAATCATAGTGAAACGATAAAAGACAATACTACAAAGGATACCGTTGTTGCCGCAAAGACTGTTATCTCCGATACATTTGAGGCAGGAAAAGTGATCCCCGCTGTTTTTTGCAGGGCCAATACCACTCAATCTTATGCTTTATACATTCCGGCAAAAGGCAATAACGAAGCCATGCCGGTTATTTATTTCTTTGACCCCCATGGCGCGGGGTCGTTCCCCTTGCAGAAATACAAAGCATTGGCGGATCTTTATGGTTTTATTTTGATAGGAAGCAATAATTCAAAGAACGGAAACGACTGGTCAACTCTTGAAAGTACCTGGAGCGCATTGTTTGACGATTCGCAGAAACGGTTAAAGATTAATGACAGCCGCATTTACACTTGTGGCTTTTCGGGCGGCGCCAAGGTCGCCAGCTATATGGGAATGAATCATCCTGAAGTAAAAGGCGTTATAGCCAACGGCGCTGGTTTGCCTGATATGACCCATGCCGGTAATTTTCATTTCAGTTTTACAGCTATTGCCGGAGAAGGAGATATGAATATGACCGACCTCGTTGCCATCAATAGCAGCCTTGACAAAACACCAACAAGGCATCGCATCCTCGTCTTCGACGGCAAACATGAATGGGCGCCTGAAAATACGATGAGCATCGCGTTTACCGGTTTACAACTCGATGCAATGCTGGAAAAACAGATCCCTTTAGACGAAGCCTTTATCAGCCACTATATTGCCGGCAGCAAAAGGAGAATTGATGCTCATTTAAAAACAAACAACTACCCGGAAGCTGAATCAGAGTGCCGGCTTTCCATCAACCTGCTCGACGGGTTGACCGGTAATGTAAATTGGTTTAAAGAAAAAGACGCTTCGCTTAAAAACAGTCCTGTATATCAAAAACAATGGCAGGCCAAACAAAATTTGCTTGCTGCCGAACAAAACACAAAGGAATTGTATATGCAGCAATTCCAGCAGGGCGATGTGAATTATTGGGTTAAAACTATCACCAATCTGCAGGCAAAGGCCAAAGCTTCAACCGCTGAAGGAGCCATGAACCAGCGTCTCCTGGCTTATTTATCACTCGCCTTTTATTCAATCAGCAACCAGTTGATAACAGGTCACCGGGATAAGGAAGCACAGCATTTTGTTGATCTCTATAAAATGGTGGACGCTACCAACAGCGAAGCCTGGTATTTCTCCGCTATACTCAATGCCCGGAATAATAACGCTAACGCAACCCGGGACGATTTATTGAAAGCTGCCGCTAACGGTTTTAAAGATAAAGACCGGATGATGCAACAACCGGAATTTCTGAACCTCGGAACTCAAATCAACCTGGTAGAAATAGAATCTTTAATGGAGAAGTGAGAAGGAAAAATGCCTTCGCTTGTTATGCTTTTTTCAGGTTATCCGCCGCCAGGAATACAACACCGATAACCGCCCAAAAAACAGCTTTGATCCAATTGTGTGTTTGAAAAGCTTCCAACATAGCAACACCAAAAAAAAGCAGGAATACCGTAAAATTTGTACTCAGTTTTATCTTTTTCATGATACTGTTTCAAATATTGATAGTCTAAGATGAGTCGTAAAAATTAAATAACCAATGATCTTTGTCAGGTCAGGATGGATACCCAACAGGACCAGAATGACCTTCCTAAAACCTTTCCCGTAACCAGCGTTAAAATGGACAGGATACGTTTTGAAGAAGGAGCCGCTATGATCAGCAATGTGCGCATTGCCATAGGCGCCCCTGATATGCGGAACAAATTACTCACGGAAGGAAAACTGGTCAGTTATGGTATCTATTTCGATGTGAACAAAGCAGCGGTGAAGAATGAATTGACAAAGTTATTTGACATTGATGCGGCAAGGATTGAAACAAATGGCAAAGGTGAATCACAATCTATGACGCTGAATGACACAGCTTCGAACAAGGCATTGAACAGGAAAGTAGAATTTATTAAGCTTGAATCCGGCCACCGATACAAGACCGGCAGAAAGAGAGTCAGAGCGCAAGCAAGCCATTTATTCGATAGAGCCCCGGTTATTAACGAGATATCGCTAATGAAAACCACTAATACCCACCAATACGGATACACTCTGCTTCGGGAATTGGATATATTTAAAGTTCTAAAATTCTATATTTAATGAAACGGAGTTACCTGCTTCTCATTGTAACCCTGCTTACTGTATCGGCAATAAAAGCGCAAACACCTGTACAGTTGAATGATGATCTGGCCGGTATTACCGACTCCCTTTTTTCAAAAGGGCAAAAATGGGGTCTTACATTTACTGATGCTTATAAAGACGGCAATTACAGCCCGCTGAAACCGCTAACCGCCGGCATGTTGATATTTATCAATTCCAAAATTGCTTATGTGCAAAACATGAAGGATATAAAAAACAGTAAGCCCCTGCGAATGGCGATGCTGGATCTGCTGGCTTTCGAAAAACAGATGATTTCGGAAGATTTCCGCGCTTTTGAACTATTCGATTCCACTACGACGAAAGAAAAACTGCAAGCTGCACTGGATCAACTTACAGAAAAATCAAAGGAAGAAGATGCTTATGTCAGGAAAGTGGCTGCAGCGCAGCAGGTATATGCGGCTGAAAATGGTTTCACCATTGAGCCCGGGAAGCAGGAATGAAAAAGCGATTCCTGTAAAATTGGCGATTGGTCAGAAACATTATTGGAAACTGTTGTTTTTAAAGCCTAATTTCATCAACCATTCAAACCGCGCTCAACTATCCCTCCGGAACAAAGTTTTTACTGACTTACAATTTTATAACCAAAACTACAAAAACATGAAACAGTATTTTTTATTATTGCTTGCGTCCACCGCGATTATCGTCGCCTGTAACAACAAGGATGAAACAAAGACCTCTCCTGCTTCTACTTCAGGCAATCTTAAACTTCCGTACACAGCCGGTTATACTACCGACTTCAGCGATAATGTTTCCGATGAAGACTTATTATTGGTGCTTAATTCCTACAAATACTGGGAAACCGCCGACCTGAAAGCTTTGCGGGGCACTATGGGAGACAGCATGGTTGTTGATGGCGCCACCGGTTTTAAATTCCGGGGGCTCACCGATTCCCTCATGCCCAAATGGACGCTTTCAAGAGATAGCCTCAGTTCTGTAGTAATTACGATGGATGCATGGAGGAAAAACCATACGAATAAAGACAGCATGAACTATATTACCACCTGGTACAAAGAAATTGATACGTATAAAACTGGGCGGGTAGACTCTGCCAATTACGCGGACATCAACCAGGTAAAAAAAGGAAAGATAATCTGGTATTCCTCCTTTAAACAGAAATTATAGTAAAGCCTGTTTTCACGGATTGGATATCCCGCTTGGATAATTACAGGCGGGATTTTTTTGCAGGTTGAAGAAGACTATTGGACATACCTGGACGCATTAAAAAGTTTAAGCACAAAGAGGCTCGCATTTTTTGTTGGCGGAATATATTCATTGAAAAGATTAAGCACGAACTCATCCTTCCGGAACCGGATGGCCAGTTCCTCCCATAACTTTATCCAGATAAGATCCTTTTTATTTTGCAGCGCCCTGTTAATCGTCCCGAGCATGGGGTCATTGATAAATTTTGATCCTGCTTTTTTTGAAACAATGATCTGCGCATCGGGACTGATATCGGAAACGCTTAAGATATTGCTGTAACTGCCACAAGACCCCAATATTACCAGCTTAACCGACGGCTGCAATCTTTTCAACGTGTGGCCCAGGTGATAACTATGCCCGCGGTGAACGAGAATGACGGGTACAATAGATTGCTGTTGCAAAAAAGCGCTTAAAGAATCCTGCGCCTGCAAATCCATTTCTTTTTCATTATCAAGCGGCAGGTTAGCGTAAACGATAACCGGTTGACCGGAAACAGAGCGGATAGTAACCCAGAGTTCATTTTTTGAAATCACCCATTTATGCGGATCTTTAAAAAGGTTAAGGAAATTACGGAAAGAGGAAATCCCATCTTTATCTCCATAAAATAGCACCTCTTCAATGATTTCGCCTGCTTTATTTTGCAGCGCTTTGAATTCCAGTTTCCCATGATTGCCGAGATATGTCCATAATTTATTGACGGAATCTTTTTGGGTTACCAGTTCATATACTTGTTGCAAGATGCTATACAGGCGTATGCCCGGATATAACTGACCGGACCGGCAGCGGTCAAGATTGGATTGAAGTTCGTTTTCGATCCATTCATTGATCCAGGGAACAGCACCCAGGCCGGTAAAAGAATCAGCTATGTCCATAGCTTTTTCAAGCCCTGAATCCGTATCACTTTCAATTCCCGTAATAAACCTGTTTAATAATTCCGCAGCTTTTTCCCTTGGCATACAGCTCAAAAAATCCGCCAGCGTATTATAATTAGCAGCCATCTGCATGAATTCCCGAAAATTATCATACTGCACTGCCCTGAACAATGAATCCGCCGGTTGAACCCTGAAATATTCCATCAGGCGCCTGTATAAGCCGAGATAACTCGACGTGTACAGTTCTTCCTGGCAACTGGTTATGATATAATATATATCTTCCATGCGCAGATCTTTTATCACGGCAAACCGGGTATTGTAGGGAGAATTATGCAGTTCATTTATCTGCTTCACATAAAAGGAAAAAGATTTTTCCTTTATAGCATTCCTTAACGGAGCCTGGAAAATAAAAGAAGAATGGTTGGTATCGGCTATCTCTTCTTTTAGTGTATTGACCATGGATTGGAAATAGTCAGTAATATCCATTCGTTTTTCAAGGATATCTCCGGCTGTTATTCTTTTTTCGGCCAGGGGCACTATAAAAGGCAGAAGCGTTGCTACGTCCGGATCATCAGAAATCGCTAGTACCTGTTGCAGGTATATATTTTTTTCGTTGCGAATGATCTCCTGCAAACCGGATTTACCCTTGTGCAGGTAAGAAGCCATTTTAAGCGGATCATGAGCCGCTGCAACGAGCAATAATGAATCGGCTAAAGGAAAGCCGGGAAACCATTCCAGGAAATGGAAAATATGTCCCGGGGAAGAGACTACAAGCTTATAAAGGGTGATTTCTTCAAGCAAAGTACATTCATCATATTGCCAGAAAGCAGCCGCCAGCAACCGGCTTCGCCCTGGGCTAAGGGATACCAGCCTATCAGCATAGGGCTTGTGATAAAGCAGGGCGCTGAGTACCTGTTTATACGATTCCAGTACGCCGGGAATATCATATACGTCAATTTTTTTTAAGGAAATAGCCTGGTTCAGTTCCTTCATAAAATATACCAGGCTTTCTGTTGCTTTTACTTTTTCATCATCGGGTAATTCACCATCCTTCATTATATGCCGGTGAATACTGTCTGCTTCCGGCACAATAAACCGGGAAAGCCTGTCAGTAACGCCGGGATCCATCGAAGTCTTGTTAACATACCCGAGAAAACTGTATTGTTCTTCTTCCAGTTGTTCCCTCGCCACAACAAAAGCGGGAGGCTGTGCAAGGATCGAAAAGGGCATTGCTACCAGGAACGAAAGAAGGAAACATGTGACTATTTTTCGCCATACTATCCATCTTATGATAAAAATATACATGGCACGAGCAAAAGATTGTCACTAAAGGTAGCCCCCCATGCAGGCTTTATTGCTGACAGCAGGCATATAACGGGCTGAATTTGATCAGGAATATTTTCTAAGCTCCGGGAGGAGTCTCCTGCAATTTCCCGGTGAGGGTGTATCAAAAATCAGGGGAGAAAAACTTCTCGCAAAGAGCGACGGCCAAAAGTCTTAAATTTATCTCTTTACTCTTTTGGCCGTTTCATTGCGGGAAATACAAATACCCTTTGAAAGTCTTTTCTTATATCTCTCATTCATTACTTTTTACCCGGAAATTTGTCAGCGACCTTGTTCAATAAATCTTTGGCGCCTTCTTTCAAATTTCCCAATTTCCCTTTGGCCTTTTCTGCCAGTTCGCTTTCTTTCGCTTTGCTTACCAATTCTTCTGCTTTTCCTTTTACTTTTTCTTTTACGTTTTCAGTAACAGTTCCGGCCTTGCTAAGCAGGGTTTCTTTTGTACCCTGTGGTACTTTCATTTTCTCTTCCATATACTATTGTTTTTTAAGTTATTAATGTAAACAAGGTACAAACCCCGGAGAACCGGCCGCAATGACGGTCGTCAGCTTACCAGGTGAGTGCCATTAGCTGAAAAGTTCTCGTTCATCCCTTCGCTATCACTCTGCACAACCCCCATAGCGAAAACGGCATGGTCATTTTGATGAGCACCAGCAGTAGCGGAAATCATTCAGGACAATGCTTCTCTTGAAGTTGATATAACTAGCCGGCTCACCAATGAAAAGTAAGTGGCCAGCAGCATTTGTTCTTCCGGTAAGGCTTTTGAATAAAGAAACAATACATCTCTGCCGGATTCGACTAGGGGAGCATGTTGTAGGAATGCATATGATTTTCCTTTCATCAAACATATCCCTGGAGTACTTGCAAAGATTTTACATTTTTCCCATGCAACGGTATAACTTTGAATAAAGGTTTACTAAAGAAAAAATCGTTGCCGGCTTTTATGTAACCATTCATGTGAGAAGAGTCAAAATACTTGTCTGGCTTTAAATGCCCAAAATGAACCCTTACTTCGTCTTTTATTAGCGGGTATTGAATGGTAGTGGTTATCATTTTCTTATAAGTTGTGGTCTTTTTTTCATATTCGTCATAGCCAGGCGCCTTTCTATCTGGTGGTAAAATAATGGACAGTAATAATGAGGTTTCTTCCTCCTCCTTATAGATATTCAGGTTCGCATAACGAATGCTGTATTGAAATGAATCAGTACCAAAGGGCATTTTCCATTCGTCAGCAACGGCCACAAGGGAAGAACGGGGAATGATTAAGCCATAGGTTAAAGTACTGTTTTTATACGCTGATTTTACCAAAGAGTCGCTAAAAGCCCTGAATTCCAGTATCCATACCAGATTATCTTTTAAAACCTAGTGTCTATATCATCTGCCCTGAAATTGTTATCTAACCCTTCCGGCAATGATAGCTTGTTTAGCCAGGATTCTCTTCAAACTTTCTCAACCTGATCTGAAGTCGCAGATTATAGATAACGACCGAAGAGCCTTTATTTTATTGAACGCTAAAGATTCGGGGGAAATATTTTCTATTTTTTGCTCTTTTTTATTTTGTTTATCTGCCAATTTATCAAAAAAAGCTTTGCAACAAAGAATAATAATATTCCAGGCAATAAAGTCAATATTACATAACTCAAGCTTATGACAAAAAAATATCCAACTAGTGAAATAATATAAAAAATGGAACCGATGACTGCAGTGCCCATATATACACCATATATAAAACGGTCTACCTCTTCTTTCTTATTTGATTGATCTTTTAACTCATTCAAATATGACTCCCTTAGTCCAATAAAAATTACTGGTATAGTTAATGGAATAGTTATCGCAATCGTTATAATAATGAGTTTTATAAATTCAAGGTTATTAAATAAATCTCTTTTATAAATGAATAGAAAAAATAATCCAGACGGAAGTAAAAATAAAAGAAAAAAAATCATTGCAATCCACTTTTTCACTGGCAGTTTTAACAACTCTTTAAACATAACAAAATTTTTAAGTAAAGTACTTTATAGCTCAATAAGACTACCCTAACTTAACAAAGATGCTATAAGGTTTTATCAGAACTATAAAGATTCAATTTTCATATTGCAGTATAACAACCCTAATGAAACTTCGAAAGTTATGGGAAACGACTGCGTAATGAACTCTCTGTTACCCTCAATGTATTTAATATTAACGATCGACTCCTAAATGGAGAATCTCAATAAGCGATGTTACAAGTAATGCAATTGGCTAAAAAGGGCTCTTCAATGACTCGACAATATCTAAGATATGATTTTCTTTTCCATTTTATACTCAGTAGAAACCCTTATTTCACAAACCCCACCATCCTATGCAACCCCACCGGATCATATAACTGCCCATCCTTTACCACCATCGATACCTGGCGAATATTGCGTATCTGCTGCAAAGGGTCGCTGTCAATAATTATAAGATCAGCTCGCTTGCCTTCTTTAAGAGAGCCTGTTTGCTGATCCATCTTCATTACCCTGGCGGGTACAATAGTAGCGGATTGTATGGCTTGCAAAGGAGTAAGCCCTGCTTCCACATATAATTCCAGTTCGCGGTCAACACTATATCCCGGGAAACCCATATCAGTACCGGCTACTACGATAATGCCTTTATCATAAAGCGTCTTTACTAAATTTCTCATGGCTTCATAAACAGGTTTATAGACTTTTGCCTGCGCTTCGGGCATACCCGTATTTTTAAATAAGACCTGCAAAGGCAGGGGCAGCGAATAAAAAGCAGGCTCCATAACGGTGATATCATCTTTTAAAGAACGGAAGGCCAGTTCAAATACGCCAACGGTAGCATCAATGACGGTGTTATGTTCTTTCAAAAAATTCAGCGTGGCCATACTCATGGAGTCATTCATATTCACCGACTGGTCTTTGTTTTTTTTCATAGCCGCATACACATACTGAATATGGTTCACTCCATCCATCCCGGAATCGACGCCCTGCTGTATGGTCATACCACTTGGGATATGACCGGTAACGGTAAGGCCAAGACGATGTGCTTCATCACAGATCGCTTTTACAATGGGAGGTTTTACCGAACTGTAGATTTTTATTTGCGCAAAACCATTGTTCTTGTATAATTGTACATCCTGGATGGCTTCTTCTTTGGTAGCTGCTCTTACTATTCCAAGTCCCCGGGAACCGGGCCCATCAATGATTCCCGCTTTCAATATTTCCGGGCCAATGCCTTTATGGCCGTCAATCGCCGCTTTGATGGCATTGATATAACCGAATTCATTGCCGCAATCCCTTACCGTCGTTACGCCCGCGGCTAAGTAAGCGGGCCCCCACTCTGCCTGTTCAAAATGCGAATGCATATCCCATAGGCCCGGTACAACGAACTTGCCTTTGGCCCGGATGATGGTAGTATTGGCGGGTATCCTGATAGTACCGCTCGCGCGTATCTGTTTAATCAAACCATTTTCAACCAGGATATCCTGATTGGGGATTGTTCCACCACCATCCACATCAATAACGTTGACGCCAATTATCGCCAATACACCTTTATTGGCTGCATTCATCTTCACGGAAGAACTGAACAATTCCATCCCGTATTGCGCGGCACGGGTGAGCAGATCTGGCAACAGGGTTTCATATTGCTCCTGCATCATCTCCAATTTATCGCCTTCGGCATCATTGGTGATCAGGCATACGAGATGAAGATCCTTATCCGTCCATATAATTTCATTGCCCCATACCAGCCCGCTGATCACGTATCTTTCCAACGGGATCTTTTGTCCCCGGAAAGAAAGAGTATCCTTTCCCTGTCTTGAAATCTTTACTTCGCCGGTTGGCAATAAGGGGATGCTTTTCGGTTCTTTATTTTTTTTCCAGTATTGCAACAGGAGCATCTGTACCGTACCGGGTGAATAGCCGCCAACGGGAAAAGCAAAAGGTTTCAGCGATTCCTGCCAGGCAGAATCATCCACGCGGATATTCGCTTGCTTGTTGGCAATATGTATCGTATCATTAATAGTAGAAAAGCGGGAAGTGCTTCCTTTGATGAAAAAACTTACCGGATCCAATGAAGTACTGGTAACCATTTGCGCCTTTAATGGAACAGCCTGGCCACGATCCACAAACCTGAAATCAATATCGTAGCGAACGGTATTGGCTTGTTTGGTTACGGTATAAGATTCCCTGCCGATATTCTGGGCGAACTTATGGAGAAAGAAACTGCCGCTGTCTGTCGCAGTGTTTTGAGCCATGACTGTACACACACCCGGTGTAAGCACAAGGCTTAATAAGTATTTTTTCATGTGATAATTTAAATAAATGCAATGATCTGAATGATGTGCTAAAGTAGGCAAAAGGATCGTAAAGGCTTAGCTTATGATCTTGTGGTAGTGTGTTAATTGGCCGGGAAGCCGGGAAAAAAATTATTGGTAAATCAAATCTTATGGTCTCAGGTAGTGTCCCGGTTTCAATTTTCATGTTGACCACGGAGGATCACAGAGAAACAGAGAACCTCAGAAGGTGCCTGATTGTTTCTCGTGACCCTCTTTTACGCTGTGGTTCTCTGCGGCCATGTCTCAAACCAGGACACTACCCGATCTCACCCCTCCCCGGCTTTTTGGTAGTGCGTAAAAAATAAGACAAATAAAAGCGACTTCATGCATAGCTCATGGTTTGGCGATGGTAACACTGATCTTTGTTCCCTTCCCGGGTTTACTTTGAATCGTTAATTGCCCGTTGATGGAAGTCACACGCTCCCGTATGCTTGTCAACCCGCGTGTCTCTTTCTTGTCCTTCACATTGAATCCTTTGCCATCATCAGTAATAGTGAGCACTATATTGCTGCCATTTTCTGTAATGCTGATCCCGGCATTTTCGGCCCCGGCATGGTATATGATATTGGTAAGCGCTTCCTGGCAGATCCGGAAAAAGTCCAGCCTGATCTCATTCGTTAAACAAGATTCATCATAGGCGCTTTCAAAGCGGCAGGGAATTTCATTCAGGATGGAAAACTCCGTGCAATACCATTCCAGCGCAGCATCCAACCCAAGATCTTCCAGCATATTCGGGCTGATCGAAAAAGAAATTCTCCGGATAGAATTGATAAGAAGGTCCGATACTGCCAACGCATGCCCGATCCTGTTTTTCGAAGATTCCTGCAGGTCAGGCTCACTGGAGCCGACGCTGTCAATATCCATCTTAACCACAGAAGCCAGTTGCGCCAGCTCTTCGTGCAACTCAACGGCAAGGTATTTCTTGTTCTCTTCCAGGCTACTTTTAAAATGGGTGGCTAAACTTTTAAATTTTTTATATTTTTCCTCAATCTCTTTTTCCCTTTGTTTCCCCTGGGTAATATCTTTCGCGATAGCGAATACCACTTCTTTCTCGGGGATATAAATGGAAGTCCATTCTAACCAGACGGTCTTTCCATTTTTCGTCATATAGCGATTTTGAAAATTGACCAGCGCCTTGCCTTTTAATAATTTCGTCCGCTCGCGGTGAGTGAGGTCCTTATCGTCGGGATGAATGAACGAGGATATTGGCTTTGCAAATAATTCTTCACGGGTATACCCTAATTTGCCGATGACAGCCGGGTTGACTTTTCTGAAATAACCGTCTTTCCCGGCAATACATACCAGGTCCGGCGTCAACTCAAAAAAGGCAAACATTTCAAATTCGGGATCTTCCCAATTGGACATAGACACAGAAAATTTCGGCAATATTATCTCAGAAACAAGTGTAACCCAAGTGAACCTGTCCTTTTAGTTTGTGAAAGTTGACCCAACAAGGCATTCATCTTAAATTTCCGTTATATGTTTCTTTCCTGTTAAGTGTTTTCCTTATGAAAGTGATAAAAGAGGATCTTAAAAAAGAGGCGGTCCTGGCTGTTTATCGCAGGCAGGGCCGCCGGGTGCAAACACTCGCCGTTGCGTATCTTTTGAAATCTCTTTAGCGAGGGGTCAATTATGAATATGGATATCTGCACCTACACCCACTTCTGCCCTGTGATGATGCCGGTGTTCATATCTTTCGTGATGACGATACTCCCGGTGAGAATATTCAGGCCCCATACAGCCGGATAAAAATGACATAATCACTATGGCGGTAAAAATTATTATGAATATCAGCTTTTTCATATTCTTAAATTTATACAGTAAGTAGTTTAAAAACCATGCCAGTTGAATGAAGAATAAATTAACAGGAACATCTTTTAACAATCAGGGAAATTTGTAGAAGAATGATTTATTAAAAAAGCGTTAATAAATTGGTACGATTAGGATACCATTAACAGGGCAAACGGGCGGGTAAGAAACCCCATGTCTCCCGCTAAAACACAAAGAAACCCATGTCTCCCACTAAGACACTAAGAGCACAAAGCACTTATAATTGATTGAAATTTCTTTGTGATCTTAGTGTCTTAGTGGGAAAATGTTTTTCGACCAGGATACTGCCTGAATTGACGCAACTTTGTATCCTGGTAACAGTAATATTATGATCCGGAAAGCGGCATAGCATGATTTTAATTTTATTTACAGCCTGCATATACACCCGCAGGTAAACCGTTTTTTATTTTATGAAATAGCGAATGAAGAAGAGTTCAAACCGGTCTTCGATAAACTTTTGAAGCAGGGTATTTTATATGTATATGAAGAAGAGGGTATCCTGAAGGGAATGTTCAAGCTATCGCCCAAAGAGCATCGCGCTTCCCATATTGTCGCCCCCGGTGGCTCGTTATCCATCCCTCCTTTTCCGGCCAGGGTTGTGGACAGCGGTGTTGAATCACATTATTTCATTTGGCAAAAGGAGGGGTTTTCTTCGCATGGAATTGGGTGTCTCTAGTATCAATACCCGGGCGATTCACCTGTATGAAAAAGCAGGCTTTCAAAAAGAAGGCCTGCTAAAGAAATACATTTATCTTAAAAAGGAAGATCTTTTCCTGGATGATGTGCTGATGGCTTACTTATATGACTAAAGTGATTATTGATTACCGGCAATGCTGCGCTTATTTTTATCGCAAAGCCGGAGTTAACCAGCAAGTTGAAATGACGATTTATGTTTTTAAACAGGCGTCTTTCAGCATCTGCATATAAACGATGCCTTTTTCA
The DNA here is from genome assembly GCA_030706685.1 of Bacteroidota bacterium. Classification (GTDB taxonomy): domain Bacteria; phylum Bacteroidota; class Bacteroidia; order Chitinophagales; family Chitinophagaceae; genus VBAT01. The sequence continues at coordinate 49,254 of JAUZOA010000021.1, forward strand.
CGGGCAAAATTTATATTACGGCCGGGGATATCTTCGGGGCTTTTATAATTTTTTAATGCCTGCTCAATACTTTCTTCCCGCAACAAATGGAGCATCGGGTAAACAGACCGGTTAGTATAATTAGCCGCATCATCAGCAGGCGAACCGGCAAAACGGTAGAGAGGATGAAAACTGGCCAGTTGATAAATGCCTTCGTAGCCGTTTTGTTTTAATCGTTTTTCCGCCAGCGATACCATATCAAGGTAGTCATGAAACAAGCCGAATGAATTGGGAAAGATCAGGAAGCTTGTTTCGATCCCTGGTTCATTATCCAGGCGGGTCATCTCCCGCGAAAAAGAACCCAGGCATATAGCCGGGGAAGTACTGTTTTCTACATAATAATGTACCCTCTCCTGCTTGATTGCAGAAGCGGCGAAAGGACAGAAGTTACATCCCAGCACCACATCGTTAATCCATTTTTTGGTTTGATCAATTACCTGCTGAGATGCGCTCATTCCCTGTTTTTTTTGAGGAGCGAAGCTAACCTTATTTATCAGAAGCCAGTAACTTAAATCAACAACCCTCAACCGGAAGATTATAATTTTTTCCCCCGAAGAAATGAGCTGTCACTTGGTAATGGGTCAGTTTGAAATATGTCCACTGAGAACCGCAGAGATAAAGAGTGCCACAGAGATACTATCATGAATCCTCTGAGATTCTCTGTTTCTCCGCGGTTCTCAGTGGCCCACATAAATATTGAAACTGACCCGCTACCTGTCACTTCTTTATCGCATCGAAGAACCTGCGATCCCTATTTTGTAACTACGGTTACTGTTCCTGTCATTGTGGGATGAATCGTACAATGATAGGAATAGCTGCCCGTGGCCGAAAATGTTTTGCTGAAATGGCCACCCATTGGGATACTGCCGCTGTCAAAACTATTATCATCGGCTGTAACAGTATGCGCCATATTATCATTATTATTCCAGGTAACGGTAGCGCCCGCCATCACAGTAATCGCGGCAGGGCCAAAGGACATATTCGCAATGTTAACGGTATTAGCCACTACAGGGGGATTGCTATTATTACTGCTGCTTTTAGAGCAAGAAAACAGCAGGATCACGGACAGTAAAAACAAGCCTATGATAGTGGCATTTTTTCTTTTACTTGTGGTCAGACCTTGCCTGGCGTCAACAACCATTGCGATGTTTTTCATATTCTTTAAATTTTACTTACCAGCAAAATCGCCAGTAGTAACTGTAATTTAAAATTAACTATACCGCGATGTTGTTAATTGTTTTCTTTTAACATAACCCTTCAGCGCTTATGGAACTTTTTTATTCACAGTATATGTTCCTTGAAGTGAATTGTCATGTGTTTGCAAGATATGATCAACCATATATAGCGAATAACCATAATCCCGGGATTCTTTGCCTTCATCAATGAATGAATGCTATTTCAACAAAGCCATCTGCCCAAGATGATAAGCGAGGTGACTGGTGCGGTTGATAATTATATTCAGCTTGTTCCTGTGCGGTTCTTTGGCAAAATCTCCTTCGGATACCGCCATATGTCTTTCAAACCATTCCATATCTGTAGTGGATTGGATATGCGAGCCCAGCTTTTCATTCACTGCTTCCAGGTATTTTTTCAGTTCAGCCACAGTCGGTTTTTCCAGCCCCGATTTATCAGGGTTTTTGATAAAGACATTCTCTAATTGCGGATACAACTTCTCACCAAAGTCCAGTATGGGCAGCATACTATCGCTCACGGCGATTAAATGACCCAGCAAATAAATACCGGTGTTTTTGCCGGGAGCAATTTCCTTTGAAAGCTGTTCAGCGCTTAAAGATTCCAGCCATTTAGTAAGACTGCTGTTTTGCGTATTCCAGGCGGCCAATACCATTTTAATAAATAATTTTTCCTGTGTCGCGATGGTTTCCATTTTAGTAGTAGTTTAATTGGTGAGTAATTTTTTGTACGGCCCTGCCATTTCCCCGGCGGAAAGGTATAAAAATCCTTTTTGGCATATTGCCGGACCATTCCTGATCCTTCATAACACAAAATTCCCGGCGAAAGTTTTGACCACCAGAGATTTATTTTCAAACAGAACACTTTACGAAAAAATATAAATCATTTTACAACATGACCATCATCATTGCATCAGCCGCCTGTAGCGATCTACTTTTACTCACTTAACTGTTTTCCCATGAAAAGACTACTCATGAGGGGTGGAGGGGTGGTTATTGTGATTGCCCTGATGGCTTTTACTGCCCCGGTAAAACAATTTTGTTTTTCTGTATTTACTACAAAAGCAAGCTATATGACACAAGATACATTAGCCCCCGTGAAGGTGGAATTGGAGAAAACGAGTATCAAAGACATGCCCGTGTTGTTTATTCACGATACGGCCGCTACCACAGAAGCCATTAAAGATGTACTGGGCAAAGCTTATGGAGAACTGATGCAATATACCGGGCAAAATAAGCTGCAGCCCATGAAGTTTTTGGCCTGGTATTATTCCATGCAGCCCCCCTGGTCCATAGATATAGCGGTTGAAACGGACAGGATACCTGCCCAGCTCAATGGCCGGATACAATCAAGAATTCAGCAGGGAGGAGAAGTATTAATCGCCCATATGTGGGGGGCTTATGACCAGGTTGGCCAGGCTTACATACAGATTGGAAACTGGCTAAGGCAAAATAAACGAAGAGTAAAAGGAAATTCCTTTGAAGTATATATCAATGACCCGTCCACCGTAAAAAGCTCTTCAGAGATCCGGACAGATATATACCAGCCATTAGAATAAATTATTATCAGGACGGTTGATGAAGGAAAAACCTGCCTGCTGCAGCGAGCCTGTTTGCAGGCAGGTTCTTTCCGGAAATACCCGGAATTTATCAGTTGGCTTCCGTATATTTTTTAAAATTATCGAGGATAGCCTGCCAGCCGCCTTTCTGCAATTCCACTGAATTCATATTTTCTGCTTCAAAGTTTTCCGTCACTTTCGTTTTGTTTCCTTCCGCGGTGAAGGTCACTTTTACTTTCCTGCCATCGCCGATCGTATACTCGATATATTCATTATTACGGACTACGTCATAAACCCCTCCGAAATCAAAACCAAAACTGCCGTCTTTAGCTTCCATCCTGGAAACAAAGCTCCCTCCTGCCCGCAGGTCATTTTCCACGCGCGGGGTATGCCAATCATCGGAGGCATTATTCCACCGGGTGATGTGTTCAGGCTTTGTCCAGAACTCCCAGACTTTTTTGACCGGGGCATTAATGGTATTCTCCACCGTAATGACTATTTTTTCCTGTGTTTCCATTTTGTTTTACATTTTATGGTTAAATGTTTTGTTTTACACTGCAAACATCCGGCGATTATCCGGGATAAATGCTGTGCGAACACGACAATCCAAGGGGATGTTTGCGACAGTTCCCGGACAGCAATTCCAATAAAAGGGTGTACTAAACCTCAATATCTCCATCCGTGCCTGGCCGTAAAAGTATTCCTTTTGAATGGGATAGCAGCCGATCCTGTGCCTGTGACGGTCAGAGCAAGATCCAGGGTGGGTCAATAGGGAAAACTATCCTGTGTGCGCGGGGAAATAATTTCTTTTTTTAATCAAATAAGACAGATACAGGGGGAAAAAATTCTCACCCGGTATGTCAATCAGCCGGGCAACCAGTTTGCATACGGAATAATCCAGGCATTATTGAGCTGCATCCAATTTTATTATCAAACCAAAAAACATTATAGTTTAAGATTCAATGAACAGCTTTCACAATACATTTTCTTTAACCCTTCATTTTCCAGCAATTGCATACTGGCTCCACCTTTGTTAATAGGCCTGAAAAATTCACAAAACCTCTCCCGGTTAAGGTTGATAGCATTCAGTATGGCATTTTTAAATTGATCAGTGCCGTAATCCAAAGGATGATAAAATCCAAGATTGACATAATAGAAAACAATATCTTCACTTACATCAATTTTGTCAATGCGTGGGCCAATCAGCGCTTCTGCCCAATCCTGGTGGGCATAGAAAGAAAAATATTTTGCCAATGAGAAGAGCTCTTCATCCGTAAGTTTCAGAGCCGGGTAAGTATTTTTTATAAATAACAATGATTGATCCTTTGCGCTATAATTAAAACGGGTTATATATTCACTACACTTGAGAATGTGATAGTTGATCATCATTCTTTTTATCAATGAGTTGTCAATACCCTGTTTTTCCAGAGCACTGATATCCTGCAATAAAGACTTTGTGTCAACTGAGTCTCCGAATTGCCAGAGAAAAAATCGTAGTGTGCAGATATTATAATTAATGCGGCCATTTGAAGGGTCCAGTTTTTTCAGTTGCAGGAAATTTTCCAATGCCTCGTATTCAGAGGTGGTTCGAAGAAGATATTTGTAAATTTCCCTGTCATTTAAAACGAGGCAATAGTCCCTTGACATAGGGATTTCAAGACGATCGAGGTACTCTTCCGGCAGTTTATTATCAAGAATCCGGTTTACCAGTTCCTTCTGGATGATCCTTGCCCTTTGAATGTCTTTACCGACAATGGCTTTACTGAATGCTGAAATAATATTATTGCCCGGGATCCCGCTGGCCTCGGTTTTTGAATCAAGGTAGATGGTAACAATAGCTTTTCTATGACCGGCCAGTATGGGCTCAAGTTTTTCCGCGACTGCTTTATCCAGTAATTTTAGTTTTACCTCAGCTTTTGACAGAGTTGATAAGTTCCGGAACTCAGAATTCTTAATGTCCCGGAAGAACTCCAGCCAGTTCTCGGCGGAAACTATTTTTATCCGTTTCATGGAGGGCTGGAATTGCTGCAGGGCCCTGATCATAGCATTGGCGCGGCCCTTCATCAGCTCGATATTAACTCTTTCGGGCCCTTCGACAGATGAATAAGCCCGTATTTCTATTTTTTGAATGATGAAATCCTTTAAATTTAAAGAATCGTAAAGAGGTTTAATGTCGTTGCTGCTGAAGGTAGTCTTCCCTTTTGAAAAAGGCACCCCTACCTGTATTTTTCTTGTATAAGTAAAAGGAATGTTTTGCATACCGGTATCCAAAACCGCCCGGTTGACTAAGGTATCAGTATACAAGCCCATGGGTAATAAATCCCAGACGTTCCTGTCAATATTTACAAAGTTTGTATAGTAACAGATCGCTGAACCATTTACAATAACCAGGTTCCCTTCCAGTTCCTTATTTAATAAATTAGGTGGAAGTGTTCCTATCTTGATAGTAACATGCCCATCCTGCAGATCTATCCTGTTTTGTTTAAAATTTTCTTTATACAGCGGGCGTAAAAGATGCCCTCTCAGTTGATAACTTCCGGATTGCAAAGCATTGTTGCAGTTATAGCGATCCTTCGATACAATGTCTACGCTTATGCCGGATGTTGAAGAAGCAAATATCTTTTCAAACCATTGGCTGTTATTCATAGAAAAATAAACTTGCCCGTCCTCATGTATGTCCACGCCAAACAGGACTTCCGGCGGCATCTGGGTTATTAGCTTATCGCAACTCTGGCAGCGGAGATCGCCATCTCTGCCATCCACCAGTCCATAAGGTAACTGGGCATGAGCAGAGTGAACGGCAAATAAAAAAGTAGTAAGCAGAATTATGCAGCGTATTGCCAATTTCCGTATATGCATAGATAACAAGGCACAGTAAAGATAGTATTCCACAACCAGAACCCAATGATGAGTAAGTTCCAAAAAGCTTTCTTTTCCGGCAGCCCTCCCATGATATTTTTTAACCAGTTACTTCAAACTCGGTCACGGAAGTATCCTTCGATCAAAGAGCAATTCAAGCCCCTGGTAACCCGGCATATATTCTTCTGCCCTATAAAATAACAATAGCTTAATACCTGCGTAACCATTCCATCATCAACTTCGTGCAAACATTGAAATTTGTCTGCAATCAACGCTCAATCTTTTGGCCGGGATTTTCTATGGGGTGTAGCCATAGCATCCGCGCAAAACGAAGGCGCTTATAACATTGATGGACGGGGTCTTTCCATCTGGGATGTATTCGCGAGGCGACAGGGGAAAATAAAAGGAGGCGCCAAACCCTATGAAGCCTGTGATTTTTATCACCGCTATAAAGATGACCTGCTGCTGGTCAAAGCGCTTGGCTTTAGTGTATTTCGTTTTTCCTTTTCCTGGAGCCGGATCTTTCCGGATGGTACCGGCAGGGTCAACAAAGAAGGAGTTTACTTTTATCATAAGATCATTGACGAATGTTTGCTGCTGGGGCTTATACCTTTTGTTACCTTGTATCACTGGGATCTCCCTTATGCTTTGCAGAAGGAAGGTGGCTGGGCAAATATTCACCTGCTAAGATGGTTTACCCGCTATGCCAGCTTTTGCGCGGAAGAATTTGGCGATAAGGTAAAGAACTGGATAATATTAAATGAGCCGATGGGCTTTACCTCATTGGGCTATATGCTGGGAAAACATGCGCCGGGCAAAACCGGGATAAATAATTTTTTACCCGCCATACACAACGCGGCTATGGCGCAGGCCGAGGGCGGAAGGATCATAAGAAAACTTGTACCCGGCGCTTATATTGGCACCACTTTTTCCTGCAGCGAAGTAGTACCCTATACCGAAAAGAAAGAAGAGATCGCGGCAGCCAAACGAATGGACATTCTCCTCAACCGCTTATTTATTGAACCTGCACTGGGCCGTAATTATCCTCATGGCGATTTCCCGCTGATGGATAAACTCCACCTGCGCAATACTGCCTGGAGATATACGGATCGCATGCAGTTCGATTTTGATTTCATTGGCCTGCAGAATTATTTTTCTGTTACGGTAAAACACAATTCTCTTATTCCGTATGTGCAGGCGAGTGAAGTAAAAGCCGTTGCCCGTAAAGTGCCGCATACCGCGCTTGGCTGGGAGATCAACGCAGATAGTTTTTACCGGATGCTTAAGCGTTTTTGGCTCTATGGCCAGGTAAAAGAAATTATCGTTACAGAGAATGGCGCCTGCTTTAAAGATATATTACAAAATGGCCGCGTGCCGGATGAGCAGCGGATACGCTACTTCCGGCAATACCTCAGTGCCATGAAAAAAGCAAAACAGGAAGGCGTTAAAATCAGAGGATATTTTGTATGGACGCTAATGGACAATTTTGAATGGAATGAGGGCTACCATGCAAGATTTGGTATCATACATGTAGATTTTAAAACCCAGTTGCGCACGATAAAGGACAGTGGTTACTGGTGGAGGGGCTTTTTGACAGGCAGGTAACTTAAGTTTACTACCCGGGGAAATTTCGATCCCCTGAATGATAAGGCGGCCTTAAGAAACGAAGTTCTCATTCCGGCAAAGCAGTGAACTATTTTATTTTCTTACAGGGAATTTTGGCGCCGTTCTGATGCAGGATAAAGCCATTTATTGCTTTCTTATCATCTCTTGTAAACTCTATCTGTATATCGGCTGATTTCAGAAAGAAAAAATCTTCCCTTTCCCCATAAAGTATGGCGGTGGGCTGGCCTGTCGGCGCCGCTACCAGTTCTCCTGCTTTTATACTCATCGTCACATTCAGTCCCGGCTTTATCTCATATTCGCCTTCGTACTCTTTTAGTTTTTCTTCCGGTACTTGTATAGTAGTTCTTTCCTTTGGCAATTCATATCCCTTACCATACAGGATGGCAAATATCCTTTGGGTCATTTCCCCCAGGGTATTATCCGACGCGTTACTAAGCAGGACGACACATACATCATCTTCGGGGACCCTGGCAATATTGGTAGTAAAGCCGGGAATACCGCCTGCGTGCGAAACCCGTCTTCTGTCCTCTATGCTGTCTATACTCCACCCATAACCATACTGATTTTTGACAGGTGTATAGGCTTTCTCCTGCTCTGGTTTGGATAAGACGATATTTTGCTGCAATGCCCTATGCCATAGATACAAGTCTCCCGTGGTAGAATAAATGGCGCCCGCGGAAAAGGAAACTGAAGAATCGACAACAGGCGCGGTTGTGGCTTCCGTATCATCGAGTTTAAAATACCCCGTCGCCTTTTCATCGCTTTCTAAACGGGTAAAATCAAAACCACTATGTGCCATCCGCAACGGAGTAAATATATACTTGCGTACAGCTTGTTCATAGGATTTCCCGGTTACTTCTTCAATAATATATCCCAGCAGGCAATATCCGCTATTGGAATAATTCCAGCCCGTGCCCGGCGAAAAGTCAAGCGGTTTATCCCTGAACAGAGCCATCATCTTTTCCCGGCTGGCGTGTTTGCCTGTTTCATTAGCCATAAAATCACGGTTGTTCGTATAATTGTAGATCCCGGAAGTATGCGTCAGTAACTGCCCGATAGTAATACTATCTCCCTTTGGGTAGCCGGGAAAATATTTACTGAGCTTATCCGATACGCTGAGTTTTTTTTCTTCCTGCAGTCTCAGGATGACGGCCGAAGTAAATTGTTTTGTAATGGAACCTAACTGGAAAATAGTTTGTTCATTGTTGGCGACTTTATTGGCGGCATTACGGTAGCCATATCCTTTATTCAGCAATATAGTGCCATTCTTAGCTACCAGCACCGAGCCATTGAACTTATGCAATCTTGCATAAGCGTTTATCAATGTGTCAAGCTGGTCACTGGTCTGTGAAAAACATGGATGAACCATGCACAGCACGGCAATCAGAAGAAAAATTTTTTTCATGCAACAATGAATTGGACGACAGGGGGCAATGTAATCAGTCGCAACAAATATTTTAGGCTTACTGCGCAAACATAAGTTTTAATTTCTTTATGGGCAATGAAGAAATGGCTACTTTGAAAGGGCTTTTAAGCGGCTGCCGGTCTTAGTTCTGCGACAAAGTGAATGGCCCTCAACAACAGTTTTGAAAGAAATGGGCTGATCCCCTGTTGGCTTACACCAGGACAGCCTTCGGCAATTCCCGCTTACTCTACAATATTAAGAATGCTATATATTACCTGATCAGTAAAAATGTTCCTTTTAAAAAAACAGGGCCGTTATCATCTGAGCCCGAAACAATATAAACAAAAACCCCGCTGTCTATTTTAATACCACCCGATTTGCCGTCCCAACCCTTGTTTAAATCATTAGTCCTGAAAACCCGGTTTCCCCATCGGTCGTAAATAGAAAAATCGGTTAGGGACATTCTAACACCTTCCGGGATACGATAAATATCATTCAACCCGTCGCCATTGGGAGTAAATGCCGTCGGCATGAATAACTTTAAAAATATTTTTATGCTATCCCTTACTGTAGCGGTGCAGCCATCGGGAGAAATAACCGTCAATTCAAATCCAGTATTCTTATATAGGGAAACCGTTAATGGATTCAATGAATTGGGATTGGTAAGCATCGAAGCAGGTGTCCATTGAAAAGAACTGGTACCGCCAGGGATATTTGCCTGTAACTGAACCTGTGTTCCTATATATACTGTTGTATCCGCGGGAAGCAGGATAATAACCGGAAGCGGCTTCACCGTTATCAGTTCAGCAGCAGATGAAACAGGATTGCCGGAACATCCGCCCGCACCCGGGGCAATTTCACAAATCACCTGGTCGTTGTTGGAGAAATTACTGTAAGTAAAGACAGGATTGCTGTTACCTGCCGGCAAACCATTCACTTTCCATTGGTAAGTTGGCGAAGCTCCCGCATTTTGTACGTTAGCGGTAAATGTTACCGGTGTTCCGGGACATATATCATTACCGGAAGCAGCTATCGATATAGACGGAGATAAGACCGCGGAAACAATCATAGTAATCGTATCAGAATTGGTGGAGAGTGGCAAGCCGCATGAAAAGAGCGGGTCAGACATAATGGTACAACTGATTTTATCGCCGTTTGATAATCCCGTTGCCGAAAAAGAGGAGCTGTTGGTTCCTGTGTTTGTTCCGTTTAATTTCCATTGATAGGTTGGATTAGTCCCCGCATTTTGCGGAATGGCAGTAAAGACAACATTTTGACCCGTGCAGATGGTCGTATCATCAGCAACAATAGAAATGAGCGGCGGCGATGCCTGGCCGCCTGTCATGGTAATGAAATTACTATTTGTGAAAAAAGTATTATTACATTCCGTAACAAATAATTTGCAGGCTACCATATCACCATTGTTCAAAGCGGATGTAGTAAAAGTTGCCGGGTTTGTGCTTACCTGGTTCCCATTCACTTCCCAGCCAAAGAGAACCGGGTTTACCCCGGGATTCGTCACGGTACTTGTAAATGTTACCGGGGTACCCGGACAAATAGCTGTAGCCGAAGCTGAAATCGTTATACCCGGGCTAATGGCCGGGGGCAAAGTCATAACCGGGCTGATTTTCCTTATACGGTGATTATTATTATCTGCTACAAACATATCTCCGTTTGTAGCCAGGCACAGACCCATCGGATCATAAAGGGTCGCATTCAATGCCTGGCCAGCGTCGCCGCTGAATCCATTCACTCCCGTACCTGCAACCGTGTTGATAATCCCTGAACTTATGTCCACTTTTCTTATACGTGAATCATCATATTCAGATATGTATATATTTCCGGGGCCATCAACAAAGAGACCGGAGGGATCAAATAAACTGGCAGCGGTTGCGGGGCCGCCATCCCCGCTGTAAGCATAACTTGAATTACCCGCTACTGTACTGATAATGCCAGTAGCTGCATTTATTTTTCTTACGCGTGAGGTATTTCCACTAAATACTTCAATAAAATAGATATTGCCACTACCGTCAATGCTTACATCTACCGGGTAAGGAGTCCCGGCATTAATGGCAGGGCCGCCATCACCGCTATAGGAGGCAACTCCTGTTCCTGCCACAGTAGTAATAATTCCTGAGACTGCATCTATTTTTCTTATTCTCGAGTTGTAGGTATCTGCAAAATAAATATTACCGGATGCGTCGCAGAAAATTCCCTGTGGCCTGTTGAGAATCGCAGACGCAGCAGGTCCTCCATCACCTCCGTAACCACCGCTTCCATTGCCTGCCACAGTCGAAATTATTCCTGTGCTGATATTAATTTTCCTGATATAATGACCGCCCCATTCTGTTATATACAGGTTGTTATTGTTATCTATGCAAAGATCGTAGGGTGATTGAAGCGTAGCGCCGACAGAAAATCCTCCATCACCGGAATGGCCATAGGTGTCTGAACCGGCAACCGTTGCAATTGTACCGCTACCCAGGCTTATTCTCCTGATAGAATTGGAAACGGTAAGATAAAGGTTGCCATTGCCATCCAGGCATAGTCCCTTTGGATAAGGGATACCGGCGCAAATTGCCGGCGTATTATTAAAATTATACGTATTCAGGTTAGAGCCGTCACCACCGATAGTATAAATTAACTGGCCACGGCTAAAAAGCGAAATAAAAAAGAATAAAAGAAGCAGGTTTGTTTTTAAAGCAATTTGTCCAGTTTGTTTTTCCCGGCGCATACATTCTTCATCGCTTTGACGATTTTCAAAATTAAAAATAAAATACGGAGAATTGGATAGAGTCCCGGTTTGAAAATAGCCGGTGCGACGGGAAGGCGGGAAGTTCTGATTCACAAGTCTCTTTTTCTTCTCGTCTTACCGGCTTCCCGGCAAACTGATACACTACCCGGAATTGGGAGGCTCAGTTTCTGGTTTATTGTTGCGGGTGGCGGGACACACCCGGGCATCCGGAGCGCAAAGTTTATTTCTCTTTACATACGCCGACGGAGTTCGGGGAAAACATTCACAAAACGAGGGCGTCCTGACAGGCGTCACATTAATGAGTAACCCCCGTCATTAAAATTCTTTCCAGGTAAAATTATCTTGCTCATCATATAACAAACATCTTTTATGAAAAAGGTTCTTATAATTGTGCTGATAATCGTATTGGGTATTTCAGCGAACAGTCAGCAAATTGAACTCATAGAGCAATTAACAAACCAGGATTACCTGCAAAAAAGTAAGGGCCAGAATACAGCAGCATGGATATTTACCGGAGGTGGCGCCGCTTTAGTCATAAGCGGCTTAGCAGTCCGTAATTCACAAAGAAGCTTTTTCCCCAATGAAACAACAGGTAATGTGTTGATGATATGCGGTGCCGCTGCTATTACAACAGGTGTTATATTATTCATTGCATCAGCCAGGAATAAAAACAATGCTGGCAAAAAGGACAGGGCATTCAACCTGAAATTAGAAAAGGCCGTTCTTGTTCAAAATGCAGCGGTAAGAAACAACTATTTTCCGGCCCTGTCATTAAATATCCGGTTGAAATAACAACAATAAGGAATTTGCTCGCAGGTGAATCCCGTTACCATAGGTGTAATTCATTTTTTTTAGCCCCCCACATTTTTTACCTTTAGACAACAAATAAAAAAATCAAAATGCCTATTTACAATCTAAACATAAATGGAAAGGAATATCGCGCTGATGTAGCAGCCGATACGCCGCTTTTATGGGTACTCAGGGATCATCTTGGTTTAGTAGGTACCAAATATGGTTGTGGTATCGCGGAATGCGGCGCCTGTACCGTTCTTGTCGATGGCAATGCGATCCGGTCATGCACATTCATTGTTTCAAGAGTAAAATCGTTACCCGTTACAACGATTGAAGGCTTATCAGCAAACGGAGACCATCCTTTGCAATTAGCCTGGGATGAAATAGACGTACCTCAATGCGGCTATTGCCAGGCCGGCCAGATCATGACAGCGGCGGCATTATTAAAACACAACCCCAAACCAACCGATCAGCAAATTGATGATACCATGCACGACACGCTATGCCGTTGCTGTACGTACCATCGCATAAGAGAAGCGGTAAAATTAGCCAGCACTAAAATATAATATATGTCAACTTTAAATAGAACCAACAGAAGAGATTTTATTAAAATAACTTCTTTTACCGGCGGTGGCTTACTGCTCGGATTTAGTTGGTTCAGTACAGAAGCGGAAATGCCGGTCATTATGACCAAAGCCAACTTTACCGGCGAACTCGGTTTCAATAGTTATTTATCCATAGGCACCGATGGCACCATTACCATTTTTTCACCCAACCCTGAACTGGGTCAGAATATCATGACTTCTTTCCCGATGATAGTCGCTGAAGAGCTGGATGCCGACTGGAGCAAAGTGAAAGTGATACAAGCACCGCTTGATACGAAAAAATTTGACCGGCAGTTAACAGGAGGTAGCGGAGCTATCCCCCATTCCTATAAAAGGCTTAGAGTTGCCGGCGCTACTGCCAGGCAGTTACTGGTGACTGCTGCCGCTGCCCGCTGGAAAGTGGACGCGGCTGAGTGTACAACCAGCAATGGTTTTGTTGTACATGCAAAGACAGGAAAAAAACTGGGCTATGGTGAGCTGGCCGATGAAGCTTCTAAACTAACCGCACCCACTGATGTTCCCCTCAAGAACCGGAAAGATTTTAAGATCATTGGCACTGCTGTCAGGAATATTGAAAACAAAAAGATCATTACAGGCAAAGGAATGTTTGGTTTGGATTTTCACCGCGAAGGAATGGTATTAGCCATGATTCAACGCCCTCCTGCTTTTGGCACAAAAATTAAATCGGTAGA
>JAUZOA010000210.1 GCA_030706685.1 Bacteroidota bacterium
ATGAATTTGTAAATGAAGCGCAAGTTTCAATTACGGAAAGAGTAATCATATATTTTTAATCCGCATCCCGGCAAACCGGGACAGGAAAGGTCAGGTATTGACAGCTATTCTTTTTTATTTTACAACAAAAGCCCTGTCGCCAGGTTTGAAAATAAATGGAAAAATAGATTCAGCAAGGGCCTGATTCACCCGGTATAAAATTGAAAAGAAAAATTGGTCATTATTCTGTTGTTAAAAAACGAAAAGCGATGGGCATAAAAACTTTTCCGCTAACACAGGCATTGGAAAAGGAATAGCCGTTGCGGGGGCTTATCAGTCGCTGATCTTTATGACGATGGGTCCATTCATCAGGTCCGTTACACTCTGGTAAATTGCTTTAAGGCTGGTATACTGCTCGTTCTCTACGAGGGTGATCGTCTGCCGGAACCGCATAGATATTGTCAATGTGTTATTCTCCAACCTGAACTTCCTGGATATCGTGACTGATTTGCCGCCGAAAGCCTGGTCCTTATCCTCCGGCAATTTATCAATCCTGGATTTTTCAGGCAATTGTATGGTGGCTTCGATATCTACGTCATACGGATAGCCGAAATTGACATTGGTAAAGCGTTCTTCAGCGGTGAAAGGGTTTTTCGCAAGGGCTGTAAAAAAGTCGGGTATAAGAAAAACAAATCCCCCGCTTGTATTCAGTTCACTATGAAACTCCAGTTTTTGTACCAACGGTTTGCTGTCATCATCGAGATTGTCGAAAGAATAGTTGTCGACTACCGGGTCATTGGCAGACTCTTCCAGTATTTCTTTAATGAACTTTTTGGTATTGGTCTTTATATCTTCTGTTCTAACCTCTTTAGCATAAGCGCTGCTTTCGATCGCCGTCGTTCCTTTCAGGAGCCCATTATTATCGATTTTGGCGTTAACCGTTATAATATTGTGATAAGTATCCCTGTTGTTCAATATCCTGATAAGCCGGAAATATTTTTTGTCTACCACAAAAGCTATCGTGTTCAGCAGTGGGAAAGGAATGAGCCCGGGCGGGGAAAATTTCTTGGTGGCATCCAGGATAAACATTTTTGTCCCGGCCCTGACATAGGCCGCTACTTTGTTGAAACGATCAACAAACGGGTACGTAGTATCTACTTTACCATAATCCCTTTCAGCGACCAGGAGCGGGTATACTTCAATTTTGAATGTTTGCAGCAGGTTGATCAGGATAAGGTTAATCTCGCCTGCCGTGCCGCTTCTTTTTTCCCAGGCATTTTTTAATCCGTCGGGAGCATAAGTTGAATAGTAGCCATTCCAGGAAAAATTATTCCTGACATAATTATAAATAGCTATGACCTTTCCTGAGTCGGTTGTTTCTGCTGATACAATACTTTTCACTTCATCCAGTTTCGGAAGGTCTTTTTTTATGACGCCCCCGAAATCCCTGTCACTTAAAAGATCATAACCAAGATCTTTCCATGTCTGGTTTACTTTAGTTTGGCTTCCGAAATGACTGGTGTATTGCGCCAGTTGAAATTCTACTTTCTGTAAATAATCTTTTACAGCGTCCATATAAGGCTCGAATTTCAGGCCCGGTATATTGTCCATTTCAAAATATATCTTTCCCGACTCCTGTATGGGCTTTATGATGATCGGGTAATTTAGTTTCTTTTGTACACTGTACTGGAATTCAGTGCCGGGGAGAACGGTGAGAAGATAACAGCTTTTTATTACCGGGATATCATGTTGAAATACCCAGTCCTGTAAACCGCCGTAATGCTTCATATAGCTGTCGTATTCGTACTCGATAATACTGCCGGGTTTTACATTTGGAAGGGCGAATCTTATACTGGAGTAGTGATTATCCTCTTTTTCAGTATATATTGATTTGTTGTCAAGATAAGATAGGCTGGCGTGGTCGCCTTCCCAGTTGTAAGTCAGGCCTTTAATATTACTGATATATTCGAACTGGTCTTTTGAATAGAAATGAATCCGGATATTTCCACGGTCAATTTCGCGCTGGTGAAAAATCTTGATCCGGATTCTTCGGTGTGTGATGAGCCGGTACTCATCGTCATGATCTGCAATAGCATAATCAAGAAGTACCACAGCTTCTGCGTTTTTATCGAAGGAACATTCTTTCAGGTTAATTTCTTCGGAGCTGAAATTGCTAAAATCCGGCATGGTAGCCTGCGCGCAGGCAATCCTGCTGATGAATAAGAATCCAAGGATAAGATATACTCTCATAGCCAGATAAAGCTAAGGCAGATTTTCTGAAAATAAAAGAGCCGGGGAAAACAATGGTAGTGTACCCATTTGCCGGAAGCCAGGAAGGGGATAAGAAAAAATGTCTTATAATCAAATCTTACCGTCTCCCCGGCCATGAGTAAATTGAGATACCATTAATTTCCGGGTAGTATCTGGTTTTGATCTTCTTTACCACATAGTTTGAAAAAATATTTCACGCGACGCAACCGAGCAATGTTCGCTGCGAACGCTGCGAGAAACCAAATTGGTACACTACCAATTTCCGGTTTAATTTTTCCCTTAACGTTTTTTTTGTAAATTGAAAGATGGAACC
>JAUZOA010000211.1 GCA_030706685.1 Bacteroidota bacterium
ATCAAAAAAAGAGGTTATGCCACGGACAGCACTTCGTTACGCAATCGAAAAAATGCCGAAAAAATTAAAAGCCGAAGCAATGAAAAAATAGAAGAGACTGCCTGTAACAGCAGCTGCCGTCGGTTCTATATCCGGCACTTCGGCAACGCGTGAATGTTACAGGTAACCAATTGGCGGCACTAGCCCTTCGACTGATATAGCTTTTAAGGCAAGAACATAAGACAAGCAACAGATGACAACTGAATTTAAATGCCAAATTTCACAAGTCGCAATAGATGACTTAAAATTTAGAATTAAACAAACTCGTTGGACAGATGAAATCAAAGGTTCCGGTTGGCACTTTGGTGCCAATCTTTCTTACATAAAAGAGCTTGCTGACTATTGGCTGAACGAGTTTGACTGGAAAAAAACGGAAGACGAAATTAACCACTACCCTAATTATATAGCAGAAATTGATGGCATCAAAATTCATTTTTTGCATATCAAAGGCAAAGGGAAAATATCAGTGCCGCTTATAATTACACATGGTTGGCCAGGTTCTTTTCTGGAAATGAACAAACTTATTATCCCCCTTACAACAGACCCGGAATGCTCATTCGATTTAATCATTCCTTCAATTCCGGGTTTTGGTTTCTCTCAAAAAATGAATACACCGGATTGTAATCTTTGGTTCATAGGTGATTTATGGAGTAAGTTGATTAAGGAATTGGGGTACGAAAAAGTTTTAGCACAAGGTGGCGATTTCGGAGCAGGCATCAGCACAGCCCTGGCTGTAAGACATCCCGAAAATATGTTGGGTTTACATCTCAATTATATCGAGGGTTCTTATTTTCCTTTTTTACCCCGCGCTGAAAAACTCACGGAAGAAGAAATTCAATTTCAAAAAAGTACTGAGGATTGGTCCACCATGGAAGGAGCGTATTCCCATCAACAACGAACAAAGCCTCTCACTCTGGCATACGGTTTAAACGACTCCCCTGTTGGATTGTGCGCCTGGATTATTGAAAAATTCTATGGCTGGAGCGATTGCAACGGAAACATTGAAAGTGTTTTTACAAAAGACGAACTACTTTCAAATGTTAGCTTATACTGGTTTACCGAGACCATCCATTCTTCTATCAGGCTTTATAATGAAGACAGTCGGGCACCTTTGCATTTTTCAAAAAATGACTTTATAAATACTCCTGTTGGAATTGCAAAGTTTCATAAGGAAGAGCCTTTCCCTCCCCGAAAGTTCATTGAGAGAGGTTATAACATTCAACATTGGACAGACATACCAGCAGGCGGACATTTTGCGGCTATGGAGCAACCAGAATTATTAGCAAACGACATAATGAAATTTGCGAAAACTTTGAATTATACAAGATAACTTTTCCTGGCTGCCTGTGACCGTAAACCGTTAGCGGTCAGCTTAAAAACCTGGTAAAATGAAACAATCCGGAAATATAAATCCGATCAAACTATTTTTTGAAATGTCTTTACGTAAAAGCAAATATTTGGGACCGTTAATTTGTGTCATTATAATTTCCTGCAATCAAAATAAACAACCTCAACAAGCAAAGGCTCAGGCATCTTCAATTGAGCATACACAGTTGCCAATATGGTCAAAATCTATTCCTGACTCAGGACTTATAACGGGGTCTGAAACCGATAATGACGGTATGGTAACAAACGTTTCCAACCCAACCATAACCCTCTATTCGCCTAAAGGGAAAAATACCGGTGTGGCAGTCGTTGTATTTCCGGGTGGGGGATATCGGGCACTTGCCATTGAGCTTGAAGGCTCGGAAATATGCGAGTGGCTGGCATCTATTGGTGTTACCGGTATACTTTTAAAATACCGTGTTCCGGATTCCGGTCCTCATTGGGATAAAGATTGCAAATGCCACAAAGATGCGGTGAAACCCCTTGCTTTGGAGGATGCTCAGCGGGCAATGGGTCTGGTTCGATTTCATTCTAAAGAATGGAATATTGATCCGCGAAAAATTGGTGTAATCGGGTTTTCGGCGGGTGGTCATTTAGTGGCTGACGTAAGTACCCATTATGAAAAACGCTCCTATCCGGTAATGGATGAAGCCGACAAAATAAGTTGCAGACCAGATTTTGGAATGGCAATCTATCCCGGGCATATGTTGGAACATACTACTAAGGATTATGAATTAAACCCGACTATTCCTGTTAATAGTAATACACCTCCAACTTTCCTGTTACAGGCAGGAAATGATCCGGTTGACACTATCCAGAATTCATTGGTGTATTATGTCGCCTTAAAAAAAGCCGGTGTTCCCGCCGAATATCATATATATGCAGAGGGCGAACATGCGTTTGGTTTGAAAAAGTCAAACCTTCCGATTAATGACTGGCCTAAACTTGCCGAAACATGGTTACATACAATTAAAATGATTTCTAATTGATTTGAG
>JAUZOA010000212.1 GCA_030706685.1 Bacteroidota bacterium
CCGATGGCAATCAGGGCGATGCCGATATATAGACGGTATTTAATTATAATGCTGTAAAACTTCATAACCTCAATTTGGGCTGCAAAGATAGCTGAGTTTAAGCGATACCGGAAGCTGTATTCGGTGATATCAGGTGTTGAAATAAGCACCAGACGGCAAAAGCCGTAAAATGCTCTGAATAAAGAGGTTGTTAGCGGGTTGCTGATGAATGTTCGGAATCAAACCTCTCGTCGCCGGCCCTGGTCGCTGATCATCACGGAAAATCAGAACCTGTCGTTGTCGACTTCGATCCAGTAACCATCAGGATCCTGGAGATAGATCTGTTCGATCTTGTCCGGTCGTACCGCAACTTTATTTTGTTCACCGGCGAAGTTTCCATATTTCACATGCAACTGATCCAGGTGTTTCATGAAATCAGGCAGTGATGCAACAGTAAAGGCCATGTGGATATTAACGTCGTGCGGAATATCTTCTTTGGCGCCACTGACCACATGGAGCTGGCCGTGGTCGGTAATTTTAAACCACACATGGCGGTTATCGTGGAAAGGTTCGGGAATGGTATCCAGTAACATCACTTTTTTATAAAAATCGGCACCCCGGTTCAGGTCGGTAACATAAACCGTAATGTGGTTGAAACGGGGCTTTGACTGCGCCTGGCTTTGCAGGGAAAGACCGATCATCAGTAAAAACCCGGAGAATATGAGTACAGATTTCATTGACGTTGAATTGAACAATGAAGTTAAGAGGAAAGTGGTTCTTGTTTCAGAAAATCTTACTTTTGCAGCCTTCAATTGAAGCCGGTCCCCTGGTTCATTTTGGAATAGGCAAAGAGTTCTTAAGAAAATTGGTCCCGTAGTTCAATGGATAGAATAGAAGTTTCCTAAACTTTTGATGCAGGTTCGATTCCTGCCGGGACTACTATATAGCTTTCATAAAGCTTTCAATAGCGTTTAAATCGAGCACAATTTTTTGCGGGCGGATCAACGCTAACCTGGAACGGTATTTTTACCTTATTGTCGCAAAACATAGAATGGCCTGACCCTCTCAGGCATTATGCTACTATTAACCCGCGCAGGGTTATTTACTACTGCTTTTCTTTTTTCAGATAATAAACATTGTCCGTTTCTTTTATATGCAGTTCACCCTTTTCTACATTAAATTCAAAGAAGGACCCCGTTGGCATGTTCATAAAATAATTATCAGTGACTACTTCCACTTCCATTGTTTTGCCGGCAGCTTCAAATACTAATTTGTCATCGTTTCTTGTACAAACAACCTTGAAGGGCAGGTCTTCAGATGAATAGGTGCCGGCAAATTTATCCAGATCCCTGCCTTGCAAAACGACGGGCTTTGAAAAAGGGATGGTATAGCGATCATTCAAACAGATCTTCAATACTCCTTCCAGTATGTCCGTCCGGGGATATAAAATTCCATTGGTGATATACGATATCGCTAGTTTCTTTTCAGGATAGTATCTTACAGATGTATAAAACTCCTCTATTCTGCCGTTGTGCCCGTAACCCTTTACTGCATCAAATTCATAAGGAAACATACCCATCCCATATCCGTCTACCGTCATTTTCATCTTGTCGAGACTAGCTTCACTGATCAGATTGCCTCCAAATAAATTTTGAATAAAGACGGTCAGGTCCATTGGCGTGGATACAATGGAACCCGCGCCGCAATGAATGCTTTCACACGTTTCTTTTTCCTTTTTCCAGACACTGTCCGAGTATTTGTATGAACTGGCTTCATTCCTGCGGATATCAGTTGGCTGACCGTAATAAGTATTGTGCAGCCCGATCTTTGAAGTGATCCTTTTTTGCAGGGCTTCTGCATAAGTCATCCGGGTAATCTTTTCAAGAATATAACTCAGCAGCAAATAATTTGTATTGCAATAATCTGCTTTAGTATTTGGCTCGAAATCCGGCGGTTTCGAGGCGATGATCTTCAGCATTTCCTCATGCGTCTTTGGCTTGTCCATCCATTCTGAAAAATTGGTGTCGTGCGTATAATCGTGCAAACCGCTTCTGTGATAAAGCATTTCTTCAATGGTAATATTTCCGGCATTCGGCAGCCCGGGGAAAAAGGTAGCGAGCTTTTCATTGAGGTCAAGCTTCTTCTCATCAATCAGTTGAAATATCATCACTGCCGTGAACATCTTTGAAACAGAGCCGATCCTGTATCTGGTATTGATGTCAGTGCTGATCTTTTTGTTGCCTTCCAGCATTGCGAAACCAATCGCCCTTTCAAAAACAGGTTTCCCGTTTATGGAAACAGCGAGGCTCCCTGTAGCCAGACCATGGCTGTCAAGTATATTAAAAAGACTGTCTAATTTTTTTACGTTAAGCGATTGGGAGATAG
>JAUZOA010000213.1 GCA_030706685.1 Bacteroidota bacterium
CCCATCACTTTGAAGTTGAAATTAAAACCCGGTTGTAAAATATTTTCACCCAACAACTGCAATGAGTGCAGATCATCAATAGCTTTTTGAGTTATGTTTATTGATTCAGGATATTCCGCACGGATGTAGACCACCCCGGTGTTAGCCCCGGCAATATACCCGGCAATCATCATACCCAGTAAAACACTATGGGGTTGTTGTTCCAGCAAATAGCGGTCGCTGTAAGCGCCGGGGTCTCCCTCATCGGCATTGCATACGATGAATTTTTGGTTGCCCGCCGCGTTTTTGCAGGCATCTAATTTAAAAGCAATGGGGAACCCGGCGCCCCCACGGCCCCTTAAGCCCGATAATTTTAATTCATTCAGTAACTCGTCAGCCGGTTTTCTTAAAGCATCTGCCAATAGGGTATAATATTCTTTCAACTCCGGGAAAGCAGCGGTTAATACCGGGGTACCATAGGAAGCCACATTATATCTGTCACTGACTGCTGAATGATTCTTTTTGACCTGTTCAATTTCATCAATAGCATGACCGGAATAATTTTTCCCATTTATATGAAAGGAGCTGTTTTCATGGCAACGGCCAAGGCAACACATTTCCCCAATCTCATCCGGTTTAAAATGATTGAGCAGTTTTTCTTTCAGCGCTTCTTGTGTACCGGCAGTCAAACACGAGCTGCCATTGCAGATATATACTTTCTTCCCTTTGTTTTCAGGTTTCAGGAAATCATAAAAACTGGCTGCGCCAAACACATTTGCCTTGCCCATAACAAAAGCATCGGCCAGCTCTTCCATTTTTTCAACCGAAGGACTTCCGGCTAGCCGGGCCGCCAGGCCCAACTGCTCAAAAAGGTTTTCATTTAATCCTTTTTTGCCGGAAAGTTCACTTAAGTTTTTTGACATACTGATTGAATATTATATTCAACAAACAGCATTCGGGTTTTGATAATGATCGCTTTGGTCTTCCAATCCAGGGTCCAGGCAAACAAAATCTTTTTCTATGAGCAGTAACAGGTTTTCCCCATCATCCATAGCCATTTTATTATCAAATCCAACTATATCAGTGGTTGTCCATTCCGTGACCATGTTTCCCGCTACAAAAATACTGATCCTGTTATTGGAAAAAGATGCTTCGAGGCGGGTAATGCCTTCTTTCTTTTGCAGGCAATAGTAAAATGACGGACCATTTAAAAATTCTGTCTTTTCTTCGATAAAACCATCCTTTCCAAAATTGGCGATATCTTTTTTGGTAAGCCTGTAGCGAATCGAATTTCCCATTATCCTTATCTTCATAAAAATGTTTATGAATTCAATCAACCTATTGCATTATGCGACGATACGTTGCTGGCCTGAATAAATATTAAATCTCCCGTCTCTTAAAAAGCCAATTAATGTCATCCCGGTTTCTTTAGCCATTTCAACAGCAAGGCTTGATGGCGCCCCTACCGCGCATACTATTTTTATGCCGGCCATAGCCGCTTTCTGTACCAGTTCAAAACTGGCCCGGCCGCTTAATAATAATATATGATGATCCAGTGGAAGTTCGCCTGTTGCTAATGACGCGCCCACTAATTTATCCAATGCATTATGCCTGCCAACATCTTCACGGGATAGCAGCAACCGCCCATCCAGATCAAATAAAGCAGAAGCATGCAACCCGCCGGTATGTTCAAAAACTTCCTGCTGTTTTCTCAATGATTCCGGAAGCCCTGGCAGAACAGGCGCGTTGATCCTGATATTGTCTTTTAGCGGGGTGTTGTTAAATACATTTTTTACAGCATCAATGGACGATTTACCGCATACGCCGCAACTGGAAGAAGTATAAAAATGACGTTCGATCTTTTGCGGGTCAAATGAAATACCCGGTCGTAACTCCACTGTTATTATATTGCCACCCAACCCGGCCTTGTTAGATTCCCCGGAAGAGCTGCAGCTCAGAATATCTTCTTTACTCCTGATGATTCCTTCTGTAAAAAGAAAACCGGCAGCCAGTTCAGCGTCATTGCCCGGTGTACACATCGTAACCGAAATACTTTTTTTCTGTCTTTCTTTTTCTGAACCATAAACAATCCTGATTTCAAGCGGTTCTTCTACTGCCAACTGGTCATTGGCTTCTCTATACACATAGGGGTGATTGTCACTGCCGGGAGATGTGACATTATAAATTGGAACTGTCGTAACTGATGGAGAAGGCATTACTCAAATTTACTTAATATCCGGCCCAATGGAAAATTAAAAAGAGG
>JAUZOA010000214.1 GCA_030706685.1 Bacteroidota bacterium
GATGAACCTACTATAATAGGTACATAGAGGTATCATTAGCCTGAATGTCTATGCAATAGGAGATAATCATTCAGGGAACCACATTCTCCCAGAGATCATCTTTTTTAGTAATGCTATTAAAAATCAATCTATTAGAATGTGTGACAGATGACGTAACTGGCCCGGGTATTTTTAGACGGATACTGCGACGAAGCGAGCAAGAGCTTAGTAGGTAAAAAAAACTCCTGCAAAGCCGATTTCTTTCACAACCAGGCCCTTCCGATCTCTTGACCTTTGCCTCCCAAACCAACTACCGAATCCTTTCTCCGGCGATGAGAAGATTTATTCAGGGCAACAAGCCGAAAGAACTGAATAAGTTTCAAACTTGTAATCAAAATGTGCGAACTCCGGCTAGTTCTGTGCACAAGCCGGAGTGTGAAAGCGCTTCGTTTTTTTGGTATTAGTTAAATAATGCGTGACACTCACTGCGGCGAGAAAGATGAAGCGCTGCGAGAGTTGAATGACCAGCCCATCTTATCATTAATCTCCACCCCAGAACCTCAACCAGTCAATCATCCGGCTGGTATAGCCATATTCGTTATCAAACCAGGCGATAACCTTGACCTGTCTTCCAACCACCGATGTCAGGATGCCATCAATGACGCAGGAGTGTGTATTTCCTTTGATATCCGCGGAAACCAAAGGATCTTCCGTATAGTCAAGGATACCTTTATATTCATTACGGGCCGCCTTTTCAAAAAGCGCATTAATTTCATTCTTCGTCCTTTGTTCTTTCAACTGTACCGTAAAATCAGCCATGGCTCCGTTGGTAACGGGAACCCTGACTGACACAGCCGCCACTTTATTTTGTAAAGGCATCAGCCGCTCCAGGGAATGCGCTAAATCTATCTCAACCGGAATAATAGACTCCGCCGCCGCCCGGCCCCTCCGAAATTGCTTATGAGCAGTATCCACCAGTTCCTGCCGCGAAGTATATGAATGAAGAATATTGATCTGTGCCGATTCAATCCCGATGGAATTCAAAATATATAAAACATGCGTCGCACAATTGGTCATGCACCCTCCCGGTGAAATAATGTTCGCATCCTCATTAAACCGGTGATGATTAAAACCGTAAATCATTAGAGGAATGTCCGGTGAACCGGTAGTAGATAGTAAAACTTTTTTGGCGCCCGCTTGCAAATGCTTTGTGGCGCCGGCCTTATCGGAAAATTTTCCTGAGCATTCCAGTACAATATCAACTTTTAATTCGCGCCAGTTGATGGCAGAAGGGTCATTCGCCCGTAACGCCGCAATCTTTTTCCCGTTTGTTTGAATGAATCCGTCACGATAGAAAACCGCGTCAGGGTTAGCGCCATACAACGAATCATATTTGAGCAGGTATGCCAGGTTCTCCGGGTCCATAATATCATTGACAGCCACCAGGTCAAAACTTTCTTCCCGCATCAGCCGCCGGAACAACAACCGTCCAATTCTTCCCATGCCATTAATCGCAATACGCATAACTTGTTTTTTACTACAAACTGCAAATATCATCAATGACGATCAATACAGCATGGTTCAGATCGGCGCGATTCAACTATATCAGAAGATAATTCCCTTTCCCCGGGGTCTCCGGGTTTCAACCTCTTTCCCGGCTATGTCCCGCCCGGTTTGAGCTAATTAGTTAAGGGAAATAGCATGGCCAGCACTGTCTTCGTTCACTCAAAGGCTATGGGCCAGAAGCCCATAGCCTTTAACTTTACCGCATAAAACAGGTATAATTATAACAGGTTTTATCATTCATACATTCTGAAAAAATCTTATGCTAAAACGGCTTATTCCTTCCTCCGGCGAATGGCTGCCCGCAATAGGGCTGGGCACCTGGATACAATTTGACGTGGGGAAGTCCGGAGCCGAACGCAGGCCACTTATAGAAGTATTAAAGCAAATGGCAACAGCGGGAGGAACGGTAATCGACTCCTCTCCCATGTATGGAAAGGCCGAGCAGGTCGTAGGCGACCTCACTCATGAAACGGAAATAGCTGACCAGTTTTTCTATGCTACGAAAGTATGGACAAGCGGAGAAAAGAATGGGAAGCTCCAGGTACAGGACTCTTTTAAAAAAATGCGCTGTTCGGTTATTGACCTGCTTCAGATACATAACCTGCTTGACTGGACAACTCATCTCAGGACTTTACGAAAATTAAAGGAAGAGGGTAAGCTTCGTTATATTGGCGTCACCCATTATACAAACGCTGC
>JAUZOA010000215.1 GCA_030706685.1 Bacteroidota bacterium
GAACTGACTTTCCGGTCAAACACGGAAAGTCTTCTGACCTGCTTTGATAAAGACAAACTGGAAAAAATCCTTTTTAATCTTCTTTCCAATGCATTCAAATACACCCCTCAAAAAGGGAAAGTAGCTATAGAGATGTTCTATGCCGACGGGAAAAATAACGGGACCATCCATCCTTCCATTATTATAAAAGTAAGTGATACCGGTATCGGCATTCCCGTTGATCTGCATGATAAAATTTTTGAGCGCTATTTCCAGCACGACCTTCCCGGTAATATGCATAATTACGGAACGGGTATCGGGCTGGCGATAACAAAGGAATTTGTAAAACTGCACAACGGTACTATTGCCGTGGAAAGCGAACCCGAAAAAGGTTCCTGCTTTACCATTACCCTGCCGGTAAAAACGGATGAGGAAGCTCTTGTCGTAACAGAAATGGGAGAAACATCACTCGTTACGGAAGAAGAGACATCATTGCGAACGGATAGGGATGAAAACGGCAATGGCGCCCCGGATCATCATCCAAAAAGAAATACCGTCCTGCTCGTAGAAGACAACGAAGACTTCCGGTTCTATCTCAAAGACAACCTGAAACACCGGTACCATGTCATTGAAGCCATGAATGGCAGGGAAGGATGGGAAAAAGTAAGAAACCTGCATCCCGACCTGGTGGTGAGTGATATCATGATGCCATTAATGAACGGGTTGGAATTATCTAAAAAAATAAAAACCGATCCCCATACTTCCCATATACCTGTATTGCTGCTTACGGCCATGACGGCTGTGGAAACTGAACTCGAAGGCTTCCAGGCAGGGGCCAATGATTATATAACGAAGCCATTCACTTTTGAAATATTGGCTTCCCGGATCAGAAACCTGCTTAACCTGCGGGAGCAATTGAGAAAAAAGTTTCAGAAACTGGTAGAGATTAATCCCAGCGAAATCACGGTAACCCCTGTTGATGAAGAATTCATGAAAAGAGCGCTGGAAGCAGTAGAGAAGAATATCAATAATCCCGGTTTTTCGGTGGAAGACCTGAGCAGGGAATTATTCATGAGCCGCGTGGCGCTTTATAAAAAACTTCTTTCCCTTACCGGCAAAACTCCTATCGAATTTATCAGGGTAATGCGATTGAAAAGAGCTGCTCAATTACTGAAAAAAAGCCAGATGACTATTGCCGAGGTCGCCTATGAAGTAGGTTTCAATAACCCCAAGATCTTCACCCGTTATTTTAAGGAAGAATTCCAGGTTACCCCATCCCAGTATCAGTCTAAAAATGTTTAGAATATTAAAGGTAAATGGGAGGTGGTCATTTTTAAAAATAGCCTGGTATGGCCACAGAGCACCACAGAGTAAAAGAGAACCGCAGAGACACTGTCAGTATACTCCGCGGTTCTCTGTTTCTCTGAGATCCTCTGTGGCCAACATCAATATTGCCTGACCCATATCGTTTCTCTGCACCCGGCATCCATGCATAAGGTATGGTTTAAAGATTTATCATCTTAGGTTCATCTTAGGTTCATCTTAGGTTTATCCTAGGTAATTTTACTTAAGATAACCTAAGATTAACTGATAATCACCTTAGTTTTATCCTAAAATAGTATATCTTTAGCAGATATATTCTGCTACCTTTCCGGGTAGTGGGAGTAAAATAATAAAGACGGTTTTATGGCAATAAGCGAAAATTTGCTTTTAAAAAAGCTATCCGGTCATTTGGGAAAACAGATCGTGTTTAAGCAATACGGCGACAAAACCGTGGTAAGTAAGTACCCGGATATGAGTAAGCGCAAGCTCAGCCCCAAACAACTGCGGATCATTGAAATAATGGAAGAAGCCAATGATGTGGCTAAAGGGATCATGGCCGATGAGGAGTTAAGAAATGCAGCACAACTGCGGCTAAACGTAACACTTAATAAATTATATAGAGCGTTGATAAAGGAATATTTTAAAACCGCGCAATCAGCAGCGAAAACTGCCAACGCCAGCGACAGGGAAGATTCAAACAAGCCGGGATGACAAATACACTCTTTCCCGCTTCGAACTACTACAAACAATTCTGACACAAAACATTAAAGACTCCGCTATCAAAAGAGGGTACACTGCCCTCTTGAAAATTATTTCGCGCAGCGATCGCAGCGGGGCAACGCTCGCTGCGTCGCCTTACCGCTGCGAACGCTGCGAGAAACCAAACTGGCA
>JAUZOA010000216.1 GCA_030706685.1 Bacteroidota bacterium
GGCAGGTTTTAACCTCAACAGGCGGAATCCTTTTGATTCCATTATCAGGAACCCATTTCCTTATTCTCTTTCCAAAGACGAGCTATCGGCCCGCATAGATATTCCGGCACTGCTGCCGGGAATTAATTTTTTCGCTCCGCCCGGAAAATATGCTGTATATGGTTTGGTAGCATCAATGGGCATATTGCCCGATATCTTTTATACCACTCATGGTTACAAACCCCCGGCCACTTATCAAAATGCGGCCCCGGCCACACAACGAACAGCCTGGTATCCTTTGCTCAAAGGTTCACCGGCTACCGGGCTGGAATTAAACCTGCCGGCGGCAGCTCCGGATATTGCCTTCAGTCTTATACTTTCTATTGGTATTTGCTTTGGCGTGATGAGCGGAACCGATGAACCCGACCAGGTAAAATATGCGGGAGCGGCGAAAATATTGGCGATGGCGTGAGAGGTTGTAATTATTTGCAGCATTGTACTCCCTTGGTTGATGCCGGCATTAACTGGATTTATTGGAATCAAGGCTGAATAAGCAAAGACAATTTACCGGGGTCATAAATGGTTATTTTCCTTCCCGTGGCCTTTATTATTTTTTCATCCGCTAATTCATTCATGATTCTAAAAACTGTTTCATAAGCGGCGCCAATATAAGAAGCGAAATCCTGCTTCGACAATTCGATATGTAAGACGCCTTCTTTATCCAGGCCGAATTTATCTTTCAGCAACAGCAATGAATAAGCGATCCTTCCTTTTACCTGCATATGCGCCAGGTTGCGCATATTCCGTTCCGACTCCTGCAATTCTTCGGCATAAAACAGTAACAGCTTTTCTGTAAAATGCTGGTTTACCTTAATAGTGGTCCAGAAAAAATCAAGCGGGATAAAACAAACCTTTACCATTTCCAATGCCGTCGCGGCAATGGGGTAATGCATATCCTTACCAAGACCCCTATGCCCTACTATATCTCCTCCTTTGGCGAACCGCACAATCAGTTCTTTGTCCTCGCCCCATTTTTTATGCACTTTGACGGTTCCGCTGAAGACAAAATAAATCCCTGTCACGGGATCGCCTTCCCGAAAAAGTAATTCCCCCTTTTTGAATTGAATGCATGTTTTGTTGGCATCAATAGAAGGGATCCAATCTTTCAGGCAGCGGCTGCAGAGGAAACAGGAAACACCGTCGCATTTATTTTTCAAAGGTTTCATGAAAGGGAAGATACGGTGAGTTTGTGTGCCGGGGAAATGGAAAGCAGGAAGATAGTAAGGGTATCGGAGTTTCATGCAAAGAAGTAAAGTCTCCTTCTTTGTCGGGAACGGCTGCGGAGAAGTCCTGAGATGCTTCGTTCCCCTATCATGACAACTCTCCGAAAGATTGAAATCATAGTATGAATTTGAAATTGGCACGGAAAAAATGGTTTACGCTGTAATTTTCTTAACGCCATTTTTAAGGCCGGGAATTCTTACAATAATTTTCCCTGGACAATAGAAGGAGTATTCCTCAATTCAGTTTGTTGAGAGGCTGACAGGGCCGCATCTTTCACCAGCGATGGATGCAGGCGCACCACTTCACCAACCATTATAATGGCAGGGTTTGTAATGCCGGCATATTGGGACCGAAAAACTATATCTTTTACCGTTCCTGTTATTATCTTTTCATCTGTGGTAGTACCGTTTTGAATAATGGCCACGGGCGTGTTTTCTCTTCCTGCCAAAGAAAAGATTTCCATAATGGCTTCCAGTTTACTCATGGCCATCAGAATGATTATCGTAGCCGTTGACCGGGCCGCAAGCCGGATATCAGGAGAAATATCTCCGGACTGGGTGGTTCCGGTCGTTACCCAGAAACTTTCGCTGATGCCCCGGCAGGTAAGCGGAATCATTTGTGAGGCGGGTACTGCAATGGCGCTTGAGATTCCGGGCACTATCCTTACTTCAATACCAGCCGCACGGGCTGCATCTATTTCTTCCTGCGCCCTGCCGAAAACAAAGGGATCTCCTCCTTTCAGGCGCACTACATGCCCATGTGAAAAAGCGAATTCGATAATCAGAGTATTGATCTCCTCCTGGGAAAGCGGGTGGCAGCCAAAACGTTTTCCCACAAACTTTGAAATCGCCCCCGGAGACGCGTATTCCAGTAATTGTTCGTTGGCGAGA
>JAUZOA010000217.1 GCA_030706685.1 Bacteroidota bacterium
GGAACTACCGGCTGTCAAGGTTAGCGATTCAATTTGCAAATACAGAATGACTGCCATATATACAAACCTGGACCTTTATGGAACTTTCACCGGAAAAATAAAAATTACCGGCGATTATACGAAAGGTCTTGAAAACGGCTCTGTCAATTGGAACAATATTTTTATTTCCAACTCAAACAATTTTTCCCAGCCCTTTCCGCCAGGGACGAGACAGGCATACATGGAGAATTTCAGATATATCCCTTCGCCGAAAATGCTCGACGCCGGATCATTTAAAAATTTTCCTGCAACAGCCGATGCTGTATTCGCCAGAAATCTGGTTTGGGACATGATGGCCATTGAAAGTTTTGCCCGGGATTTTACAGACTCGTTGAAACTAAATAAGTCATACCGTATTCCACAAACCGGCGGAGCATTTAATATGGCAGATATTGGAAGTTATGCGCATAATGAAATCCAGGTATGCTGGACAGGCATTTCAGCAATAAATAACGAATTGTGTGCTGTTATTGAGTACCGGGCAATAGATAATAAAGTTGAACTGTCAATGGATGGTTTTAAATCAAAAGGGACAGAACAATATTGGGGAACAACCTGGGTTTCACTCAAAACAAAAACTGTTGAAGCTGCTGAAATGTATAGCGGGACCATGCAGGAGCTCGATATACGCGGTATGCAGAACAAAATGCTTGTAAAAACAATCAGGAATATACAGGTAGAAAAAATTTATTAAACGTTGTAAATTTGGTGATATGAATAAGATTGGAGTTGACCGTTTGATTAATCAGCGAAATCTTACCATCCATATTGCCATCTTCCTGTTCTCGCTGGGTGTAATATTTATCGATATTGTTAACAATTCTTATTTCAAATATTGGAAAAACTATCTGGGCGGATTTATATTAATATTCGTCCAGCTGGAGCTTTTCATCTTGCTGGCCAATGTTTTTTTCAGGGATCTGGCGCCAGGCAAAACATCCGCAGCAATTACCCGAATCGTTTTATCACGATTTGCACTGTTTCTAACCGCCTGCTTTGCAGTAGCATTAATCGTCATGCTTGTTTATTTACATGTAGAACAATTAGTCGCGGGCGGAACGCTGACCCATGTAGCGTCTGACTTTTTTCATGTTAAATTCGCCGCCTGGTTTAAGCCAACGATTACCGGGCTGTTACTCGGTGGCGTAATCTTTATCATTATTCTCTGGCAGGACGCCTTAAAAAGAGAACAAAAACTCCGGGAGGAGAACCTGATTTTTCAAAATGAAACACTCATAAACCAGGTAAATCCCCATTTTCTTTTCAACAGCCTGAATACGCTTTCTTCCCTGATCAACTCGAAGCCCGAACTCGCAGAACAATTTATCAACAAACTGTCATCCATATACCGGTACATCCTCGAAAATATTGCCAGGGATAAAATTCCCCTACCATCGGAACTCGCCTTTATCAGCGACTATTTTGAGCTTCATAAAATAAGCAATGATGAAAAATTATTTCTCACGATAGAGGTACCCGACGCAGCTATGTTTAAGGTTCCCCCGGTTTCACTCCAGACCCTGGTCGAGAATGCCATTAAGCACAATAAGGCCACCCGGAAGGAACCTTTAAATATTTCAATCTTTGTGGAACAAAACCAGATTGTTGTGAAGAACAATCTGCAAAGGATGTCAACCCAGATAAAATCAACCGGTATCGGACTGAAAAATCTGGCAAATCGTGTAAAACTTATCTCGGGCCGGGATCTGATGATAGAAGAGACAACTGCATATTACCAGGTAAAAGTACCTTTGCTCGTATGAATATCCTGATTGTTGAAGATGATAAACATGCAGCCGACAAACTCATCAGGTTGCTGAAGAAAATTGATCAGGCTATAAACATAACGGAGATTATTACAACGGTTGAGGAGGCCATAAATCACCTGAAGGAGAAGCCTCCCCCTGATTTGATCATGATGGATATTCAACTTGACGACGGGCTCTGCTTTGAGATATTCGAAACGATTCATGTCGATATACCCGTAATTTTCACAACTGCCTATGACGACTTTACGCTGAAAGCCTTTAAGCTAAACAGCATTGATTATCTGCTAAAGCCCATTGAAGAGATTCCGGTGCTTAATGCAATAAATAAATTCAAATCGCTCCA
>JAUZOA010000218.1 GCA_030706685.1 Bacteroidota bacterium
AGATTCCCAACTTTAATTTTGTGGTCGAGCCACACCAGCTCAGTTTTTATGACATCCTTTTTATCGACAAAGTAGCCGGTCATTTAATGCTGGATGACAATAAGATCTTTTTAAAACCCGGCACGATCATTTTCACTTCTCCCGGGCAAACCCGCGAGTGGCATATCAGAAAACCGGTTGGCGGCTATGCTATTTTTTTTGAGAAAGATTTCCTGAACCTCTTCTTCACGGATGAACTTTTTTTGTACAGGTTAGCCTACTTTCATCAATACCAGAAGCCGGCCAGTTTACTCGTAACTCCGGCTGAATTTTCCATATATCTTTCTATCAGTTCACAGATAGAAGCGGAAATAAAAGATCTGCAGCAAGACAGCGTTCATTTACTGCGTGCTTTGTTATATCAGCTGCTGATTTTATTGAACAGGTCGTACGCAAAGCAAAATGCGCTGCACGGTGATACGTTTATACATCCTGTCTTTTTTCGTTTCCGCGCCTTACTCGAAAAGAATTATAGCACGCTTCACCGCGTTACCGATTATTTGCAGTTGCTCCGCATAAGTACCGCGCAACTAAATAAGTTGTGCCACCGGTATATGGGTATTACTGCACAGCAAATGATTCATCATAAGCAAATATCGGAGGCCAAACGGCTATTAAGGGCTACAACTGATACTGTTTCAGATATTGCTTACCGGCTTAATTTCAGTGACCCCTCCAACTTCAATCGTTTTTTCAAAGCCATTACAAGCCTTTCTCCCCGGCAATATCGTCAGCAGTTTTAAACTGACCTGATTATAAACAAAATAACCATTGTAAAGACTGTCCACTATCTACATTTACAAAAAGTCGGTAACATGCATAAGATCATTTTTACTTTTTTGCTCTTTGTCGCCCTGTTTAAAACAAATGCACAGATAATAGCCATGCAGCCTAATCACTGGGATCTCGGAAAACAGACGGCCAGCTTTACGCAAAGAGATGGGAAAGATGTGATAAAATTAGATCGTGGTATTGTATGGACGAAGAGTATCGACTTTGCAGACGGAATCATTGAAGCAGACCTTTCTGTTAACCCTGAACGAAGTTTTGCGGGTATCTGCTTTCGCGGTGATGAGCAAGGCAATGCTGAAATGATTTATTTACGCGTGCCGTTGTCTGGCAGGGATGATGCCATTCAGTATGTTCCTATTTTTAATAATGAAGTCAACTGGCAACTTTATCCTGAGCACCAGGCAAATTATATCTTTCCGCAAACGGGATGGGTGCATATGAAAATAGTCGTGAGCGGCAATACAGCACAACTGTTTATGGATACTGTTGCCAAACCGGTATTAATAATTCCAAACCTCCGCACACATAACCCAGGCGGCAAAATCGGGCTCACCTGCCTGGATGAAGAGACTTTCGCTAACCTCACCTGTACACCTATGCCACGGTCAGCGCCTGCTGCTGTTGCTGTAAGAAAAGAAGAAGGGCTGATTACACAATACCAAATCTCTCAATCCTACGCCATCGATAAACAAACAAAAGAGGTGGCTTATCCTTCCCCGATGAAGTTATACTGGAAAACAGTATACACAGATGAAGACGGGTTACTGAATATCAGTAAATTTTATGTCAAACAAAACAGCGAAACATATCAATCGAGAAGTAATGATATGGTTTGGTTAAAGCTCGAACTGGCAGCCGATGAACCCATTACGAGAAGAATGAATTTTGATTTCTCCAACCGCATCTGGGTTTTTCTCAACGGACAGATCTTATACCATGGCGATCATTCCTTCTTTTTAAAAGGGACTCTTTTCCTGGGTTCCATCGACAAGAAGTTCATATCAGACGCCCTGTACCTTCCGTTGAAAAAAGGCAGGAACGAATTATTGATCGGCATAAGTGCTGTTGCCAATGGCTGGGGGATTATCAGTAAGATACAATGAACAATACATAAAGAATTCATCTTGCTTTGGGCCGGTGTGGCGTAAAGATCGCCGGGATAATGAAGCTAATTAAAAAGGAAGCTGCACCCACTCAGGGATACAGCTTCCCGCTAAAAAAACACTACAACGTCACCGCCAACGTTCCGGTATTACCGGGAACATCGGAGGCAATGGCATTGATTTTACTACCGGCCAGCACGGCATTTGCCTGC
>JAUZOA010000219.1 GCA_030706685.1 Bacteroidota bacterium
ATTTATATTTTTAAAGCCTTCAGTCCTCATTATGCCATTGATCTTTTGGTTTCTTACCCGAAGGGGTTCTGGATCCTCGGCGCGGTTTTTCTTTGTACAACAGGAGCCGAAGCGCTTTATTCCGATCTCGGGCATTGCGGCAAATGGAATATCCGCTATTCGTGGATATTCGTAAAGACCTGTCTTATTCTTAATTATCTGGGCCAGGGTGCATGGTTGCTGGCTAATTACCACAATAAAATATTTGATGTCACTACCGGCAATGCGTTTTATGGAGTGATGCCGGAATGGTTCCGCCTGATCGGTATCATTATCGCTACTGCTGCCGCCATTATTGCCAGCCAGGCATTGATCAGCGGCTCGTTTACGCTTGTAAGCGAATCTATGCGGCTGAATCTATGGCCTAAAATGCGCATTGGCTATCCCACGGAAGAACGGGGACAACTGTATATACCGGGTGTAAACTTCCTTTTGTTCTTCGGGTGCATCGGGATAGTTCTCTATTTCCAGAAGTCAACCAATATGGAAGCGGCTTACGGGCTTGCTATCACATTATGCATGATCGCCACGTCCATGCTTTTCGCCAATTTCCTGGTTAGTCACCGGGTCAAATCCTTATGGATATATTTATACCTCATCGTTTACCTGACCATTGAATTCAGTTTCCTGGCCGCTAACCTGGACAAATTTCATCATGGAGGTTATGTGACCTTATTGGTCGGCGGGCTATTATTTCTTGTCATGTACACCTGGTACCGTGCCCGGAAGATCAAGAACCGTTATGTGGAATTTGTCCGCATGGAACATTACATTCCCAAGATCCAGGAATTGAGCAACGACCGTTCTGTTCCCAAATACGCGACGCACCTTGTTTACCTGACAAGCGCCAATAACCCCAAAGAAATTGAACATAAGATCATCTATTCTATTCTAAATAGAAAACCCAAAAGGGCGGACATTTATTGGTTTGTGCATGTAGATACGCTGGATGATCCTTACACCTGCGAATACAAAGTGGAGCATATTATTCCCAATGATATTATCCGTGTCGACTTCCGTCTTGGATTCAGGATGGAGCCGCGCATCAACCTGATGTTCCGCAAAGTGGTGGAAGACCTTGTCGCCAACAAAGAGGTCAATATCATCAGCCGGTATGAAAGCCTGGCAAGCAGCAATACAGTCGGCGATTTCCAGTTTATGGTCATGGAAAAATACCTGAGCCAGGATAATGAACTTCCGTTCTGGGAAAGAGTGATCATGAAACTGCACTTTTGGCTCAAGGAACATAGTCTTTCAGAAGAAAGAGGTTTTGGCCTGGATGTCGCGAATGTCACCGTTGAAAAATTCCCATTAATCGTTGCACCGGTTACTAGCCTGAAGTTGAAACGGGTGGAAGATTGAGGAGTTATTGGTTTATGATTCTTTCAGTTTGTCATTACATTACTTTAATGAAGTTTCCTGCTATAAGTAACAATAAGCTAAAAACAATAAACCATAAACTTGCCCACCTTCATTTGGTATATCACCGGTAGTATAGTTTTATTGTCTGCAATTATTTATTTCTTCCAGGAAAAATTTATTTTCAAACCTGAAAAGCTTAAACAGGACTTTGAGTTCAAATACGATATCCCTTTCCGGGAATATTTTTTTGATGTAGAGCCCGGTGTCCGTATCAATGGCCTGCATTTTTACCGTGAAAAGCCTGCCGGTCTCATTCTTTATCTCCATGGCAATACCCGGAGCATAAAAGGCTGGGCGAAATATTCCCGGGACTTCTATCGCTACAATTATGATGTAGTGCTGGTAGATTACCGTGGTTTTGGCAAAAGCACCGGCAAACGAAGCGAGAAGGAAATGCTGCATGATATGCAGTATGTGTACACCTGCCTGCTGGAAAAATATCCCGAGCATCATATAATCGTTTATGGACGCAGCATAGGAAGCGGGTTTGCCACCAGGATAGCCGCCGATAATAAGCCCCGTTATCTCATTCTTGATTCCCCTTATTACAGTTTCCTGAAAGTGGTAGAACGTTTTGTACCCATACTGCCGGTGCGCTATGTATTACGCTTTCACCTGCGCGCGGATAAATGGATACGTTATGTCAACTGTCATACCTACATCATCCATGGTACCCGCGA
>JAUZOA010000022.1 GCA_030706685.1 Bacteroidota bacterium
ATTAGCGCCCCAGCGTAATTTTATCAACTGGGTCTGACCACCGATCACATTGGCTGAACCATGCAGGATATGCGAAGTGGTAACGCCACCGCTTAACTGGCGATAAATATTGATATCATCAGGATTCAGGTTATCCGCGATGCGAACTTCAGAGGTCACGCTTTGCCCGCCTTCATTGATGGAAGCTGCCGCAATATGTGAATGTTCGTCAATGATACCGGGGGTAACATGTTTGCCGGTGCCATCAATTACTCTCGCTCCCGCATCAGAAAGGTTTTTTCCTACGGCGGCTATTTTTCCATCCTTAATTAATACATCAGCATTTTGCAGAACGCCTTCCGCTTCATTGGTCCAAACTGTTGCATTCTTAATAAGAATAGTTTCCTGTTTCGGTTGCTGTCCTTCTTCCCAGCCAAAGGGCTCAAAAGGATAAGTGACTTTACCAAGTACCGGTGGTTCTTTTTTCTTTGTAGTATCGGGCTTGGGTTCAGCAGCTTTTACAAATGTCGCGGTCCATGTCAATGTATTTCCGAGAGAATCCGTACCTGTTCCGTTCCATTCATTTCCACTCCGGAAACCACTGAGACGGGTTGCAGAAGCCGGCAAACTTGTCTCAGCGCCGCCGCCTCTTTGAAAACCTCCGGGCCGCTGACCACCTTCGGGAAAACCTTGTGGTCTTTGCCTGCGTGTCATAGGCGCATAGCTCAGCTTGACTATTTTGCCATCAAAGCTGAATTTAGTGTTCAGCGTATCTTTTCCATACATGCCAACGGAGGTAGCGCTCTTTACATCCAGTGTATAATTCTCAATAGCCGACGGGCCATTGATTTTAAGATTGTAAGTACCGGCCACATTAGCAGCGGCTTCATCCTTTACCACATATTTTATTCCCTGTATCCAGTTAGTGTAAATATTGGTCTTCTCATTAAAAGGGTCGCCTGATGTTATGAGAAAGTTCGCCCATTTACCCACATCGAGACTTCCCACCTGGTCATAAATTCCTAATACGGTAGCCGGTGTCTTTGTCAAAGCATCCATGGCTTTTGCTTCACTCAGGCCATAGTCCATAGCTTTACGGAGATTGGTCCAGAATTGACTGATGCTCCTGAGATCCGATGTCGTTAAACAAAAAGGGATACCTGCTTTTTCAAAGGCGGCAGGATTCGTAGGAGCCAGTTCCCAATGCTTCATATCATTCAATGAAACAAATCTTGCATCATTGGGATCTTCCACATCCTGTGCCTGCGGGAAATTAAGCGGGAGAATAAAAGTGGCATTGGTGGCTTTCATTTCTTTGATCCGCTGGTATTCATCCTGGCCGGCTTTAATGATATATTGTACCCCGAATTCATCTCCTATCCTGTCGGCCCTCAGGTCATTCCATTTACTATCCGCTTCAAATATTTGCGGTAAACCCTGCTCATCCGTCCATGCCTGCAAGGTTACGTTTACCCCTTCATTGGCAGGTTTATTTTTGTACCACTGCGCATCCAGGTAAGATTGGCGAAGTAAGGCGATCATCCCCATCATTGAGCTGGGATAACTTTGACGGGATGTTCCTTTATTGAATGAATAATGCGCGGATGCTCTTTCTTTAATAACAGCCAGGTTTTCTTTTTCTGTAGCCAGTGTCACTACTGCACCGGTACCGCGTGCAATACCATCCCTGACATGAGAAAGCACTGTACCAAAACCCGCTTCCCGCAAAGGTTTTGCTTTAGCATCATCTACTGTAAAAACTTTATACGCATCGGCGTCAGATTTGATCGCTTCATTCCATCCATAAGCGCCTTTGGTACCGGATTCAATCTGTGCCTGCTGGCCCGGTGTAAATCCGCCAAAGTTGCGACCGGGAGTAGTAGCAGTCTGGGGTAAGCTGGTGCCGTAATCGCCATAGATGTCAATAAAAGATGGGTAGAGGAATTTGCCGCTGCAGTCGATGGTTACGGCATCTTTGGGAACGGTGACGCCAGCGCCTACTGCGATTATTTTTCCTTTACGGATAACTAATGTCGCGTTGTTTAATGTTGTCTGACCATCTTTGACAATGGTAGCATTGGTAAAAGCATAACAGCCTTCCCGGCTATCAGCCACACCATTTTCCGGAAAAGTTGGTTGCGAAAAGGCTGTAACTGCCGGTAAAAGCAGCACAATCATCCACGCAATTCTTCGTGAGCAGGATATCTTTCTCATTGCAGGTAGTTTTTAATAAAATTATTAATGAACGGAACGTGATTGAGAGCACCGAATTTAAGGCAATTCAAACAAAAAGAAATGACCGTTGATAAAAGAGTGGTCAGAAGCCGGAGCCCGGAGGTCTGAATAACATTTCTTCAAGCATCCATTTACTTTTCTGACCTCCGGTCTCCGATAACAGTCTTCCGGTCTTCCAGACTTCTCATTACCTTTGGTTCCACAAAAATCATAGCTATGGCCAGTGCCGGTTCGCTGACGATGCTTCCCGACTTTTCCTTATCGCCCAGGATTGACCAGGTAGGCGCAGAAGAGAGAGCCGCCCGTTTTACAAAGCGCAGTATTAAAAAAGAATCGAAGTTGAATGGCCTGAAGCTGGTGCTCAATATGATTGATCTCACGACACTGGAAGGAAAAGATACGGATGGAAAAGTAAAACAGCTTTGTTATAAAGCGATGCATCCCCATGATGCCATGCCGGGTCTGCCGGCTGTAGCAGCGATCTGCGTTTATCCTTCCATGGTAAAAGTGGCAAAAAAAGCATTGGGTGATTCCGGGATAAAAGTGGCTTCGGTAGCCACTGCTTTTCCGAGTGGCCAGGCGTCAAGAGATGTAAAACTCAGGGATACAAAATACGCGGTACAGGAAGGAGCCGATGAAGTGGATATGGTGATCAGCCGGGGCAAATTCCATGCAGGTGAATACAATTTTGTTTTTGATGAAATAGCAGCGATCAAAGAAGTCTGTGGCGAAGCCAGGTTGAAAGTAATATTGGAAACCGGGGAGCTTGGCACTTTTGATAAAGTTCGCCGGGCCAGTGATATCGCGATGCATGCCGGCGCGGATTTTATTAAAACATCCACCGGGAAGATCCAGCCAGCCGCGACGATGCCGGTAACATTGGTAATGCTGGAGGCGATCAGGGATTTTTATTATAAGACGGGAAAAATGATCGGTATGAAACCTGCCGGGGGGATTTCTAAATCCAAACTCGCTTTACATTATTTAGTAATGGTAAAAGAAGTATTGGGTGAAGCCTGGCTTAACAACCACTGGTTCCGGTTTGGCGCCAGCAGCCTGGCCAATGATGTGTTGATGCAGATTGTAAAAGAAAAAACGGGTGTGTACCAGGCAGCGAATTATTTTAGTGTGGATTAACCCCCCTGTCCCCCTGAAGAGGGAACTTAGCATGATTTGTCTTTAGCTTACTGTTTTATTTATTAAAGTTGTAATGGTAATGTTCGTTTCCGGGGTTTATCCCCTCCCTGGGAGGGGCGAATTAAGTAACTGGTGAAATTAAAACGGCCGGGGTGGGTTGCTGAGCAGCAAACAAAATGTACAAGAGTACCCTTCGCCCTGCCCTGGTTGAACTGTAACGGAAGGCGATCCTTGTTAATGTCGCTCCTTACACAAAAAATAAATTATGCCAATAGCAAAAAAGAAGACCGCAGCAAAGAACAACACGATCAAATTAAAATTTGATACTTCGTGGTCCTATGCCCCCGCCCCGGAAAGTAAAAGCGCCGCAACGATCAAGCCGCAGTATGATCTGTTTATTAATGGCGAATGGCAAAAGCCGTTAAGTAAAAAATATTTTGACACGATTAATCCTGCGAAAGAAGAAAAGCTGAGCGAAGTGGCAGAATCCGGCCCGGCCGATGTAGACAAAGCCGTAAACGCTGCCCGGCATGCCTATGAAAAAGTATGGCGAAAGATGCCGGCTAAAGAAAGAGCGAAATATGTTTTCCGTATTGCGAGAATGGTACAGGAAAGAGCAAGGGAACTGGCGATCATTGAATCATTGGATGGCGGTAAGCCGATCCGGGAGAGCCGCGATTTCGATGTGCCAACAGCAGCCAATCATTTTTTTTATTACGCAGGATGGGCCGATAAACTGGAATATGCTTTCCCCAACCGTGTTACCGAACCATTGGGCGTAGCAGGACAGATCATTCCCTGGAACTTTCCTTTGCTGATGGCTGCCTGGAAAATAGCTCCCGCTATTGCAACAGGAAATACAGTGGTGCTGAAACCGGCAGAGACAACTTCATTAACAGCATTAAAACTGGCAGAGATCATCGAAGAATCCGGCTTGCCACCGGGTGTGGTAAATATTATAACAGGCGCAGGTGAAACGGGCGCTGCCATAGTCAATCATCCGGATATTAATAAAATAGCTTTTACCGGTTCTACCGATGTTGGCAAGATCATTCAAAAAGCTATCGCAGGCACCGGCAAAAAGGTAACGCTTGAATTAGGTGGCAAAGCCGCGAATATCATTTTCGAGGATGCTCCTATTGACCAGGCTGTGGAAGGTGTGATCAATGGAATCTATTTTAACCAGGGACATGTTTGCTGTGCAGGTTCAAGATTGTATGTACAGGAATCCGTAGCCAAAGAAGTGATAAGAAAATTAAAAGACAGGATTGAGTCATTAATCGTCGGTGATCCTTTGGACAAGAATACCGATATCGGCGCTATCAATTCAAAACAACAATTGGCTACTATTCATAAGTACCTGGATATTGGTAAAAAAGAAGGGGCCGAAATGTATCAAAGCTCCTGCGCCCTCCCGGGTAAAGGATTCTGGTGCCGCCCCACATTATTTACCAATGTAGCGCAAAGTAATCGCATAGCACAGGAAGAGATCTTCGGACCGGTGCTCGCCATTCTTACTTTCAGAACCGATGATGAAGTAATTGAGAAAGCGAATAATTCTCCGTATGGGTTAAGCGCGGGAGTATGGACCGATAAAGGTTCCAAGATATTTAATATGACAAAAAGAATGAGAGCGGGTGTTATCTGGGCCAATACATTTAATAAGTTTGACCCGTCTTCTCCTTTCGGCGGTTATAAAGAAAGCGGGTTTGGAAGAGAAGGTGGGTTGCATGGGTTGTCGGCGTATGTGAACCTCATAAATTAAAGTCAGGCTTAGAAAGTTCAATAAGTTTGAAAGGTTTAATAGGTTTAAAAAGTTACTAATGGCAACTATTGAAAGGTTTGAGGAAATTATCTCATGGAAAGAAGCAAGAGGGTTAAATAAAGTTATTGGAAAACTTATTGATGAGGGAAAATTTAAACAAAGCTATCGCCTGATTAATCAGATTGAAGGTTCAGCCGGTTCAATAATGGATAATATTGCGGAAGGGTTTGAGAGAGGTGGCAATAAGGAATTTATTCAATTTTTATATATCGCAAAGGGATCTTGCGGAGAGCTCAGATCTCAGCTTTTCCGGGCATTGGACAGGAATTATATTAACGAAAAAGAGTTTAATGATTTGTCAGTTCACGCAATGAAGATCAGCAGCCTGATTCAAAAATTAATTACTTACTTAGAGCATTCAGAAAACAAGGGAATAAAATATAAACAGAAGCCTTCTAAAACTTCTTAAACTTGTTAAACTTATTAAACCTTTATAATGGGAAAGACAGCAATCAATAAATCTTCACTAACCATCAGTGAAAATGGCCAGGAGAAACCAGCTTCATCAAAAAGGCTGGAGGTACTGAAGACATATAAAATATATATTGGCGGGCAATTCCCGAGAACGGAATCCGGCCGCTATTATGTTCCGGTCAATGCTGCGGGAGCAAAACTGGCGAATGTCTGTCTTAGTTCCCGGAAAGATTTTCGTGACGCGGTAGTAGCGGCGAGAGCAGCCGTAAGCGGGTGGAGCAACCGTGCCGCATTCAATCGCGGGCAAATACTTTATCGCATGGCTGAAATGCTGGAAGGAAGAAAAGCTCAATTCATGGAAGAATTGATTCAGCAGGATTCCACGAGAGCGCAGGCAGAGAAAGAAGTGACCCTTGCTATTGACCGGCTGATCTATTATGCGGGCTGGTGCGATAAGTTTCAGCAGGTCTTCAGCGCTGTGAACCCGGTCGCTTCTTCCCATTTCAATTTTTCTGTTCCTGAGCCAACCGGCGTTGTCAGTATCATTGCTCCGCAAAGCGATTCATTACTTTGCCTCGTATCAGTAATTGCTCCCGTCATTACCGGCGGTAATACCTGTGTCGCATTGGCATCGGAGACAAAGCCCCTCTGCGCTGTTACATTTTCCGAAGTCCTAAACTCTTCTGACCTGCCCGGCGGAGTTGTCAATATTTTAACAGGAAAACCAGGCGAACTGGCTTCCTGGTTTGCAGATCACATGGATGTAAATGCAACCATCTGCTGTGAAAAAGATTCTTCTATGCAGAAGATGATGCGGGAAAAATCGGCTTTAAACCTGAAACGCGTTACTTTCTATGATAAGATAAACTGGTACAGTGAAGAAGGCCAATCTCCTTATTTTATTATGGACACACAGGAAATAAAAACGACCTGGCACCCGGTGGAGAATATTGCCGGCGCGGGGGGAGGATATTAGTTTCCAGAGGTTCCAAACGTTTAATAGTTCCAGAAGTTAGTAAGAAACCCTGAACTTGTGAACTTATGGAACTTGTAAACCCTGAAAATTTTTTATTTTGGTAAAGTTTTTGAATAAAAAAGGATCATGAAAAAAATTGCATCACTTATTGTCTTATTGTTTTCATTGGGATGTTTTGCTCAGGATACAACCTTGTTCAAAGCCCCTGACAGCGGCCTGGTCATTATTCATAAAGATCCGAGGATTGACCTGCTGATCAAGAAACAGGCCCAGATCAATGATATCACCACCCGGGATTCACGCCGGTCGGCCAGGGGCTTTCGCCTGATGATCATCAGTACCAATAATCGTGATGAAGCTATTGCCGCGAAGACAAAAGTGTACACATATTTCCCTGAATTAAAAGCTTATCTCTGGTATCAATCCCCTTATTATAAATTAAAAGCCGGCAATTTTAAAGAAAGAAAAGATGCAGAAGCCTACCAGAAAAAACTCAATGTCTATTTC
The DNA here is from genome assembly GCA_030706685.1 of Bacteroidota bacterium. Classification (GTDB taxonomy): domain Bacteria; phylum Bacteroidota; class Bacteroidia; order Chitinophagales; family Chitinophagaceae; genus VBAT01. The sequence continues at coordinate 7,074 of JAUZOA010000022.1, forward strand.
CCCCGCGGCATTTTCATTATGAATGATATTGTAGAGCTTAAGCCGGATAAGAATAGTGATGAGGATTTGTAGCTCTTCGTATAAAAGTTCAGGAGTTGAAGGGTTTAAAGGTTCTCTAAAGCAGAAACCTACTTGGAAGAAATGAATCTATCCGCTATAAGAACCATTAAACCCTTAAACGTGAAACCTTTAAACGTTTAGTGCTATTTTTGCCTCATGCTACAAAAGATCAAAGCTTTAGCTAACCAGTATTCCGCTGAATTCATTGAGATACGGCATCACCTGCACGCCCACCCCGAATTAAGTTACCAGGAATTTGAAACATCAAAGTTTGTACAGGATAGACTAAAAGAATTCGGGATACCTTATGAAATAAAAGCTGTAACGGGTGTAGTCGGCCTGATTGAAGGGAAAAAGCCGGGTAAAAGAATAGTCGCCTTACGTGCCGACATGGATGCTCTCCCGATAAAAGAAGAAAATGATGTCGTTTATAAATCAAAGAATGAAGGTGTCATGCATGCATGCGGTCATGATGTGCATACTACCTGTTTGCTCGGCGCTGCAAAGATTTTGAATGATTTAAAAAATGAATGGGAGGGAACCGTCAAACTGATCTTTCAGCCCGGCGAGGAAAAAAATCCCGGGGGCGCCAGTTTGCTGATCAAAGAAGGAGTATTGGAATCACCGGAACCTTCTTCCATTTTTGGTTTGCATGTTCACCCGGGCTTGCCGGTCGGTAAGATGAGTTTTCGTGGCGGCAAAGTAATGGCAAGCGCCGATGAATTATATATGACTATTAAAGGAAAAGGCGGTCATGCTGCCGCACCCCATCTTTGTATTGACCCGATCCTTATTGCTTCGCACCTGGTCATTAGTTTGCAACAGGTCGTAAGCCGTAATAATAACCCGCACAATCCTACCGTGCTTTCCATTACCTCTTTCCAGGGAGGATCCACTACCAATGTAATTCCCGGTGAAGTAAAATTGAAAGGAACATTCAGGGCAATGAATGAAGAATGGCGTTTCAGGGCGCATGATCTGATTACAAAAATGGCTACTGAACTGGTGCATAGCATGGGCGGTGAAATTGACCTGCTGATTGATGTAGGTTATCCCTGTGTATACAACAATGAGGCGTTGAACGAACTCGCAAGAAAAAAAGCGGAAGAATTTATTGGCCCCGGCAATGTGGAAGAAACAGAACCGAGAATGGGTGCAGAAGATTTTGGTTATTACTCACAGGAAATACCCGGTTGTTTCTTTCGCCTCGGTGTAATGAATACCAAGAAAGGCATTACTTCGGGGGTGCATACTCCTACTTTTAATATTGACGAATCGGCGATTGAAACCGGCATGGGGATGATGGCCTGGCTGGGAAGCAGTATCGAAATAAAAAATGACAAATAAGAAATACCGGCTCCATGCAACGTTGGCAGGCCACCTGGTGTCATTTTTTAAAAGAAGGCAATGAGATTGTTTGTACTAATCATTTTTCTTGCCTGCACAGGGTTACTGGTCGCCTGCAGGAAAAATGGGAATGAAAGCAGTAAAACTTCGCTGAATATTAAACTGCATGATTGCACCGGCCATATTTTCCGGGACAACAGCATAAATCTTTGCTTTGATTCGGTTATTTCTGATTCCCGTTGCCCGGCAAATGTTGAATGTATCTGGCAGGGAGCCGCTACCTGTAAATTTTCATTCTTAAAGAATAACGGAACTTACCCGCTTACTTTGTCAACACTTTCCCTTGGGCCATTTAAAAAGGATACAACATTGCTTGGTTACAAAATTGAGTTGATGAACCTCACTCCTTACCCGGAATTACCTCCTGTTCCGCTTCCCGGTAATGTAATCAGGGCGGAAGTAAAAATCACCAGGCTTTAGAATTAGCTTTATTCTCTTTTATTCTTTTACCGGAATTTAGCTATCCATTTAATTTTGCCACATAGTAGCTATGAATTTCAAGAATGAATTATGAAATATGAGGCTTATTTGTAAAAAATTTACGGCTATTCATGTTGCCAGCGCTTTAATTAAAAAACCAAACTAAGAGTTTACCACAACCCCTTCATTACATTCTAAACTTTTTATTGCTTATTTTGCACGCCTGATTCAATTCTATGCAAAAGGAATTTCGGAAACAACAGGCCCTGGAGTATCATTCCAAAGGAAGACCCGGGAAAATAGAAGTAGTCCCAACCAAAGAAGCCAAAACACAAAGAGACCTTTCACTGGCCTATTCGCCAGGCGTGGCTGAACCCTGCCTCGAAATCGCAGCGCACCCTGAAGACGTCTATAAGTACACAGCGAAAGGAAACCTGGTGGCCGTTATCAGCAACGGAACGGCAGTATTAGGTCTTGGTAATATTGGCCCCGAAGCCGGTAAACCCGTTATGGAAGGAAAGGGAGTTCTGTTTAAAATATTCGCAGACATTGACGTGTTTGATATCGAGATCAATGAAACGGACCCGGAAAAATTTGTACAGATTGTAAAAGCGCTTGAGCCAACTTTTGGCGGAATTAACCTGGAAGATATTAAATCGCCCGAATGTTTCTATATCGAAAGGAGACTGAAGGATGAACTCAATATCCCGGTCATGCATGATGACCAGCATGGCACCGCTATTATCAGCGCGGCAGCCTTACTGAATGCGCTGGAAATCCAAAAGAAGAAAATAGAGAAGGCAAAGTTTGTGGTAAATGGTGCAGGCGCGGCAGCTATATCCTGTACAAAACTTTATATCGCGTTAGGCGCTAAAAAGGAAAACTTCCTGGTCTTTGACAGTAAAGGCCTGATTCATACTGAACGTACTGATCTTGATGAAATAAAAAAAGAATTTGCGGCTACTGCCAAGCCTATGACACTGGAGCAGGGTCTTAAAGATGCGGATGTCTTTATCGGGCTCAGCAAAGGAAATGTGCTTAGCCAGGAAATGGTAAAAGGAATGGCGAAGAACCCGATTGTTTTTGCTATGGCAAATCCTGACCCGGAGATTAGTTATGAAGACGCGACGGCGGCCAGGAAAGATATTATTATGGCTACCGGCCGTAGCGATTATCCCAACCAGGTAAATAATGTTCTTGGTTTCCCTTACATCTTCCGGGGAGCTTTGGATGTTCGTGCCAAGCAAATCAACGAAGCGATGAAGCTAGCAGCGGTCAGGGCTCTCGCCGACCTGGCAAAAACTCCTGTGCCCGATATCGTGAATATGGCGTACAATGAAACGAACATTACTTTTGGCAGCAATTATATCATACCCAAACCGGTTGACCCAAGATTGCTGTCTACTATTGCTCCTGCCGTGGCCAAAGCTGCTATGGATAGCGGCGTGGCCAACCAGCCCATTACTGACTGGGATGCTTATATCGCTGAACTTAACAAGCGTCTCGGTTTGGATAACCAGGTGATGCGTGTGGTAGGCAATAAAGCGCGCCGCGATCCCAAACGAATTGTTTTTGCCGAAGCTGATAATATAAAGATCCTGAAAGCGGCACAGATCGTTTTTGATGACGGTATCGGTTATCCTATGCTGCTGGGCGATGAAACAAGGATCAGGAATATGGCTATGTCCAATGGAATTGATCTCGAAGGATTGCCCATTTTCGATCCGCGTGACGAGAGTACAGAAGAAAAAAGAAACCTGTACGCAGAGATCTTTTTCAAAAAAAGACAGCGAAGGGGCTTTAATGCTTATGAAGCTAAAAAGATAATGAGGGATAGGAATTATTTTGGTTGCATGATGGTGGAATGCGGTGATGCCGATGCCATGATCTCGGGTCTTACCAAGAATTATCCTGATACGATCCGGCCCGCTTTACATACTATCGGTACAGAGGAAGGTGTAAATAAAATTGCCGGGATGTACCTGATGCTTACAAAAAGAGGCCCTTTATTCCTGGCAGATACTACCGTCAACTTCAATCCTACTGCCAATGAACTGGCAGATATCACCCTGATGGTAGCTAAAGAGGTCCGTCATTTTAATATTGTTCCCAGGATTGCCATGCTGAGCTATTCTAATTTTGGCAGCAGTAATTCCCCTGAAGCAAGATTGGTGGCAGAAGCCAGGAAGATAGTAAAAGAAAAAATGCCTTCGCTGATCGTAGATGGCGAAATGCAGGCGAATGTGGCTTTTAATAAAGAAATGCTGAAAGAAAACTATCCTTTCTCGGAGCTAACGGACAAAGATGTAAATACACTTATTTTCCCCAACCTCGCTGCCGGCAATATCACTTACAATATATTGAAAGAACTGGGAGACGCGGATGCGGTAGGCCCCATCCTGCTGGGCTTGAAAAAACCGGTTCATATTTTACAACTGGGCAGCTCGGTACGAAGCATCGTTAATATGGCATTGATAGCGGTAGTGGATGCGCAGATAAAATGCAGGAATGTTTCTACCGAAGAAATCGTGAAGAAATCACCCTGGTGGAAACGGTTTAAAAAACCAAATAAAGATGTATAGAAACGTTGAAGGCTCTAAAAATGGTGAGCAGGTTTCATGGAAATCGTTCAAGAGTTTAAGAGTTCACGAGTTTACAAGTTGGGTCGGTTAAACATATGATTTTCCTTAATTATTGACGTTTGCATTCTATTATTTTTTCCATACTTGCTAAAATATCGCCGCGTTCAACAACTCTTAAACTTGTGAACTCCTGAACTTGTGAACCCTTAAATGGCTTAAACGTTAACGTCTTACACTTTTTCGTTGTATTTTACAGCCCAAAATTCCAAATGACCATTTTCAGTGACATAGGCCGCTACCTTCTGATGATCAAAGGCATGTTCTCCCGTCCTGAGAATGGCAGGATGTACTGGAAAGAATTCATGCACCAGTGTACGGAGATCGGGATCGGCGCATTAGGAATCGTGGCAATCATTTCGGTCTTTATCGGTGCGGTATCCACTCTGCAAACAGCTTACCAGTTGATCAGCCCTCTTATCCCCCTATCTACTATTGCCCAGATAGTCCGGGATACGGTGATCCTTGAGTTTGCCCCTACCCTTACCTGTATTGTACTGGCAGGAGTAATTGGAAGCAAAATCGCGAGTGAACTGGGTAATATGCGCGTAAGTGAACAAATAGATGCATTGGAGATCATGGGTATCAATACCAAGGCTTATCTCGTATTGCCAAAAATCCTCGCGGGTTTACTGATGATCCCTTTTCTTGTGATAATTGCGATGGCCCTTGGTATATGGGGCGGAAGGGTGGCTGCCATATCCGCCAATATTATCTCCGGCAACATTTATGATAAAGGGCTGCACGAGGGTTTTAAAGCCTATAATGTTTTCTTTGCTTTGGCAAAAGGTTACACTTTCGCTTTTATCATTTCCAGTATCCCTGCTTTTTATGGCTATTATGTAAAAGGTGGCGCGTTGGAGATCGGGCGTTCAAGCACAAAAGCAGTTGTCGTCAGTTGTATTTTAATATTATTTTCGGATTATATCCTGTCAGCTTTGTTGTTATAAGACCCCCGGCCCTTAAAGGGGGACTTGGGTCGAATAGTCATTTATATTTAGTTAAGTTCTTTAAACAGGTAGTTGATGATACTGTTACCGGTTAAATCTTTTATAATCCTGCATAATACAGGCAGGAAAGAGCAAAAGGTCGCACATTATCATTTACCAGTTTGCTAATTAAAAATTCAAAAAGTCCGCTTACGGTCCCGCAAAATGGGGAACCAGGAAAAGCCTCATGATAGAAGTAAGGAACATACAAAAAAGTTTTGGCGATAAAACAGTCATACATAATGTCAGCGCTGTGATGAAAGCCGGCCAGTGCAACCTGATCATCGGAACGAGTGGCAGCGGCAAGACTGTATTAATGAAATGTATGGTGGGCCTGTTCGATCCCGATCATGGTGAAGTATTGTACAGTGGCCAGAATTTTACTGAAATGAGCCCGGAAGCGAAAACAGAGATCCGTAAAGAGATCGGCATGCTGTTCCAGGGTTCTGCGCTTTTTGACAGCCAGACGGTAGAGCAGAATGTAATGTTTCCACTGGATATGTTCACCAAATGGCCGCATAGTAAAAAATTGGAGCGGGTAAATGAAGTATTGGCAAGAGTAAATATCGTTGACGCCAATAAAAAATACCCGGCTGAACTGAGTGGCGGTATGAAAAAAAGAGTAGCGCTGGCAAGGGCGATAGTCCTTAATCCCAAATATCTTTTTTGCGATGAGCCGAATTCAGGTCTTGATCCGCAGACATCCCTTGTCATTGATAAACTGATACAGGAAATCACCAAAGAATTCAATATCACGACGGTAGTAAACACACACGATATGAATAGCGTGATGGAGATTGGTAATTACATCCTGTATATGTACCAGGGCCATAAAGAATGGGAAGGGAATAACAGGGAAATCATCTTCAGTAAGAATCAGCGTTTGAACGAATTCATCTTTGCTTCCGAGTTTTTGAAAGATGCCAAGGAAATGCGTATGCTGGAAGAAACCGGCAGAATACCTAATCACCGGAATTTGGATGATACGCAAAAGTGATGACAGGGTTGTATAGTGATTTTGGAAAGTGAAATTTTAAAATGGCCTCTCCCCTATCCCGGTCAATTAATTTTTAATCCCTTACTTTTGCCATCTTCAAATCATCAACTGAGTAAATTGCAGATTCCATGAGTATCCTGGTTAATAAAAACTCCAAAATTTTAGTTCAAGGTTTTACGGGAACAGAAGGCACTTTCCACGCTACGCAAATGATAGAGTATGGCACCCATGTAGTCGGTGGTGTTACACCCGGTAAGGGCGGCAATAAGCATTTGGATAAACCTGTCTTTAATACGGTAGCTGATTGCGTAAAATCAACGGGCGCTGATGTAAGCATCATCTTTGTGCCGCCCGCCTTTGCTGCCGATGCTATTATGGAATCCGCCGAAGCAGGAATAAAACTGGTAGTGTGCATCACCGAAGGTATCCCGGTGCAGGATATGGTGAAAGTGAAAAACTATCTCCTGGGAAAGAATACAAGGTTAGTGGGTCCCAACTGCCCGGGAGTTATTACCGCGGAAGAATGTAAGGTAGGTATCATGCCGGGTTTTGTTTTTATCAAAGGAAGAATAGGCATTGTTTCCAAGTCAGGCACACTGACCTATGAAGCCGCAGACCAGGTAGCAAAAGCGGGTCTTGGAATTTCTACTGCTGTGGGCATCGGCGGCGACCCGATCATCGGCACTACTACCAAAGAAGCCATTGAATTATTCATGAATGATCCCAATACTGATGCGATCGTTATGATTGGTGAAATTGGCGGCGGCATGGAAGCCGAAGCGGCAAGATGGATAAAAGAAACGGGTAATAAGAAACCGGTTGTAGGTTTTATTGCCGGTCAAACAGCTCCCCCGGGAAGACGTATGGGTCATGCCGGCGCGATTGTTGGCGGCGCGGAAGATACGGCTGCCGCGAAAATGAAGATCATGGAGGAATGTGGCATTCATGTAGTAAAAAGTCCGGCCGATATTGGGAAGAGAATGGCGGAAGTAATACTCCCTGTCCCCCTGAAGGGGTGACTTAGGCCAGGTACAACACAATATTAGTAAACGAAAAGCCTCTTCCGAATTTGAAGAGGCTTTTAGCTATAAGACATTTATTACTCCCTTTAGGGTTAGGGTTAAAAGTTACGAATATAACGGGCCAATTCAAGCTTACTTCCGCTGAAACTGAACACATCGTTCAGGATGAAATAATTTTCTTTATCCACTGTATTAGCATAAGCCTGTTTGGCCAATTCCAGTTTATTCGTTTCAAAACTGAACAGCAGTACCAACTGTTTCACTTGTGCGGAAGTCAGGTTATTCGTATTTACTATATGTGTAGCTGATTTCAACTTATTCGCTTCAAGCCATTCCTTGCTGATAGACTGCAATACCTGGCTGAATTGACGGTCACTCAGACTGCTCATATTGTTTGCATAACCATAATGTGTATCGTAATCACCCAGTCTGCCGCCAGGGTCATCTTTCGAAACATCATAGCATTTCCCGTCATTCTCATAAGAATTGCCGCGGATCGCTGTTTCATCCACAGAAGCATTTCCCGAACAATCAATAGTAATACTCAGCAGTGTCTTCGGCCTGACCAGCACAGAAGAATTATAAATTATTTCTTCCCTGCGACGGGCATCATTTTCTTCAGTATATACCTGCACGGCGTGGTAACCGGCATCCAATCCCTGGATCATTAATGAGCTGAAGCCCGGTTCAAAGTTGAAACCGTCCACTACAACACGGATATCACTTTTATCCAGCGACTTTACGGAGAGCTCACTCTTTGGTTTGGCACCGGATGCAAAAACAGAGAGGCTCATGAGGGTAGAAGCTAAAAGTGTAAAAATTGTTTTCATACATTTTGTTTTAAATTTTTAAAATCGGGTTCATGCCGATAATTTCAAAGCACATGCCATCGTGCCAAAAATCCGGCAAGGAAACGTTAAAGGAAATCAAGGGGTGTTTCAGGGCTCCCTATAACTCAATACCAGCAAGCGTTTCAGCCAACGTTATTTAATGTTAAGCCAAATGATCTTTTCATTTCTCAAAAAATAAATACCCTGAAAGCGGTATTGTCTTTTGTTAATTAAAAATAAATATTCGTTGGTTCATTAAACTTAAGCCATCCTGTATGTTCATCTCTGTCCATCACAAAATTTCCAGTCCTGGCCAGTTCTGGGCTTCGGCACAAAAAAACCTTCCCCATCTTCCTGAAACCGGTGTAAAGCGCGTAGTATGTGTTTTTCCTTCAAATGATATGGGTGAAGCCACCTGTATCTGGGAAGCTGATTCCATTGAAGCATTGAATAAATACCTGCGCTGTAAAGTCTTCGACTGGAGCCGTGAAACTTATTTTGAGATCAGTGCATCCAATGCAATAGGGTTGCCATCCTGATAGTATTGCAGGTTATCCTCCGTCCTTCCCATGGCGGCCTTCGCAAGAAGGTCGCCTCATTATTTTATGAAATACACAACGCCGCCGCATCTAATGCTTACATCAATTTATTTACCTTGTACCCAAAATTTTTATCCGCATGAATTTGCCTGTCGCCAAAAGCCTTATTCCCGGGATATTCTTACTTAGTCTCTTTACTATAAATGTCGCCGCCCAACCACCCATAAAGGATTATGAAAAGGAGTGGAAAAATGTCAATGACCTTGTAAAAAAGAAATTGCCCCAATCTGCTTTACTGGAAGTAAAAAAAATATATACACTTGCCAAAAAAGAAAAACAGGACGCGCAGGTAATCAAATCCCTGGTTTATATGACCGGCTTGCAGGCTGAAACCCGTGAAGGCAATGAAGATTCTTCTATTCATGCAATCGAAAAAGAAATTACGGCCAGCCAGGAGCCGGCTGTTTCCATCCTTAACAGCTTATTAGCCGGTATGTACTGGAGTTATTACAGTAATAACCGCTACCAGCTATATGGCCGCACCCAAACGGTCAATTTTAAAAAAGATGATATCGCTACCTGGGGCACGGAAGATTTCCATAAAAGAATCAGTGAACTATACCTCCGGTCTGTTAAGGATGAAAAGTTGTTACAGCAAACAAAACTGGAGCCTTTTGACGCGATAATACTCAAAGGCAATGTCCGGCATCTACGTCCCACTTTATTTGACCTGCTGGCCCATCGTGCCTTATCTTATTTTGAAAATAATGAGAGAGATATTAAAAAACCGGCTTATGCTTTTGAAATTGACCAGGCTTCAGCTTTTGATCCTGCCGGCAGTTTTATTCACCGGAAATTTTCAACTAAAGATTCACTCTCGCTCCAATATAAAGCACTACTGATCTATCAAAAGATACTCGCCTTTCATAATAACGATACAAAACCTGACGCGTTAATTGATGCAGATATCCTCCGGATTGAATTTGTTTATAACAACTCCGTTCACCCTGATAAGGACCGGCTTTATTTCGATGCCCTTAATCATATTGCTCATCAATATGAGAACCTGCCTGCTGCCGCACAAGCCTGGTATTTGCTGGCTAACTATTATGAAGAAAAAGCGGCGGAATATAAACCTTATGGTGACAGTACCCATCGCTTTGACCGCGTAAAGGCAAAAGAGATCTGCGAAAAGGTAGTGACGCAAAAAGATTCTTCCGAAGGTAAAGTGAATTGTTATAACATGCTCGCCCGGATCAATAGCCCTTTCCTGGAATTCAACATAGAAAAAGTAAATATTCCCGGGCAGCCGTTCAGGGCATTGATCAGTTACCGCAATTTCAACCAGCTTTATCTCCGCCTCATCAAGCCTGATGATAAGCTGAAAAAGGAACTCGAAAATGAAAATGCTGAAAAATACTGGCCGGTTATCATCTCGGCAAAGCCACTAAAAAGCTGGGAGCAGGCCTTGCCGGTTGCGGGCGATCTCCAGCAACACAGTACTGAAATAAAGATAGACGCGTTGCCGGCAGGAGAATACATATTGGTAGCGGGCACCGATAAAGATTTTTCAGGGAAAAAAGTTACGCTGGGAGCAAGACTCTTCTATGTTTCGGTCATCAGTTTTGTAAACAATAACGCTGATTTCTTTGTCCTCAACCGCGATAATGGTCAGCCGCTCGCTAACGCGGCTGTGCAGGTATGGGAACAGAGATATGACTATAAAACCTCCGGGTATATAAAAGAGAAAAGCAAATTATATAAGACCGATGTCAACGGCTATTTCCGGATGCAGGACAAAAAAGAAAATAATTATTCGAACAATTATTTTCTGGATATTACCTACAACAATGATCACTTGTTCCTGGACGAAGAAACAAATTATTATTATTCCAATGCTGAGCCAAAAGCATCTCCGATAACTGAGCAGGAGCAAATAGAGATTAGCACCTACACCTATCTTTTTTCGGACAGGAGCATTTATCGTCCCGGGCAAACTGTTTTTTTTAAAGGCATAACTATTGCCAGCGATAAAGATTATAAAAAATTTCTCCGCACCGGCTACAAAACCTGGGTCTATTTGTTTAATGCAAATTACCAGAAAACGGATTCGCTGGAAGTGCAGACAAATGAATATGGAACCTTTTCCGGCAAGTTTCAATTGCCGCAGGGAGTCATGAACGGGCAATTCAACCTTCAAATGAAACTGGCCAAAGGAGCGCAGTCAATACGCGTGGAAGAATATAAGCGCCCGAAATTTTATGTGGATTATGAAACACTGAAAGGAACCTATAAAGTAAATGATAAAATAAAAGTAACCGGTACCGCAAAAGCTTATGCCGGGAATACTATTGATGGCGCCACGGTACAATACCGTGTCGTTCGCCAGCCAAGATTCCTTTATCCCTGGTTATTTTGGAGATGGTGGCAGCCGCCGGCAGACCCAATGGAGATCGCTCATGGTGAAGTAAAGACCGATAAGGATGGAAAATTCATTATTGAATTCACAGCTATTCCGGACGGGAAGATCGAAAAGAAGTTTGAGCCGGTATTTGACTATACGGTATACGCTGATGTTACCGACATCAATGGTGAGACAAGAAGCGGCGAAAAATCAGTGTCGGTAAGCTATAAATCATTGATGCTGCAATTAACCATTCCGGAGAAATTACCGGCTGATAGTTTAAAATCTCTTTCTATCCGTACACAAAATATGAATGGTGAATTTGTGACGGCGAATCTCCGGGTATCAATCACAAAACTCAAAGCGGAAAAAAGGCTGATCCGGAACAGATACTGGGAAAGGCCTGACCAGTTTGCAATGAGCAAAGATGAATATATCAGCAATTTCCCTTATGATGAGTATGATAATGAAGCGAACTACAAAAGCTGGGATAAGGATAATGCATCCAGGGAAGAAAGAGATGATTCTTCCAGGGTGAGTGGTCAATGGACGATGATGAGTAATCATCGGGCACCCGGTTTTTACATTATCGAGGTTTCAGCAAAGGATAAGAATGGCGAAGAAGTCAAAGATGTAAAATATATTGAGTTGTTTGATGAGAAGAGTAACCAGCTCGGTCGCCCCCAATATATATGGACCCAGGAAGCCGGCGCCATTGAGCCGGGAGAAAATACGGCTGTTCAATTAGGAACATCTGCTGACAATTTGTTTGTTATTCAGTCTATAGACAGGAAGCAGGCTGCAGGGCAACCGCCAAAGAATATCTTTTCGTTCCTAAAGCTTAATAATGAAAAAAAGTCCATTGACTTTACTGCTACCGAAGCCGACCGGGGAGGTTATGGTATTTCTTATGCGTTTATAAAACACAACCGCTTCTTTGAATTCAATCAGACCATTATTGTTCCCTGGACCAATAAGGACCTCGCAATCGAATACGCCAGCTTCCGGGATAAAACATTGCCTGGTAGTGAAGAAAAATGGAAAGTGAAATTAACCGGGTATAAGAATGAAAAAGTAGCAGCAGAAATGCTGGCGAGTATGTATGATGCTTCGCTGGATCAATTTTACCCGCATAGCTGGAGCCAGCCGCCTATATGGTCTTTCTATTATAATAACCGAAGCTGGTCCAGCGAGCAGAATTTTTTAGCAGTACCCTCCAACCAAAAATGGAGAGATGAGAACGAACGAAAATATTTTGCCAAAGAGTATGATGACCTGTTCGAAACACCTGAACCTCATCGGCAGATTTTAAGAGATGGGACATGGAAAAATGTTGGCTACTATTTAAAATCGCAAGAAGGAGTAAAAGTCGAAACCAATGCTGCCCCTTTCGTTAGATATGGAGGCATTGCAGATGATAAACCGGCAACTTTTTCCAATTTTTCCACCGCCCTGGCAGGAAAGGCATCAGGATTAACAGTAACACAACAATCAAGTGAAATGTTTGTCCATGGAGAACTTGTAAAGAAGCTTGGTGAAAAAGAGCAGCCAATTGACAATTCTCCGGTTCAAATCCGTAAAAACTTCAACGAAACTGCTTTCTTCTTCCCTGACTTAAGAACCGACAGTACCGGCGCCATTGAATTTTCTTTTACCGTGCCTGAAGCATTAACCAAATGGAAGTTCCAGGCATTTGCACATACAAAAGATCTGGCCTTTGGTTATAGCAGCAAAGAGATCGTTACCCAGAAACAATTAATGGTTCAGCCAAACGCACCAAGGTTTCTGCGCGAAGGAGATAAAATGGAATTCAGCGCCAAAATTGTCAACCTTACAGAAAAAGAAATCACAGGCCAGGCCGAATTTCAGCTCTTTGATGCGACAACCAATGAGCCCGTAGATGGCCGTTTCAAAAACGTCGTTCCTGATCAATACTTCACGATAGCCGCCGGGCAAAGTGAAGCGGTAAAATTTCCTATCGAGGTTCCTTATCAGTTCAACAAAGCTTTAACGTGGAGGATTGTTGCTAAAGCTACCCCCACTGGTGGAGGTTTGGAAGGGGCCGTCTCCGATGGAGAAGAAGACGCTTTACCTGTCCTGACCAATCGCATGCTGGTAACGGAATCCATGCCGCTGAATGTTCGGGGCACAGGAACTAAGAATTTTAAGTTTGATAAACTGCTGAACTCAGGAGGTTCTGAAACACTGCAGAATTATTCTTTAACTCTTGAATATACTTCCAACCCCGCATGGTATGCCGTGCAGGCCTTGCCCTACCTGATGGAATATCCTTATGAATGCGCGGAGCAAACCTGGAACCGCTATTATGCTAACTCGCTGGGAGCTATGATCGCCAATTCATCGCCACGAATAAAATCGATCTTTGAAGAATGGTCGAAAGCCTCCATTGGAGGGGGAGGTTTGGAGGGGGCCTCTGCCCTGCTTTCCAACCTGGAAAAGAACCAGGAATTAAAATCGGTATTGCTCGAAGAAACACCCTGGGTATTACAAGCAAAATCCGAGACGGAACAAAAAAAGAATATCGCTTTGTTATTTGACATGGTAAAGATGAGCACACAACTCAATGGCTCTTATGAAAAGTTGAAACAAATGCAAAGCAGCAATGGCGGTTTTGTATGGTTCAGGGGCGGGCCGGATGACCGCTACATCACTCAATATATCGTTACCGGTATCGGTCATTTAAAAAAATTAAGAGCATTGGCTGACGGCCAGGACGGTAAATTGAAACAAATCCTGGCAAGCGCTATTCCTTATCTCGATAAAAAAATAGGGGAAGATTATAACGATCTTATCAAATACAAGGTTGACCTCAGGAAATATGTTCCGGGTTCATTTATTATTCAATACCTGTATATGCGCAGCTTTTTCCCGGAATATAAAATCGCGGCAGCTTCTCAAACCGCGTATAACTATTTCAGGACCCGCAGCCAGCCAACATGGACACAGCAAAGTAAATACATGCAGGGTATGCTGGCCCTGGCATTAAGCAGAACCGGCGATGCGGTCACACCCGCAGCCATTTTACAATCATTAAAAGAAACATCAATCAATAATGAAGAACTGGGCATGTACTGGAAAGATGCCAGCCGGGGATGGTGGTGGTATGAAGCGCCAATTGAAAGACAATCCTTGCTCATTGAAGCTTTCCAGGAAATCAGCAAAGACACAAAGACCGTGGATGACCTGAAAACCTGGCTACTGAAAAACAAACAGACCAATAGCTGGGAATCTACCAAGGCAACTGCAGAAGCCTGCTATGCTTTATTACTACAGGGCTATCAATGGTTGAGCAATGAACCAACTGTCCATATTCGATTAGGCAATATGACAATTAACTTAGGCGATAGTAAACAGGAAGCCGGTACTGGTTATTTCAAGAAAATCATTGAAGGAGAAAAAATAAACCCTGAAATGGGAAACATTTCCGTAACCATTGAGTCTTCGAAAACCTCCCCCGATGGGGGAGGTTTGGAGGGGGCCTCGTGGGGCGCTGTCTACTGGCAATACTTCGAAGACCTCGATAAAATAACTACCGCATCTACTCCTTTGAAACTGGTAAAGAAGTTATTTATCGAAAAAAATACTGACAGGGGGCCTGAACTTACACCCGTTAACGACGGCGATGTACTGAAAGTCGGTGACAAAGTAAAAGTAAGGATCGAATTAAAAGTAGATCGTGATATGGAATATGTACATATGAAGGATATGAGGGCTGCGGCCATGGAACCGGTGAATGTACTGAGCAGTTTCAAATGGCAGGATGGGCTTGGATATTATGAAAGCACGAAAGACGCCAGCACGAATTTCTTTTTCAGCAGCCTGAGAAAAGGGACTTATGTGTTTGAATACCCATTGTTCATTACACATACAGGTAATTTCAGCAATGGAATCACGACCATTCAATGCATGTACGCACCCGAGTTCAGTTCGCATAGCGAGGGAATTCGCATCAATATTGAATGATGTGTTCTCCCTCTCCAAAGGAGAGGGAGTTAGAGGGTGAGGCCATACGCACCTGAGTTCAGTTCGCGTAGTGAGGGAATTCGCATCAATGTTGAATAGGGCTTTCTCGCAGCGACCAAAGAGAGTCTTATACTTTGCGTTCTTTGCTCCTTCGCCTTTGCGTGAAATAAATACCTTTTCTAGCAAAGACGCAACTTCAACGCAGCAACACAAAGAGAGTCTTATTCTTTGCGCCCTTTGCTCCTTCGCGCCTTTGCGTGAAATAAAGATCTTTAATACACTCTCTTCAAATACTATTTGATGGGCTTATTTTTGCGACATGCAAACCGAATTTCTCATCATCGGGCAGGGAATCAGCGGCACTTTTCTTTCTTATTATCTTCAAAAAGCAGGAAGAAGTTTTGTTGTCATTGATAACAATGATAACAACTCGGCTTCCCGGATCGCTGCCGGCATTATCAACCCGGTTACAGGAAGAAGGATGGTCACAGTGTGGATGGCAGACGAAATTCTGCCCTTTGCCTGGAAAGCCTACCACGAGATAGGACATGACCTTGGCATCACCGCTATCTCACACAGGAATATTATCGATTTTTTCCCCAATCCTTTCATGCGGGAAAATTTCCTCAAACGCACGGAAGAGGGGAATGAATATACCCGGGCATTCCCTGATCAGGAACATTTCCGCTCCTGGTTCAATTTTGAATTTAGCTGCGGGGAAATAAACCCGGTCTATACGGCACATCTGGAGACCCTGTTACCCGCATGGCGGCAACAATTGACCAATCAACAAAGTTTATGGGAGGAAAATTTTGAAATAGCGCAGTTAAGGTTTGAAGCTGGTGCTATTCACTATAAAAATATTAAAGCCGGTAACATTATCTTTTGCGACGGGCCGGCAGGAATCGATAATCCTTACTTTAAACAGTTACCATATGCGCTCAACAAAGGCGAGGCTTTAATGATGGAAATACCCGGATTACCGGCCACCCATATCTTTAAGAAGAGCCTGGTATTGGCGCCGCTTCAAAATGCTGGGAAAGATATTTTCTGGGTGGGATCCAATTATGCCTGGGAATTTGATAATGCCAATCCCACCAAAGAATTCAGGGAAACAACGGAACGTGTATTAAAAGAGTGGCTGAAAATTCCTTTTCAGATCATTGACCATCGGGCAGGTCTCAGGCCGGCTACATTGGAAAGAAGGCCATTTGTTGGTCTGCATCCTCATTATAAACAGGCAGGCCTGTTAAATGGCATGGGAACAAAGGGTTGTTCATTAGCGCCTTTTTTTGCAAAACAATTGACCGAACTCCTGCTGCATGGTAAAGCCATTACCGCCGAAGCCGATATAAACCGCTTTCAAAAAATTCTTTCCCGCTGATGATCATTGGCAAACCTTACCCTGCCAGGCTAGCTGGAGTTGCAACTTTTTCCTTTTTTTATACTGTAAAATAGACCGCCTGCAAATGTAGATGAGTGTAATTGTAATCATGGTTCGGATTTAAGTATTTTTGATTGGGTGATCGGGTCCTGGTTCAATACACGGCACAAAGCTTCATATAGTTCCGGCATATTCATCTTTAACCCCGCCGGGTTTTCAAAAAAAGCTTCTACACTTACAGCCCAGAATTCATGCAGGTTGCTAAATGCATAACTCCGTAAATAACTGCGGCGGTTAGCGATCACGTTGGCCAGTATCGGCCCGGTACTGCTGGAAAATTTCTCGTAATTCAGCCTGAAATGCGAATCAGTTCCGCTGTACTGGGCAAAAAAGTTATTGTATAAAAGCGCATGCGCCATTTCATGCACTGCTACATTTACGTTATCATTCTTTTTATTGTGTGAATAACCATACAAAAAATGCTTGAACGATAAATAAATGCCGTCAGGCGCTACGTGACCAATATATAATTCTTCCTCGTTATCCATCTGGTAAGCATCGGCCAGCACATAAATGTCTTTGAAATAAGACATCATATAATTTTTCAGTCCAAAAGTTACCTGGATGGCTGAAGCGCTGACCAATATGGCAATATCTTCTTTGTCTTCCAGGCCGACGAAATGAAATTTCTTATTGGCTTTAAACTGGTACACCCTTTTAACAAACCGTAATTTCAATTCTTCCGGGAGATCATTAAAATAGGTAAAAAGGCTGCCAATGATTATTGAATACTCGTGGAAAATATCATCAGTAATCTCAGCTTCCTCCGGGTAATGGAGGACAGTATCCTGCTTTTCAGCGCGGGTTGAGAACAAGCCATTAAATCTTTGGAAGAATCCCTGCATAGCGTACGGTTCAAGTATAAATGTATATAAAGACCGTGTTATGTGCAAGTCCGGAAAAGGAATTTTACACTAGTAAATTTACGTATAAACACCTAACCTCCTTACTAATCAACACACTAGTTTTTGATAAAATATTTTCTATTTATTAATCAGCAAGGTTGCCAATATCCTTGCCTGCTATAAGTCCAAAAAGTCTTTGATCCGGTCTTTCCTCCACGTTTAAAAAACTGCAAAAAATGATTCCGGCCAGGGGTTGACAACTTTAAAGAGCTTCTACCGCCATACTTATAGAAGGCTCTAAGGTTGTCAACCTTTGGCCGGGAGTCCCTCCCTCGGTATATTTGCCGCTCACAAAAGCTAAACAGATCATGTACAGAACGAATACCTGTGGCGAACTCAGGATGACAGATGTTTCCAAAGAAGTGACCTTAGCCGGCTGGGTACAAACTATCCGGAAATTCGGAGCTATCACTTTTGTGGATCTGCGGGATCGCTATGGTATTACTCAGCTATTATTTGGCGAACAACTGAATAAGGAGCTGGAAGAAAATCCTCCTGGTCGTGAGTTTGTATTGCAGGTAACCGGCGTGGTCAGTGAAAGAAGTAATAAAAACCCCAACCTGTCTACCGGTGATATAGAAATAAATGTGCATTCATTCAAAATATTGAACAAGTCAGCCGTGCCTCCTTTTACCATACAGGATGATACTGATGGGGGGGATGACCTGAGAATGAAATACCGCTTCCTTGATCTCAGGAGGAATGCCGTTAAAAAAAATATGGAGTTACGCTATGCAGTGAACCGTGCAGCCAGGAATTATTTGCATCAGCACGGTTTTATGGATATTGAAACTCCTTTCCTGATCAAATCTACCCCCGAAGGCGCAAGAGATTTTGTGGTGCCATCAAGAATGAACCCCGGACAATTCTATGCACTCCCGCAATCGCCGCAAACTTTCAAGCAGCTATTGATGGTAAGCGGGTATGACCGTTACTACCAGGTAGTAAAATGTTTTCGTGATGAGGATCTTCGTGCCGATCGCCAGCCCGAGTTTACACAGATAGACTGTGAAATGTCATTCGTGGAGCAGGAAGATATTATTGATATGTTTGAAGGGATGGTGAAACATATTTTCAAAGAAGTAAAGGGCATTGACTATACGGCCAAAGTGGAACGCATGACCTGGGAAGAGGCTATGTGGAATTATGGCAATGACAAACCGGATATTCGTTTCGGAATGCAATTATTGAATTTAAAAAAACCTTCTTCGGTTTATACCAGTAAAAAGGATCAACCGGGGTTGATCAATGGCGCCGGTTTTAAAGTTTTTGATGATGCGGAAACTGTATTAGCCATTGCAGTTCCCGGTTGCAGTGAATACAGCCGTAAGCAAACCGATGAATTAACGGAGTGGGTCAAACGTCCGCAAATTGGTATGAAAGGCCTGGTATTTATTAAATGTAATGCAGACGGCAGTTATAAAAGCAGTGCAGATAAATTTTATAATGAGGAAAAATTAAAAGCCATTGCCATTGCCGCGAATGCAAAAGCAGGTGACCTCCTGCTGGTACTGGCAGGCGTTGAAGAAAGGACAAGAAAAGCGATAAGTGAATTACGGTTGGAAATGGCGGAACGCCTGGGCTTAAGGAAAGCCAATGAATTCAAATTACTCTGGGTGCTGGATTTTCCCTTGTTTGAATATGATGAAGAAGGAAACAGGTGGGTGGCCCGTCATCATCCTTTTACCTCTCCGAAGCCTGAACAGATCGCAACGATGATCAATAACAATCCTGTTATTGACAATGCGGCTGACTATTTGAAACATCCTTATGCCAATATCAAGGCTAATGCCTACGATATCGTGCTGAATGGAAACGAGATTGGCGGCGGCTCGATACGAATTTACCAGAGAGAATTGCAGGAAAGGATGTTTGCCGCCCTGGGAATGGATAAAGAAGAACAGCAGCACAAGTTCGGTTTTCTATTAGGGGCCTTTGAATATGGAGCTCCCCCGCATGGCGGTATTGCTTTCGGCTTTGACCGCTTATGCGCTATACTCGGCGGCAGTGAAAGTATCCGTGATTTTATTGCTTTCCCTAAAAACAATGCAGGCCGGGATGTAATGCTGGATGCTCCTTCTTCCATTGACAAAAAGCAATGGGAGGAATTGCAGATAAAACCCAACCTGAAATAATGCCGGTAAGATGGAAGATTTTCAGGGTTGTTTGTTTGCTCCAGATGCTGTTGGCGGCCTTTTTTACTTTCAGTAACCTGGTATTTTTTTTCCAAACAGGAAGCTTTTCCCCGTTTATCAGGGTATTACTTTTCCTGCTGATCTTCCTGCTATCTGTTCTTGCAGTAAATATCCTGAACAACAACTACCCGGATACCCCGGTGACAGGTAAACAAAAATTGAATTTCAACAGGTTGTTTTTGCTGAATTTTCTTTTTCTCACCTTCTTGTTTGGAATCATTTTTTCCGAATACAGGTTATTAAAAACTTTCTCCCGTCTTACGCTGACGCCCGTATTCCGGCTGTCTTTTGACCTGCTCATTTCTTTACTCTGTTATCTTATTGTATTGTTGTTCCAGTTCATCATCCTGTATGGATTATACGTTCTGCGACTGGAACTATATTCCAATTTTATGAGTAAGCCATTCGAGTTTGAAAAAGATCAGTTATTATGAAATGTCTCTCTTTTGACTTTCTGCCACTTGTAAAAAATATAGATTCCCCCGATTACCAGGATAAAGGCCATGATCCGGAAAAAATTCTTTTGCATGAAGGATTCCCTGTCCTCTCCCGCGTCTATTTTATTTGTACAAAGGGTTTCATAATAATTCAAGCGGGGATAATTGCTGTTGAGCTTCTGCACCTCTTCAAACTTCTTCAGGGCTTTATTGAAAAATTCACGGTAAAAATAATCAAGCCCCTGGTTATATAATAGTGTGGCAAGGCTTACCTGTGGTTTCACTTTCGCCGAATCAAGAAATTCTTTGATAACAGAAACAGGGATAGCGAAGTTATATCCCGATGCAAGGCTGCCTGTCGCTTGTTCAAGACTCCCAAATGTAGCCAGTCCTATCACTTCTCCTTTTCCATTGCACACCGGGCTGCCGCTGCTGCCATGTGTGATAGCTGCGTCCATCTGGATGACAGGAAAACCGCCAATAGATTGCTTGATGGCGCTGATAATACCGGAGGTGAGGGTTGGATCGCTATTGGCTTCCCCGGCGAGGAATATATTGGTAGTGGCCGGCTCGGGATAACCATATACCAATACCTTCTCCCCAATGGGAGTAATACTATCATTACTTACTTTTAATGAGGGAAGGTTTTTGACATCATCCAGTTTTAAAATGGCAACATCCTTGCCGGGCATAGCTTTACCTTTCACAATCAACTTTGCCGGTTTTTTTATCTGGAAAGGCTTATCCCCCCCGTTGTCTGCCCTGTAAATAATATATATATCTTTTTGCAGATCGTAGAGGATCATAGATGACAACTGTGAATAGATAAGGCTATAGGAATTGTATAACAGGTCACGTTGTTCATCTGTAAGCGTCATTGCCCAGGAAGCCTGCAACGCTGCGATATTGGCGTCTGTCACTTCCTGGAAAGTAGAAAGAATGAACTGCTGGCGGATAAAAGAACTGTCCCTGTCAATCACATGGCAATTGGTAATGAAATACCCGTCACCGGTAACGAAAAAGCCGGTGCCGTTTGACAATATCCTGTGCTGTTGCCGGAGGTATTCAGTAGTAGGTGAAAAAAAACGAAGAGGGTTCTTGTATAATGCTTTTACAATCAAATCCAATTTTTGCCCGGCCGACAACATTTTACCGCTCGTATCCAGTTTCTTTACCGAATCAACAAGCAAGTTGAATCGCCTTTCATTAATGGCCACTCTGTTTACATATACCGTAGCGGAAAAAACAGTTTGTACCATGGCTACTGCGGGAGAATTGCCCGCATAATTTTGTTCATCAGACAGGGGTTGCGCGATGAGTGATATGCTTTGCGTTAAAAAAAACAGGAGGAGAACGACTGCAAGTATGTTCGAATGGCTGCTCTTCATATAACTATCTTCAAAATACTCAAAAAAAGTTTAAAGCCGGTAATATCTTTCTCCCGCTCCTGCGGGATCAAAGATGATTAACAAAACAAATGCTTTTGACAATAATCAAAGAAATTTAATTTCAGTAATTTGCTTTTAAATACCAAAAATGAGGCGCAGTTTCCCCTTACTGTTTTTACTGTTGATTATTACTGCTTGCCAGAAAAACACCAGCCCTGGTAATATAGCTGCTCCTGAACCGGAACAAACTTACTTTGATAAAGCATATGGCACTGATATAAACCAGAAAATGGATATCTACCTGCCGGCCGGAAGAACTGCAACCACCACAAAAGCGATCATACTTATTCATGGAGGCGCCTGGGCCACGGGAGACAAGACAGACTTCGCTCCTTTCGTTGATACCCTGAAAAAAAGATTACCGGACTATGCTATCTTCAATATTAATTACAGGCTGGCAGCCGTTGGCGTCAATCTATTCCCGACACAGGAAAACGATGTAAAAGCGGCGTTTGATTTTATTGTGAGCAAATCAGGTGAATATAAAATAACGCAAAAAATCGTATTGCTGGGAGCCAGTGCAGGCGGCCATCTCGCCCTGCTGCAGGGATATAAATATACAAGCCCTGTAGAAGCGAAAGCCATTGTCGATTTCTTTGGCCCCACGAATATGACGGCATTGCACGATCAGCCTGCTGATCCCACACTCGTACCGGTATTAGAAATTCTGATGAGTGGCACACCTTCTTCCAACCCCTCCATGTATCAGCAATCAAGCCCGATCAATTTTGTGAATGCTCAAAGCCCGCCCACTATCGTTTTGCAGGGCGGAGCTGACCCGCTTGTTCCTGTTGCCCAGTCCACTTCACTGGATTCAAAACTACAGGCAATGGGTGTTGCTCATCAATATGTGTTTTATCCTACGCAAGGCCACGGCTGGTTTGGAGATACCCTTACTCATTCCTTTAATGCCATACAGGCTTTTCTTACTGCCCATGTAAATTAGAATCTTTATTTTTTTGCGGATCGCCGGAAATGCGGCAGATTGATTATATTCGGTCATGCGGTTGCTTACATAGGATCCTATGTGAAGCAACCCTTTTTATTTAATGGCCAATGGTTATGGACGGACATCAATTATTTGAACAATACAAAACTTACCCCGGTACCTGGGACGAAATGTGTACCGGTAATCATATACGTCCCCAGTACCGGCAGGTATTCAGCGACATCAGCCAGCTCCCGGGCGAAATATTGCAGCAAAAGGATAAGCTGGCCGGCGAGTTATTTATGAACCAGGGTATCACCTTTACCGTGTATAGTGATGATGCCGGCATCGAAAGAATTTTTCCATTTGATATTATACCCCGCATCCTGACAGCTAACGAATGGGATCATATCCAGCAGGGGATCACACAACGGCTCAGGGCATTGAATCTTTTTTTGAAAGACATTTACTCACAACAACAGATCATAAAGGACAAGATCATCCCGGCAGAACTGATCGCTACCTGCCCTCATTATACCCGGGAAGTATTTGGCGTCAATGTACCGCATGATCTCTACGTTCATATTTCAGGCATTGATCTTATCCGCGGCCAGGATGGAACTTTTTATATACTGGAAGACAACCTCAGAACTCCTTCGGGAGTATCGTATATGCTTGAAAACAGGGAAGTGATCAAAAGAATCTTCCCCGGCATGCTGGCCGACAGCCGGGTAAGAATGATCAATAATTATCCCTTATTGCTTTCAGAAATATTGTCCGGCCTCGCACCCCAGCAAATGGTTACCCCAACAGTGGTATTGCTGACTCCCGGTATTTTTAACTCTGCCTATTTTGAACACACATTTCTTGCCAGGCAAATGGGAGTGCCATTAGTAGAGGGGCGTGACCTGCTCGTCGATAATCATAAAGTATATATGAAGACTACGGCTGGCCTTCAACAAGTGCACGTGATCTATCGCCGGATTGATGATGACTTCCTGGATCCACTTGTATTCAGACCCGACAGCGCATTGGGCATTCCGGGGCTGATGAGCGCCTACCGGAAAGGGAATGTCGCTATTGCCAATGCCGTAGGCAATGGAGTTGCCGACGATAAAGCAGTATATGCTTATGTACCCGCCATGATCAGGTATTACCTGAATGAAGAACCTGTTTTACCCAATGTTCCTACCTACAGCCTGGAAGATGATGAGGCAAGAGAATATGTTTTTAAAAATATGGAGAACATGGTGATCAAAAGAACTAACCAGTCCGGCGGGTATGGCATGGTAATGGGCAATAAGGCCAGTGAAAAAGAATTAGCAGAAGTAAAAAAAGCAATCAGGGAAACACCAAGAGAATTTATTGCGCAACCTATCATAAAGCTATCGACGGTCCCTTGTCTTATTGACGGAAAATTACAACCCCGCCATGTTGACCTCCGCCCCTATGCTTTATGCGGACCCAATGGAATTCGTATTGTACCCGGCGGGCTGACAAGAGTGGCATTGCGCGAAGGATCATTGGTGGTTAATTCTTCGCAGGGTGGGGGAAGTAAAGATACATGGGTGGTGGATTTATGAGAATAGTTTAATATCGTTTCAGGGTTTAACGTCTAAGAGTTGTTTATAGCAGAGTTTTACTTTACGAAATGAGACAATCTCCTGGAAGAACCATTAAACCCTTAAAACCTTTAAACGATAAATAGCAGACAATATCAAAACACAGAAAATTCATGCTTAGCAGAATCGCTGACTCATTATTTTGGCTCAACCGGTACATGGAAAGAAGTGATTGCCTGATGCGTTCGATCCGCACCAATTATATTTTGTCCTTTGACCTGGGCAATACCAATGATTTTTCCTGGAAAGATATGGTTCATACCTTTTCTTATTCCCCGGACGGCCTCAGCGATGAAGCAGTTAAAGACACGACTTCCGCGCTAAAGTTCTTTATTACAGATGTAAAAAACCTGAACTCAATACGGGTACTGATCACCAAAGCAAGAGAAAATGCAAGAGGAGTACAGGATAATATCACTAAAGAAGTATGGGAACAGGTGAACCACCTGTACCATATTGTAAATGCTCCTGACCTGGAAAATAAACTGTCGGGTTCCCGGTCGCTCGAGATCATTGACCTCATTGATGATAACAACACCCTGTATTATGGTGTCACCGACAGTACGATGCCAAGAGGACAGGGATGGAGTTTCATGAACCTGGGAAAGTTTATCGAACGCTGCCTGCTGAGTATCGAAACGGCTTACGCCCATTTTACCAAAGTGGATCACCAGTTGGATAAGACCCAGGATATCCTGTTCTGGAAAAATTTGCTTCTTTCTCTTTCAGGTTATGAGTTATATTTGAAAACGTATACCCGCGACCAGCATACGATGAATGTAGTGGATCATATCATCTTCAACAAACATTTCCCCCGTTCACTTATTTATTCCTTGAACCGTATCAAACGCTATCTTGGCGATGTAACGGAGGATACGAAAATAGAAGGAAGTGAAACACTGCAAAAAACCTTTGGTCGCATCTGCAGCAAGGTGGAGTTTTCCGATATCAATATGATAAAAGAATCCGGCCTGCCGCAATTCCTGAATTCCCTGAGGTATGATCTCGTTAATTTTTCGGGTCAACTGACCAGGATTTATTTTTCTTATGCTTAACAAAAAATAATCAATGCCCGTTTTCAATATACACCACATCACGAAATACGAATATGACCGGCCTATAAAAGAAAGTGTGAACGAGATCAGGATATATCCTTTTATATGCAATGAACAGGAAGTTTTATACCACGAACTGAATATTACAGGCCACCCCGATATTTTAGTGATCAGCGACTACTGGGGCAATCGTGCCGGCATGTTTAATGTAATGCCTTCGCATAAGCTGTTGGTGATTGAAAGCAAGCTCATTGTTCGCGCGCTTGGCAGGCCTGGAACGTTAATGGGTAACAATGCCGGTTTTGATCAATTAAAGAATGAAATCAGCAACACCCTTTCCCTCCTGGAGCTTTCTTTTACCCGGGAAACTGAGCTTCGGGGGCAAATAGCCGGCATTGCCAAAGAAGTTTACCAGGATGGCAGGCCTGTAATAGAAGTCATCGAAAAATGCAGCCAGTATATTTTTAAGAATTTTCAATACATTAAAGGTATTACCACCATTGAAACTACGGTAGCTGAAATTTTAGAGCATCGTTCCGGTGTATGCCAGGATTTTGCTCATGTCATGCTGGAGATCTTGCGCAGCCTGCAAATACCCAGTCGCTATGTCAGTGGCTATATATGTCCAAATAAAAATGGTATGCGTGGCGAGGGAGCTACCCATGCCTGGGTAGAAGCCTGGGTGCCCGGTACCGGTTGGGTAGGCGTTGACCCTACTAATAATGTATGGGTTACTAATCATCATATAAAATTAGCAGTAGGCCGCGATTTCAATGATTGCTCGCCCGTGAAAGGAACTTTTAAGGGACCTGCCCGGCAATCATTGTCCGTTTTTGTTTCAGTAGGCTATGAAGATGGAGGAACTTTTGAGGATATTACCAGTGTAAAATTAGAAACACAGGAAGGTATAACCGAGCTCCCGGAAATATTGGAAACCTTCGCCGGGCAGCAGCAACAATAGACAACAGGCAATGGGTAATAAGCAACCGGGTAATTATTAGAATAAACTGCTCTTAATAAACCTGAAATTTCTAATTTGCAGTTTGGCAATTGCCTATTGCCCTTGCCAATTGATAAATGGCTCCTTTAGCAGAACGGATTCGCCCAACAACTTTAGATGAACTGGAAGGTCAGCAGCATCTGGCCGGCGCTGGAAGTATTTTAAGAACTTCCATTGAAAATGGAAAAGTTCATTCGATGATCCTATGGGGACCTCCGGGCACAGGTAAAACAACAATCGCCAATATTATCGCTCATACGCTCCATGTTCCTTTCTTTACATTAAGCGCGATCAGCTCCGGGGTAAAGGAAGTAAGAGAAGTGATCGAAGAAGCAAAGACAAAACCGGGTTCTATTCTCTTCATTGATGAAATTCACCGTTTCAATAAAGGACAACAGGATGCTTTGCTTGGCGCCGTGGAAAAAGGAATTATCACGCTGATCGGGGCCACTACCGAAAATCCCTCATTTGAAGTGATCAGCGCCTTACTCAGCCGCTGCCTGGTCTATGTATTGAAACCGCTTGACGAAAAAGATCTCATTCACCTTCTTCATACCGCGATAGAAAAAGATGAAGTGCTGAAAAAGAAAAAAATCGAACTCAGGGAAACAGCCGCGCTGATCAATATTTCGGGAGGGGATGCGAGAAAATTATTGAACCTGCTGGAAATAGTTACAGATACGGCCCCGTCTAAATCTCCCCCTGCGGAGGAGACTTCCGAACACTCAGGTAAAAAGAAATCTCAAAATCATAATGAAGTTCCTAAAGTCTCTCCTACAGGCGGAGATTTACAGGGGCCAGTCATCATCACCGATGAATTAGTAATGGATGTCGCTCAAAAGAAAATCGCCTTATACGATAAAAGCGGCGAGCAGCACTATGATATCATTTCCGCTTTTATCAAATCCATGCGCGGCAGCGACCCCAATGCAGCCGTGTACTGGCTGGCGAGAATGATAGAAGGTGGTGAAGATGTAAAATTCATTGCCCGCCGGATGGTGATACTGGCCAGTGAAGATATCGGCAATGCCAACCCGACCGCATTGATAATGGCCAATGCCACTTTTGAAGCGGTGAATAAAATCGGGCATCCCGAAGCCGGCATCATACTTTCCCAGTGTGTCACCTATCTCGCATCCTCACCAAAAAGTAATGCGGCGGTAATGGCTATCGGAGATGCTTTGGCGGCCGTCAGGCAATACGGCGATCTGCCGGTCCCCCTCCATATCCGTAATGCGCCCACCCGCCTGATGAAGAATCTCGGTTATGGAAAGAATTATGAATACTCGCACAGCTATGAAAATAATTTTTCACCGCAGGAATATTTGCCCAAAGAGATATCGGGAAAGAAATTCTATGAACCGGGAAAGAATGCAAGAGAAGAGGAGCTGAGAAAATTCCTCAGGAGTTTATGGAAGGATAAATACGGATACTAATAATTATTGATTAGCGGGATCAAATAGCAAAGGAAAAAACCGCCCCTGCATCTTCTCCCCTTTTGATATGGCCGGCACCCCCTCCAGCAATGGTTCATCAGAATCAGAAACTACCCCATCGGCAAAAACATTGATGACAAATGCCCTCCTTGGTTTTGAAGAGGTATTGGCGCCCGACCCATGTAAAGTAAGTGAATGATGAAAGATCGCTTCGCCCGCCTTCACTTCAGCATACTGCGGATGCTCAAATTGTTTTTTTTGTTCATCGTTCAAAAAATCTTTTATCCCCTGCAATTCACCTGCAATAACGGGTTTGGGAAGTAAGCCCCATTGGTGACTACCCGGGATATATTGCAGGCATCCATTTTCTCTGGTTGAATCATCCAGTCCGCACCAGCAGGTAAGATGCGCTACCGGCCTGGTCCTTGTCCAGTAAGAATAATCCTGGTGCCACGCTACAACGCCTCCTTGTTTGGGTGGCTTCCAGAATAGCTGGTCATGCCAGAACCGGACAGGCACATTGCCAAGCAACTGGCTGGCGGCAACGAGAAAGCGGGGGTTCCATAAGACATCGTGCAGGCCATCTGTAATACGCCATGCGCCTAATGCATGGAAGAGTATAGTGGAAGGGTCAATAGATTCATTCGAATGGAATTCATAAAACAATTCATGACCGGGATGCCAGGGATCGGCAATTTCCCCCAATTCATTCTTTATTTTTTCAACCTGCTTTTCATCCAGCAATTTTATACCGCTCACAAAACCGTTTTTATGGAAGAAATCAAGCTGCTCATCCTTTAGCCTGTACTGCTCCCATTCCCCCGTACTGCGGGGCCATTGAAATAAATCGCTCACCAATTTATGCACGGAACTCAGATCTCTTACGGCCATAACAGAATTCTTTCTTTTAAAATTACTGTTTTTGAAGGTAGTGCCTGCCGATTCCTTTAATTTTATTGCTCAAATAAATCTTCCGTGAAAAAGGTATTTTTTATTTGTTGCACCCTTTGTATCATAAAGACCGGTCTTCCCCAGGTAAGACTGGGCATAAAGGGTGGAATAAATATTACCAACCAGACAAATGCTTATATGACCGCATCTGCCGGAACCCAGCCAGAAGTCCTCAATGGCAAACCGATAGTACATTTTACCGGGGGAGTCTTTACAGAAATACCTGTTGCCGGTCATTTCCTCGTCAGGCCGCAGTTGCTTGTGTCGAGTGAGGGGTTCATATCAGGGAACAGGTATGATATGCTTGGGAACGTTTTTGCAACCGAAAGAAAATATACGTTGAATTATATTAATCTGCCCGTTCAATTACTTTATTCCGCGAATATGAAATTTGGCCATGCCTGGATCGGAACAGGTCCTTACGCCGGCGTATTGGTAAATGGTCAATATAAAGCATCATCCGGGAACCTCAATGTAAACGTTGGAAGTAGCAAGGATGATGAATATAAATCGTTTGATACCGGGATCAGTTCATCGATCGGGCTGCGATTGAACAATGGTCTTTTATTTGATATTGAACAGAACACAGGTTTGACGGATGTGACTCCCGGCGCCCCAAGGAGCAGGAACCTTGCCTGGAGTTTTTGTTTCGGCTATGTTATAAAATGAATCAGGTTATATTACTTGCAACCCCTATCTATATTAATTTGCTCATCCAAAAAAATAGTGAATGAAAAAACTGTTCTTTATAGCAGCCACGCTGCTTTATCACGCCTTTATCAATGGTCAAACCATCATTCAGCGCGATCCCCAGGTAGAAAAGATGGTGAAGGAGGTATCAAAGGATTCCCTTCAATCCTATATCAAAAAGTTAGTAAGCCTTGGCACAAGAAATACATTGAGTACGCAAACAGAAGCCAATCGTGGTATTGGCGCGGCCAGGAACTGGGTATTGAGCCGCTTTAATGAATTTGCAAAACAGTCCGGCGGGAGACTTACAGCATTTATTGATACCATTACTTACCGGCCGGATAGCCGGAGGGTGGACAGGCCCATTATATTGGGCAATGTAGTGGCTACCTTAAAGGGAACTGATCCCAATGATGACCGCATTTTCATCATCAGCGGTCATCTCGATAATATGCGCAGTAATGTAATGGACTCAACAGGCGATGCGCCCGGGGCTAACGATGATGCCAGCGGCGTATCCGCGGTCATGGAATGTGCCCGTATCATGAGCAAGGCTTCCTTCCCGGCCACTGTAATTTTTGTTGCTGTGAGCGGTGAAGAACAGGGATTGCTTGGCGCCGGCTTTATGGCCGACAAAGCCAAAAAGCAAAACTGGAATATTGAAGCGGTATTGAATAACGATATTATGGGAAGCAACAACAGCAATGAGACAAATATTATTAATAATACAAAGGTCCGTGTGTTCAGTGAAGGCCTCTCTGTACTGGATACCGGCAGGGTCGCGACCAATATCCGCAATCTTGGACTGGAGAATGATGGCAAAGCCAGGCAACTGGCCCGGTATGTAAAGGAAATTGGCGAAAGGTATGTTGATAATTTAGAAATAATGATGGTTTATCGCAATGACCGCTTTCTTCGCGGGGGTGACCATACGCCTTATGTACAGAAAGGCTATGCCGCTGTGCGTATAACGGAAATGGATGAGAACTACTATCATCAGCACCAGGATGTAAGAATGGAAAATGGCATCCAGTACGGCGACTTACCGGAGTTCATGGACTTTGAGTATCTGAGGAAGAATACCTGTATGAACCTTTCTAACCTGGCCAATCTTGCCAAATCGCCTTCCATGCCGCAGGAGGTAACTGTAGAAGTAAGAAGACTGACCAATTTTACCAACCTGAACTGGAAAGCGCCGAAAGCAGGCAAAGTAAAAGGCTATTATATATTAATGAGAGAAACTACCAGCCCCGTCTGGCAAAAGAAAATTTTTACGGCCGATACCAAAATAGAGCTGCCTTATTCAAAAGATAATTATTTTTTTGGCGTGCAATCAGTAAGCGAAGATGGCAATGAAAGTTTGCCCGTAGTGCCGGTACCTCCAAGAAGATAAAAGAAAAACATAAAATATAAAATGCAGCATGTAAAAGAGGAAACTCCCGGGAGTACCATTTTACATTTTTTATTTGACATCCCGTATTTTACATTTACCGTATGATTACCTGGACGATTAAAAAATTCGACGATCTTAGCCCCCACGAGCTATATACTATTTTACGTTTGCGGAGTGAAGTCTTTGTAGTGGAACAAAATTGCGTTTTCCTGGATATGGATAACAAAGATCAGTCAAGCTACCATCTTATGGGCTGGCGCAATGGTCAATTAGTTACCTATACAAGATTGGTTCAGCCGGGAATTGCCTACGCCGAACCTTCTATCGGGCGGGTGGTTACCTCCCCTTCTGCAAGAGGCACGGGCATTGGTAAACTGGTGATGGAGAAAAGTATTGAAGAAGCAGAGCGATTGTTCGGGAAAAAGGCGATAAAGATCGGCGCGCAGCTTTACCTGAAAAAATTTTACCATTCATTTGGCTTTGAACAAAGCAGCGATATATACGATGAAGACGGGATAGAACATATTGAGATGACAAGGGAATGATATTTGCTATTACCCCAATACTCGTAGTTACCCTAAGTAGAACAACTTTTTATCCTCAGGTATTACAAGAAACTTCTTTCTTTCTTCTACTTTTATTTCCATCTTTTTCTACTTTGGTGCTTGAAATCCAATAGAAGAAAAAACCAGAAATCCGAATTACTATGAGACCAAATGTACCTTTTGTACGATTTATCGTACTCATCTTAGCGCTAACTATTTTTTCTCCACGATCTAATTCACAATCTATTACCACTGGCGATGGCAAGTGGGAAATAGGTCTTGGCTTCGGGCCCATGTTCTTTTTAGGAGATCTTGGCGGATCGGCCGGTTACGGAAGACCTTTTATAAAGGACCTTGATCTTCCGCTAACCCAAATATCAAAAAATCTTTATGCTACTTATTATCCTTCTGAATTCCTGGGATTCCGTGTGGCAGCCAACCAGGGATTTCTGAAGGGTGATGATGCACAGGCGCCGAATAAAGGCGGAGAAGAAGTAGACCGTCTGCAAAGAAACCTTAGCTTCAAAACATCCATACTTGAAGGATACCTGGCGGCTGAAATTTATCCCACTATCTTCTTTGAAAAATTTGACGGCCTGAAAGGGAAACTCCGCCCTTATGGTATCGTTGGTATTGGCGTATTTAAATTCAATCCCAAAGCTCAACTGGACGGACAATGGGTAGCCTTACACCCGCTTCGCCTCGAAGGCCAGGGAATGGCAGAATACCCTAACAGCAAACCTTACAAGCTGGTACAAAAGGAAATCCCGATGGGATTCGGCTTTAAATATTACCTGAAAGAAAATATGTATGTAGGTCTTGAAATATTGCACCGCAAGTTATTTACAGACTATATTGATGATGTTAGCGCACCCTATTATGTGAACCCATCTGTCTTTGATACTTATTTATCCCCGACGGATGCCGCCAAGGCAAAAAGATTATACTACCGCGGAACCTATCCGGGTGCTGTTTCAAGACCCCAGGATATTCAAACCTATCAACGTGGAGATCCCACTCAAAATGACGCCTTCTTCTCTACCATCCTGCGTTTTGGCTGGAGACTTGGCGATGCTGAAACAAGGGGGCAAAGAAGACAATTGCGATGTCCTGTCTTTTATTAAACAATAAATGATAACCGCTTAATCCTAACCACCCATGAAACTGAAATTTACCCAAATCTTTATTGGTATAACCCTGTGCATGCTGAT
The DNA here is from genome assembly GCA_030706685.1 of Bacteroidota bacterium. Lineage (GTDB taxonomy): Bacteria > Bacteroidota > Bacteroidia > Chitinophagales > Chitinophagaceae > VBAT01. The sequence continues at coordinate 39,625 of JAUZOA010000022.1, forward strand.
GCAATCATCTGCATCATTTGCCGCAGGCATAAAAAATGAAGACCCGAAAGAAAAGAAGGAGACAAAAAAAGCCCGGGTATCTACTTCAAGAAATAACAGTTCTGTAAGAATATACCCCGATATCGTGAAAAGAGTGATGCATGTGGTAGCGAAGGATAATGAAGGAACCGGGATTGATTTTTTCGTTTTTGACCTGGACGGAACCATTATTAAGCATTATAAAATGCAATCCGGCGATCATCAAAAATTAACTAACCTCGACAGGGGAAAATATATTTTCCGGGTTTTTTCCGGTGATGAAGAAACCGCAATGGGCAATATTGAAATCCGGTAAAAAGTTCTTTTAAAAAATAATTTCCAACTGCTGTTCCAATAAGCGGCAGAGAGCTTAATAGAATCTGATACCCTGGTTGACCTAAACCTGATCCGTTCTCTATTGGTACTCTCATTAGTATACATTTTATTAAACACTTTCTGCCACTGCTTATTGGACTATTCACTGACTTCTCAGCCCGGGCCTTACCAACTTATCAGGTATCCCGGGCTTTTTTATTTAGCTATAACCAAAAACCCTTAAAAATGCTAAGGCCCATACCCGGTTGAAAAGCCATGAATACTGGTCATCGAAAAGATTTTTCCAATCACCTCCTGCTTTGGCTTATGGGAACTTTATTTTAAGCATTTAAAGGTTATCTGCACCAGATGATCGCTTTATTAAAATGCAATTACCCGCCTTAAGAACCACTAAACGTTAAACCCCTAAATCCCCGAACGATCTCAAATTTGTTATTAACAAGTTTATAATTTTTAGCCTTCCCTCACCTTTTATTGTTGGAAACTAACTTATATTAGGTTGTTTGATTATATCAAACCCGGTCCCGGACCGGGGCGGATGCCGAAAAGCCAAACGAGTAGGCCAAACCAAAATCAACTTTTTTTATGGAAAAAGTAAATCTTCACAAACAAAAATTGTATGCTGTGATAGCCGCAGGCGTGGGTTTTATAGCTGTATTACTCCCCTGGTGGAGCTATTCCATTGGTGAATTCGGTTTTGGAGGATATTCCGTAAATGGTTTACACGACCTAGGAGTCATTACTTTTCTTGGCTTTATCGGTGCCGGTATCATTCCATTTGTCATGGGCGACAAGACCAAGCCTTTCGAAGGCCAGGCTAAAACGATTGAAGCAGCTTGTTTTGCCGGCGCAGCTTTGTTTGCCCTAATTCAATTTTTGCGACAAACCCATTTTACTTCTTTCGGTCTTTATCTTTCCATCTTAGCAGGTATTGGCGGCGCTGTAATCGTTTATGTATTAAAGCCCGAGCAATTAGATAGTAAAAAGCCACCTACTCCGCCTTCGCCTGGCCAATAAAAGGAAAACACTGAAACAAAAAGTTATGCCGGGAATTGCCCGGGCAAACCCGGGTTATATTTCAAAGCACTGGCGGGAAAAGCTGGCGATCCCTGATCCCCCGGAGCAGAACTATTACAAAACCGTGAAGCTGGTTTATCATCGCTTATTTATAATAATTCAGGCCAATTCTGCCTTTAAAAACTGCGCAGTAAAGCTTTCTTTATTTTTTATCAAATCTTCCGGTGTGCCTTCAAATAATATTTGTCCTCCGCCGTCGCCGCCTTCAGGACCAATATCAATAATATGATCAGCTACTTTTATCACGTCCATATTATGTTCTATTACCAAAACAGTATTCCCCCGGTCCACCAGCTTATTTAAAACATCCAGCAGGTGTTTAATATCTTCAAAATGCAGGCCGGTAGTAGGTTCATCCAGGATATAAAAAGTTTTGCCTGTATCTCTTTTACCCAGTTCTGTAGACAACTTGACTCTCTGTGCCTCGCCCCCGCTAAGCGTTACAGCGGATTGACCAAGCGTAATATAGCCAAGCCCCACATCTTCCAATACTTTTATCTTCCTGTATAAATAAGGTACAGGCTGAAAAAATTCCACGGCTTCCTCCACAGTCATTTCCAATACATCCGCTATGGATTTGCCTTTATAACGTATCTCCAGCGTTTCCCGGTTATATCTTTTACCATTGCATTTTTCGCAATGCACATATACATCGGGTAAAAAATTCATTTCGATCACCCGCATACCCCCGCCCTCGCATACTTCACAACGCCCGCTTTTTACGTTGAAGGAAAAACGACCCGCTGTATATCCCCGGATCTTGGCCTCGGGGATCGAAGCGAATAATGTTCTTATCTCTGTAAAAAATCCGCAATAAGTAGCCGGGTTACTCCTGGGTGTACGGCCAATAGGCGACTGATCTATTTCTATCACCTTGTCAATATTCTCCAATCCTTTTATTGCCTTGTAATCAAGCGGGGTGCCCTTCGATCCATAAGCATGATGAGAAAGTATCGGGTAAAGCGTTTCATTGATCAGCGTGGATTTGCCACTGCCGCTTACACCCGTTACCACTATAAACTTTCCCAGCGGAAACTTTACATCTACATTCCGGAGGTTATTGCCCTTCGCGCCTTTCAGTTCTATAAATTTCCCGTTACCCTTTCTTCTTTCCTTCGGCACTTCTATTCTCATATGGCCATTCAAATAACCGGAAGTAAGTGTGTCCAGGCTCAGCAAATGCCGGGGATTCCCCTGTGCCACGATCTTTCCGCCATGATAGCCCGCTTTGGGGCCAACATCAATCAGGTGATCAGCCGCCATCATTATATCCTTGTCATGTTCTACTACTAACACACTATTACCAATATCACGAAGATTTTTCAATGCATCAATCAGCCGGTGATTATCTCTCTGGTGCAAACCAATGGAAGGTTCATCAAGAATATACGTGATCCCCTGGAGTTGTGAACCTATTTGTGTAGCCAGCCTGATCCGTTGCGATTCTCCTCCGCTTAAAGTTTTAGAAGGCCTGTTCAGCGAAAGATAAGTCAACCCGACGTCGAGCAAAAACTGGAGACGCTCTCTTATCTCCTTCAACACATCTTTGGCGATCTGGTTTTGTTTATTACTGATCCTTAGCTCGATCCCATCCAGCCATGCAGCGAGATTATCCAGGTTCATATTACTCAATTCAGCAATGTTCCTTCCGGCTACTTTGAACCAAAGGCTTTCTTTTTTCAATCTCGCCCCGCCACAACTTTCACAGGGCTTTAAACGCATATATCCTTCGGCCCATTCACGTAATCCCTCGCTATATCCATTATTAAACCAGCGTTTCAGCATATTTACAATTCCTTCGTAGGGCCCCTGGGGATCAAACTGGGCGTTTTCAAAATCAAGTTCTGTTTCAGTTCCTTCCTCATTGCCATATAACAAAAGATTGAGTGATTGCTGTGAGATTTCTTTAACCGGTTTGGTAAGCGATATCTTATTTTTCCGCGCAATTTCCTGTGCTTGTTTAAATACATAGGCATCTCTTTCTTCTCCAAGAGGAGCTATCCCTCCTTCATTAATACTTAATCCCCGGTCAGGAATCACCGCTTCCATATTGATATGAAAAGTAGTGCCTAGTCCTTTACACACGGGACAGGCCCCGTAAGGAGAGTTGAAGGAAAAAGCATTGGGTGAAGGCTCTTCATAACTGATGCCGGTGTCTTCGCACATCAGCAACTTTGAATATTGCACCACATTTTTATCCTCGCCTACCTGGAGGAACATGAGGTCTTTTCCCAGTTTCAATGTCTGCTGAACACTCTGGCTTAACCTCGATTTCAGATCATCTGTCACTTGTAAGCGATCCACCACCAGTTCGATATCGTGTATTTTATAACGATCTACCTGCATTTTGGGCGCGAGGTCTTTTATCTCTCCATCCACCCGTACTTTCAAAAAACCTTTTTTCCGGGCATCTTCAAATAACTCACGGTAATGTCCTTTTCGTCCACGAACAAGCGGGGCCAGCAAGCTGATCTTTTTACTCTTATATTTTGCAAAAATGTTCTCTACGATCTCTTCTTCACTCCATTTCACCATCTTTTTCCCGGTATTATAAGAATAGGCTTCTCCCACCCTCGCGAATAACAACCTGAGGAAATCATATACCTCGGTAATAGTTCCGACTGTGGAGCGGGGATTTTTATTGGTTGTCTTTTGCTCAATGGAAATGACGGGTGACAGTCCTGTAATCTTGTCCACGTCCGGGCGTTCCATATCTCCAATGAACTGGCGGGCATAGGCGCCGAATGTTTCCATATATCTTCTTTGGCCTTCCGAATAGATGGTATCAAAGGCCAGGGAAGACTTGCCGCTGCCGCTGATACCGGTAATGACCACCAGCCTGTTTTTAGGAATGGAAATATCGATATTCTTAAGGTTGTGCACCCTTGCCCCATACACTTCTATCATATCCTCACCAGGGGGCGCTATTGAATTACCGTTATCTTTTGTATTCATAAAATTATAGTCAGCGAAGATAAAACAAGCTGGCAAGCAAAAAGTTAATACCCATTTGGGGCCCTGTATCATTTTGCAGAAATTACTGGCCTGTACTGGTATTTACACTTAGTTTTCCACAATTCGGGATTCTGGCATAATATTTCTAAAGAAAAGGAGGAACGGATTATTTAACCCTTTTAAAGCATAACTTATGAAAAAAACCGCCTTTATACTGGGCGCAGCCTTTCTTTTCCAGACCGCAACTATAAATGCCCAGACAGATACCCTCCCCAAAGAACCCGCAAAGGTCCAAACGGACAATACAATGCCCAGGGAAACTGTAATGAGCAGCACAACGACCAGCGCCGATAAGTGGAATAATTACAGCCCCGATAAATACAAGATGTTGCCCATGCCCGGGCCCCTTACTACAGCAAAAATATTCCCGGTTATCGGGCATTATAGCGTAACAAGCAAGAGTGCCACAACTGACGCAAACAACACTACAACTTCCACAAGTACTACAGCTTCATCCGATGTAACGATCGCGCTTGATGAATCCAACAAAGGTATTGCCTGGATAGAAGGTCTTCCCCAGGGAAAGATCAAAGCTTACCTCAGGAAATCACCGGCCATTTATAAAATACCTGCACAGAAAATTGCAGATGATAAGGACCTGCCCGAAGGCGTTCTGGTCTATAATAAAGATGCTAATACCCTTGATATTTGTATTGGCTGCGCTTATAATAACAATGACCCCGCTGCAGCATTCACTGTTACAGAGCAACCGGTAGTGGAAGAACAACCAGCCGTAACAAAGACCAAGTCTAAATTTAATAAGAAAGGAACTGCAAAGGCAAAAATCATCCCAGTGAAAACCTGGAAATACAGTGGAAGCAAAACCAGCGAATCTACTGCTTCCATTGCCCCTATGCAGCAATAAATCTAAATCTTTGAAACACCAATGATCATTGGGGAGGTTGCAGGTGCAACCTCCTTTTTTTTGCAGAGTTGTGAACCTTTAACGCCGGGTTTTACGGCCACGTTAAGGCACAAGTATGGATTAGAGCACGGATAACCACAGGCCTGCCTGCCGTACAGACCGTCAAAACGAATTTTCCCGGATTTTTTTCTTCCCCATGTAAATTTTGCAGGACAGGTCAATAACCCCGGCAAAGGTAAACTTGGCATGCGCTGGCCCATACCTTTGACGTATAAAACAGGGATCAAACACGGATAAAAGACGGATCAAACACGGATCAAAGACGGACAAAAGACGGATATTTTCCCTCTTTTATCCCTGTTTAATCTCTTTTATCTGCCTGTTTTATTATTTTTTAATACTATTTACACCCCCCAAAAACCGGGTGGAACAAGACTACAAGTAGTTTTTATTAATGCTATCAATGAACGGATAGCGGGTCCGGGCAAGCGCTATTATTGGCTCATCCGGGAAGGGGATTCCGGATGTAAAAAGGCCTTATCAAAAAAGCAGAAGACCGCGGAGAAACAGAGGATTTCAGAGGATTCATGATAGTCTCTCTGTGGCACTCTTTATCTCTGCGGTTCTCAGTGGATATATTCCAAACTGATCCATTACAAGGATGTGCTCTAACGGTGGAATTTTACAGTAAATAAATACTTTTGAAAGGTTGTCAACTCAAAAAAAATCTTTGCCATGTTTAATCTATTTAAAAAGAAACAAGAAACAATAAAGGTCATTGATAAAATCTGGATGTCTGAAACAGCAAAGTGGAACGGCATTCTTGATCTATGGAAAAAAGACCCGGAACTGGTAATTCTTTGCTGGTTCGACGAGACTTACCAGCATCTCAATGCTTTATTTACAAAAGAAACCGTATCTCCTGTATCCTTGCTGATGGTAAAAGAAGCACATATCTCCCGGGGAAACGGGAAGAATATCATTTTTGCAGAACATTATCCCCTGCTGAAAAAAGAACAGGAGCTATTCAGCCAATGGCAGTTGACAGAAGCCATCGTTTATTCTGCTATGGATGAACCCCCTGTTCAACTATTTCGGCGGGGAACGGATAATTGAATTAATGAAAAAAATCGGGGCAAAAGAAAATAGTATGATCGAACATAAAATGGTAAGCGCCTCTATTAAAAATGCCCAGGAAAAAATAGAAAAAAAGGTATTGATCGAGCATACTGCTCAGTCACAAAAAGAATGGATGGAAAGAAATTTGCCCGCCTGAAGCCAGCAGAGAGTAGATAACCTTAAGCAGGTTTTACGGTGAGTTAATACTTTTGAAAGTTTGTCAACTTTAAAAAAAATTTGGAAATCTGAAAATCCTGAAGTTATCTTTGCAACAGTTCTTTACACGATCACTTATCAAGAAAGGCTGAGGGTAATGGCCCGATGAAGCCTTGACAACCTCTCCTTCGCTTCGCTCAGGATGACAAAAGCATCAGTAGCATAGCGGGGGGAAAAGGTGCCAATTCCATCCCGACTGAGTCGGGACAGATAAGTCAGATTCAAAGCTTCTAAAATATCTTCACAACATATTCAAAAGCTCATCTGATTTATCGGATGAGCTTTTTTTTTTACCCCCTTTGGGGGATTAAAAGCTTCGCCGATAACGTTATTATCAATCTTTCCCGGTAAGTGCTCAAAAATATCTGACAAAATTTTAAACTTCCCCATACTCTCCGCCGCGGCGGACCCGGGGTATTAAATGTCTTAACAATGAGCAACAATGCAACACAACTGATCCACAGTATTCCCATAGATCCGCTGACAGGAGCTATTGCTGTACCTATCTATCAAACATCCACCTTTGTGCAGGAAGCACCGGGAATAAACAAAGGTTATGATTATGCCCGGACAGCCAATCCTACCCGCGCTGCATTGGAGGATATCATCGCCAAATTGGAAAATGGCGCTGCAGGTATTGCCTTTAGCAGCGGGCTCGCGGCTATTGATGCCGTAATAAAACTGCTGGAAGCCGGTGATGAAATCTTAGCTGTTGATGATATCTATGGCGGAGCCTTTCGCCTCTTTACACATATCTATCAAAAATTTGGCATTACCGTCAACTACGTGGATACAACCAACGCAGAAAATGTTTTTAATGCTATTACTCCCAAAACAAAACTGATCTGGATTGAGACGCCAACCAACCCGACATTAAAAATATCAGACATAGAAACCATCGCAAAAATTGCAAAGGCACACAGTTGTTTACTTTGCGTAGATAATACTTTTGCTTCACCTGCCCTGCAGCAGCCTCTTTCTTTGGGAGCCGATATAGTAGTTCATTCGGCTACTAAATACCTGGGCGGGCATTGCGACCTGATCGCGGGGCTGGTTATAACTAAAGAAAAAGAACCAGGTGAAAAAATAAAATTCATTCAGAACGCGAGCGGCGCTATCCTTTCTCCTTTTGACAGTTGGCTGGTGATCCGGGGTATTGAAACGCTGAATCTCCGTGTGAAACAGCATAGCATCAATGCGCAGGCTGTCGCCGAATTTCTCGAAACACATCCTGCTGTAGATAAAGTTTTTTATCCCGGGCTAAAGAATCATCCCAATCACAGGATCGCGAAAAAACAGGCAAGCGGTTTCGGAGGGGTTGTTTCTTTTACCTTAAAAAATGATACAGAAGAAGCAGCAACACTATTTGTTACTTCAACAAAATATTTCAAACTGGCGGAAAGTCTTGGTGGCGTAAAAAGTTTATTGTGCCATCCCGCGCAGATGACACATAAATCAATACCAGCCGAAAAAAGAAGAGCAGCGGGTGTAGCCGATAGCCTGGTAAGATTATCGGTCGGGCTGGAAGAAGCTGCTGATCTCATAGCCGACCTGCGACAGGCTTTTGAAAAACTTCAATTAACAACTGTTAGTAATTCTTTTACAGAGCCGGTCGCTGAGAATGCCGATAGAACAATAAGAACGACCGATAGGAAACCAGCAGATTTATGAGCAGGCGTGGTTTCTATTTTCGCTACAATCCGGGCGGTTCATAAATTTTCTTAACAATTAAAAAATAAAATTGGGAGAATCAGTACAGCCCATTAATTTTATAGAGTAATGAAAACGCAACAAAACATATTCAAGGTCTTCGCTTCCTGTTGTTGTTGCATTTGCTGTATGCCGTAAGGCATACCTATACTCTCTCCGAAAGGCTGACCGCCTGGCATATTCTCTCACTTTAGCAAACAAATTTTGACAACTTAAAAAAATTTCTATGAGTAACAATCTTCACTTCGAGACTTTGCAGCTTCACGCAGGACAACAAATTGATCCAACAACAAAGGCAAGAGCTGTTCCTATTTATCAAACCACGTCTTTTGGTTTCAACAATTCCGAACATGCGGCCAATTTGTTTGGCTTAAAGGAATTCGGTAATATCTATACCCGCATCATGAACCCTACCACCGATGTATTTGAACAGCGCATCGCGGCGCTGGAAGGCGGCGTAGCAGCATTGGCCACCGGTTCAGGACAAGCAGCCCAGTTTCTTGCATTGAATAATATCCTGCAGGCCGGGGATAATTTTATCACCACAACTTATTTATACGGCGGTACCTACAATCAATTCAAAGTAGCTTTTAAACGGCTTGGCATTGAAGCACGTTTTGCAGACGGAGACGATGCAGAAAGCTTTGTAAAGCACATTGACAAAAACACAAAGGCCTTTTACCTGGAAACGATCGGCAACCCGCGTCTTAATATTCCTGATTTTGAAAAATTCGCTGATCTCGCTAAAGAATATGATCTGCCATTGATCGTTGATAATACATTTGGTACTGCAGGCTATTTATTCCGTCCGCTGGAGCATGGAGCTAATATAGTTGTACAGTCAGCTACCAAATGGATCGGCGGTCATGGCACCAGTATCGGCGGGGTGATCGTTGACGGCGGTAATTATAACTGGGGCAATGGAAAATTCCCGCAGTTCACTGAACCCAGTGAAGGTTATCATGGATTGAAATTCTGGGATATATTCGGCGAAGGCAATCCTCTTGGCCTGCCTAATATCGCTTTTGCTATCCGCGCAAGAGTAGAAGGTCTGCGCGACTTTGGTTCTTCGCTCAGCCCTTTCAATTCATTCCTGTTTTTGCAGGGCCTGGAAACATTATCACTCCGCGTACAACGCCATGTTGATAACGCATTGGCATTAGCTCAATGGCTTGAAGAGCATCCTGCCGTTGATTTTGTACAATACCCGGGATTAAAAAGCAGTCCGTATAACGCTTTGGCTAAAAAATATCTTAGCAATGGCTTTGGTGGTATCCTCAACTTTGGAATAAAAGGCGGAAAAGAAAATGCCAGCAAATTTGTTGATTCACTGAAACTGATCAGTCACCTGGCTAATGTAGGCGACGCCAAAACGCTGGTCATACACCCCGCTTCTACCACGCATGAGCAATTAAGCGCCGAAGAACAAGTAGCAGCCGGTGTTCAGCCCAACCAAATCCGTATCAGTGCCGGTATTGAGCATATTGACGATATCAAAGCTGATATTGAACAGGCATTTAAAGCAGTATTTTCAAAAGAATTGGTAGGATAATATGTTGTCTGTTTTTAATCATCATGAACCTTTTGCGTTAGAGTCAGGTGTAACCCTTCGGGGTTATCACCTGGCTTATACAACGCATGGAAAATTGAATGCGGCAAAAGATAATGTGGTCTGGATATTCCACGCGCTGACCGCTAACAGTAATCCCCTTGAATGGTGGCCCGGCCTTACAGGCGACGGGAAATTCTTTGACCCGGCAAAATATTTTATCATTTGCGTGAACAAACCCGGAAGTCCTTACGGAAGCATTTCCCCACTCAGTAATAATCCGGCGACCAACCAGCCTTACTATCATGACTTTCCTGTATTCACGATAAGGGACATGATAAAAGCTTATCAAAAACTGAAAGATCATCTTGGCATAAGAAAGATTCTTGTTGGCCTGGGCGGAAGTACCGGTGGAATGCAGTTGCTGGAGTGGGCCATTGAAGAGCCGGAATTGTTTGAACATATCGTCCCTATCGCCACCAATGCTGTTCTGTCGCCCTGGGCCATTGCATTCAATGCATCCCAGCGCATGGCTATCGAAGCAGATCCAACCTGGCTGGAAAAACGTTCCGATGCAGGAAAAAAAGGATTGGCGGCCGCCCGTTCCATTGCATTGCTCTCCTATCGTTCTTACTATGGCTATGATATTACCCAGCCAAGGGACAAAGCCTTTGTTGAAATGAATAAAGAAATAGCCTATGCCGCGGATAATTACCAGCGTTACCAGGGATTAAAACTGGTCAACAGGTTTAATGTGGTTTGCTATTACCGGCTTAGCCAGGGGATGGACAGTCATGATGTGGGCCGGAACCGGGGCGGCGTAGCAAAAGCATTGAACAAGATCACCGCTAAAACGTTAGTGATAGGCATCAGGTCAGATGTGCTGTACCCGATTAGCGAACAGGAATACCTGCAAAAAAATATTAAGGGCGCCCGGTTAATCAGTATTGCCAGTGATTTTGGTCACGATGGCTTTTTACTGGAATATGAAAAAATAGAACCCGCATTAAAGGAATTCATTGAAGAAAGATCATCTCATCATTTAAAGGTAGTGAATGAGTGAAGTTCAAAGGTTCAATAGTTCAGGAAGAGCATGCTTTTAAACGACCCAACTTGTGAACTCGTGAACTGCCAAACATGCGAACTTACGAACCAGTGAACTGTTAAACCAGGAAACTAAGAAAAGAAATGGAAACACATAAGCAACTAACGATCGGTTTATTCGGCTTCGGCGTAGTAGGAGAAGGATTGTACAAAGTACTTCAGCAAACCCCGTCCCTCAAGGCAAGTATTAAAAAGATCTGCATCAAGCACCCCGGCAAGAAACGTGACGCCCCGGATTCTTTATTTACCACTGACAAAGGCGAATTGCTGAACGATCCCGAAATAAATGTGATCGTAGAAGTAATTGATGATTCAGTGGCGGCTTTTGAAATCGTCTCCACAGCTTTACAAAACGACAAGGATGTTGTCAGCGCCAGTAAGAAGATGATTGCTGAAAACCTAAAGGCCCTGCTTGAACTGCAACAGCAAACCGGCCGCTCCTTTTTATATGAATCGGCTGCCTGCGCTTCCATCCCCGTGATCAGGAATCTCGAAGAATATTATGACAATGACCTGCTTCATTCTATCAAAGCCATTGTCAACGGTTCTACCAATTTTATCCTTACCAAAATATTTGAAGAACATCTCGATTTCAAGCAGGCTTTGTTGCTGGCGCAGCAGCAGGGCTTTGCCGAAAGCGATCCAAGGCTCGATGTAGAGGGTTATGACGCTGTAAACAAATGGACCTTCCTGCTCACGCACGCGTATGGCATCGTTGAGTCACCTGGTAATATTCTGTTCAATGGCATCCAGGATATTCATTCAGCGGATGCGGTGGTAGCCAAATCAAAAAACCAGCAGATCAAACTGGTAGCAGAAGCAAAAAAATTAGAAAATGGTAAAGTAGCTGCTTATGTTCTCCCGCAGTTTGTGAAACAGGATGATCATTTATCCTTTGTCAAAAATGAATACAATGGTGTAGTGATCGAAAGCGGTTTTGCGGACAAACAATTCTTTTATGGCAAAGGCGCCGGCAGTTTTCCTACCGCCTCTGCCGTACTGAGCGATATTTCCGCTTTGCGCTATCAATATAAATACGAATACAAAAAACTATATCATCATAAACCCCAGGAATTAAGCAATGATTTTTACCTGCGCGTATATGTAAGTTTTGATGACCTGAAATATGTCCCCCGTGAACGTTTTGAATGGATCGAAGAATGGCATTCGGAACAGGAGAGAAAATACCTGGCAGGAGTCATTTCATTCAAAGAACTGAAGGAAAATAACTGGTGGAAGGAGAATAACACATCGCTGATCCTTACACCTGAACCCGTCATCGAAGACATTGCGATCCGCAAACTAAAAAAGAAAAGCCTGGAACTGGCCGGGATCATTTAACCTACCCCTCATCATAGTTGCTACGTTTTAGATTGTTGTGTTTTACTGATAAAGAAGGCTTTCCGGTTGGAGAGCCTTTCTTTTTACCCTTGCTCCCGAATACAGCAGGAAAGACTCAGGGTTTCTGTTACTTGTCTTGATTGTAGCAGCGTAACAGTTCTTGAAAGTGAGTAGCTGTTTCTTTTGAAAATAGGAAGTGAGTATTGTAAATTTATGTGTGCAGACAATTACAAAATGACAGTTCAACAATTCAAGAAGACAATAACTAAAGCCAGCGGCTTCGACAAATATTATTATTACTTTATTTCGTTTTTAACTATTGGTTTTGGAGTCGCTTTTCTTTTCAAGTCCCTTACTTTGACAGAACATCGGGAAGAACATTCACAAGCGATAATGCTTTTCGCTTCACTATTCTGCTTTTTATTGGGTAGTATCGCTTTATACCTAGTTCGGAATAGATATAAGATATTAACATTTGACAGCAATTCATCTACCGAGGACAAGAAAAGAATTATTGCAGATACTATTAAAGACTTCAACTCTTCTTTTATTGACAATTCAAAAGGTTTTTGGTCTTTCAACTATCGCCGGAATTGGTGGACATCCGACTATACCATTTATCTAACCTTTGATAACGACAACATATTCGCTTCAGTAATAGCAAGCACTTATTACCATGGTGGTTTTATCGACTTTGGGCAGACAGAGAGAATTCGGCAAAAATTAAATACAGTCATTCTCCAAAAACTACAAACAAAATGACTGATTTCAAAATGCTTACAGCAAGGCCGTCTAACGAATATATTCGTCGCCCGTAAATTGATTAAATTGTCCCATGAAATCTGAAGAACTAAGAAACCTGCAAGCTCCCCTGAAAGATAAGTACCGGGAAGATCCCATATCAGCCATTATCACCCTTAAGGCAGAAGGGAAAATAGGCGATGGCATTTCCTGCAAAGTTGAGACAGGCAGGGCCCTGGTAGAAGCCGGTTTGCACCCTGCAACAGGTGGCGATGGACTATTAGCCTGCTCCGGCGACTTGCTTTTGGAAGCATTGGTAGCCTGCGCGGGTGTAACCTTGCGTGCGGTGTCAACTGCTATCAGTGTAGAAATAAAAGATGGCAGTATCAAAGCAGAAGGTGATTTGGATTTTCGGGGGACACTGGGAGTTGCTAAGGAAGCGCCTGTAGGATTTAAAGCCATCCGCCTTTATTTCATCCTGGATACCGATGCAACACCTGAACAGCTTCAATCAATAGCAAAGCTGACCGAGAGATATTGCGTAGTTTATCAAACCCTCGTCAAAGGAGTTTTAGTGGAAACATCTTTTACCAAACGATAAATTTAATATAACCAGCTCCCGGCACTACAGCTTATTGTAGCTTTTTTGATGTTGGGCTATACCGCAGCACCTTCATTAGAAATAGCACTTCAGTTTAACAGACCTGCGACGAATGCAATGAAGAGTGCTCACCAGGAAAGGAGTCACAAAAGCCTGACTACAATCACTGCCCCCACTATCCCCTGTCATTTTATTAAGGCTGTTTCCCTATTTAGTTTTATGATACACTTTCATTAAAAACTATTTATTATGAAAGAAGAAAGAGATGAACAGCTCTGGCAACAGGCTAAGGCGAGAGCCGGATTTAAAACCCATCTTAGCTTATACCTTGTCATAATGGCTATTTTATGGGCAATATGGGCATTTATAGGGGGTACCGATACACATCCCTGGCCAATTTACCCCACTGTTGGCTGGGGTATAGGGATAGTTGCTAACTATTTAAGTGTCTACAAATTCGTCAATACTGCAGAGAGAGAATATAGAAAGTTAAAAGGGCAATGAGATAAAGGGCAGGCAGGATTTGCACGATGATAATTATCCGTATTTGTTTAGAATGCAACTATCTTATTTCCCCAATTAATATCCCCGGTCATCTTCCGGGTTTAGGAGCACAGGAGTACAAAAAATAATTTCGTTGTGTAAAGAACTGAGTTTTAGACAAAAGATTGTAAATTAATAAGCCGGGGTACAAGGCTCCATGGAAGGCCCGTAAAGAATACTTGCCGGGAAGAAATTCAGGCTTGAATAATCATAATTCGCCAATACATCCGCACTAAACTCCACTGCTGGATCATTTAACAAGCAGGTTTTCATGCTGAACAAACCAATCATAGAATTTTTTCAGCCCTTCACCGATCTGCGTTTTCGGATCGTATCCAAGTAGCCGTTTTGCTTTTTCAATATCAGCATATGTTTTGGGCACATCCCCGGGTTGGTCGGGTTGCCGGTCAATGATGGCTTTTTTACCTGTTACTTTTTCAATCCCTTCGATCAGCTCTTTTAAAGAGATGGTATAATGATTCCCGAGGTTGATGATCTCGTAGTCTGTTTTTTCGTAATGTATAGCTCCGACAATACCTTGCACCGTGTCATCCACATAGGTATAATCGCGGCTGGTGCTTCCATCGCCATACATGGCAATGGGCTTTCCGGCTATGATATTTTTTGTGAATTTATGAATGGCAAGATCAGGTCTTTGCCCCGGGCCATATACGGTAAAAAAACGAAGGGCGATAAACCGGATACCAAACAGTTTGTGATACACATGTCCCAGCATTTCTCCGGAAAGCTTTGTCATGGCATAGGGACTAATCGGCATCAGTTTCTCTTCTTCCTTCCAGGGATAGTGGTCATTGATGCCGTATACGCTGCTGCTGGAGGCAAAAACAAATTGTTTGATGCCTTTTAGCTTCGCGAAATCAAGCATATTCTGCAGGCCGATCACATTCGACTCCTGGTAAGAAAGAGGATTTTCAATACTCGGCCTCACCCCGGCCTTGGCAGCCAGGTGCACGATCACATCCACTTTGTCGGGGATAAGCCCGGCTAACTCACTCCCGGAAGTTCTGCCAAGATCTGTTTTGAGCAGCCGGAATGAAGGATTATCCTTAAAATCCCGGATATTGAACTCCTTGATTTCGGAAGAATAGAAGGGGTCAAAATTGTCGACACAGGTGACGGTTAAACCCGGTTCATTTTTTAGCAGATTCCTGACTAAGTTGCTTCCGATAAAGCCGGCGCCGCCGGTAATGAGGTAATGCTTCCCAGGAGACATAATTGCCACAAAATAAATAAACACCCCGGATCGGCCAAATACTTGCGGTGATTTCGGTGCTGAGAGACAGAATCTTAGAGCTCAGGCAACTTATAAGTTTTAGTCAGCGATTCTTACTCAAATTTCCCCTGTATTGAAGTTCCGCTTCTCCATACAAATAGTTTCCGTCGACCATATATTCCAGGGAAAATTCCCGTGGGCGGGAACCCGGATAAAAGAACCCGTTGCGAACTTTTCGAAAATGAAATATGGGGAGGGGCAAGCCTCTTCCCGATACGAATGGCAGCAAATTGCTGCCATTGCTACAAAGGCAGGCAAAAACACAATATCCACATGAGAAAGCTAAAAATCGGTATTTTAGGCACAAGAGGTATTCCCAATCATTATGGAGGTTTTGAACAATTTGCCCAATATCTCTCCCTGGGACTGGTGGAAAGAGGCCACGACGTCTATGTGTATAATTCAGACCAGCACCCGTATAAAGAAAAAGAGTGGAACGGGGTACAAATTATCCATTGCCGCGACCTGGAAAATAAATGGGGCACTTTCGGGCAGTTTTTTTACGACCTGAATTGTAATAATGACGCCCGTAAAAGGGATTTTGATATCCTCCTCCATCTCGGCTATACCAGCGATTCAATCTGGAACTGGAAATGGCCCAGGGAAACCATTAATATTGTGAATATGGATGGCATGGAGTGGAAGCGGAGCAAATACAACAAACCGACACAGCTTTTTTTGAAATGGGCGGAATCGCTGGCGGCTAATAACGCACAGGTGCTTATAGCCGATTCACCCAAAATGCAGGAATATCTTTGGAGCACCTATCAGAAAAAAGCTGTCTATATTCCCTACGGCGCTGAAGTTTTTACAGATGTTGATTTTTCCGTGCCTCAAAAATACAACCTCCGGCCTTATGGGTATTTTTTACTGGTAGCCCGGATGGAGCCGGAGAATAATATTGAAATGATCATCCAGGGATACCTGGCTTCTGAAATGCCCCATCCTTTACTTATTATCGGAAATATTACCAATAAATTCGGAAAATACCTCAGCGAAGCTTATAATCATCCCAATATCCGCTTCAATGGCCCTGTTTATGACCAGCCTGAATTGAATAATTTGCGGTACTACTCGGTAAAATACTTTCATGGGCATACTGTCGGCGGAACCAATCCTTCCCTGCTGGAAGCCATGGCCTGTAACTGCAATATTGCCGCGCATGGCAATGCATTCAATAAAGCCGTCTTACTGAAAGAAGCTGATTATTTTTCCAATGCACAGGAGATCGCAGCTATTATTAATCATCCCGTGGATCCTTTTATTATTGATCACCGAAAAAGTTTGAATATCGAGAGGATCCGTACAGTGTATAATATGCAAAAAAACATCCATGATTATGAACACCTGATGTTGAATGCCTGTGCTGAAAAAACAAGCATTATCAGGTCGCCGGTTGCGGAGTCAGTATAATGCCTGCCGCTTCGCCTTACAACCTGCTTTCTCTTTAAACAATGTTTCATAATTGCCCTACCTTTAAAGCGAAAAGCTTTATTCTTTCTTTTTGCGGCCTCAAAAGAGATATTTTTAATTACCCCGGCATTTTTTATGAGAATAGGAATTGATGCCAAATGGCTGTTTACAGGGACTATTAGCGGGAGATTCTTTATCGAAAATGTTTTACCTGAGTTGTTTTCTCTGCACCCGGAAATTGAATGGCATATTTTCCTGGATAAAAAAGAAAAAAACCTGGGTTGGCCTTTCACCAGGGAAAATGTGAATATTCATTACGTCTGGGCTGATTTTAATATGCTGTCGAATCTTTTTGTCTTACCCGGATGGGCAATACGCCTGCATGTAGATGCTGTTTTATTCCAAACATTTTCTCCAAAAAGCAAACATTTCAAATCGGTTGTTTTTATTCATGATATATTATTTACCAGTTACCCTGAATATTTTACCTGGAAAGAAAGACTTTATTTCAAGGCATTGAAGCGGACAGCGCCGGCCGCCGACAGGATCATTACCACAACTCAGTATGTAAAAGATGAATTGGTAAGGCTTCATTATGCTAAAAAAGATCAACCGGTAGATCTCGCCCCTTCCGGAGTAACCGATATTTTTAAACCCCTCCGCTTTCATAAGCAGGAGATACTGGAAAAAGTAAAAGAGAAATACAACCTGCCCGGCTCTTACCTGCTTTTTGTAGGCCGTTTAAATGCCAGGAAGAATATAGAAAATCTCATAGACTCATTACGTTTCGTAAATGATAAAAATATTTCTTTGCTAATTGTCGGGAAGAAAGACTGGAAAAGCCCGCAGATAGAACATTTGATGAATGACAAGGAGATAAAATCAAGGATATTTTTTGCTGATGCTGTAAGCAATGATGAATTGAGTGTGATTTATGCCATGGCAACCATCTTTTGCTTTCCTTCTTTTGCCGAGGGCTTTGGTCTGCCTCCATTAGAAGCAATGGCATCAGGAGTGCCTGCAGTTGTCGCTAACACTACTGCGATGCCCGAAGTATGCGGCAAGGCTGCCTTGTATGCGGACCCGCGCGATCCTGGGGCTATTGCCCAAAAAATAAATGAACTTTTAGAGAACAAATCACTTTATGATCAAAAGATACAGGAAGGCCTGGAATGGTCAAAGAACTATACCTGGAGAAGAACAGCGGAAGGGATTATGAACAGTATTTTCGCCGCAACAGGTACTAAAAATCAAACTCAGTTATGAAGCCAGGCTGCCCACTTTGCGGCTCGGAAAAGTATACAATTATCTATGAGCATCTGCAGTTTCCGGGTGCATCGCTGGTAAAATGCAGCCATTGTTCGCATATTTATACGTTAACTTCTTACCAGCCCGCCAATGATAAATTATATAATGATGGGGTATACAAAGTTGTTGAGAATCGTGATAGCCTCTTCGACAAAATCTTAAACCGGGAATACAAAAGGGTTATCAGGAAGATCAGTTCTTTTAAACCGCTGAAAGGTTCATTACTGGATTTTGGTTGCGGGAAAGGCAAATTCGGAAGCCTGGCCAACAAAAATGGGTGGAAGGTAAAAGGTGTAGAAACCGCCCCGGAGAGAGCGGAGTACGCAAAAAAAATCTATGGCCTGGAAGTGGATACAAACTTTTTTACAGCAGGCAAAATATTCGACATTGATTTTGATGTGCTCACCCTCTTTCATGTTGCAGAACATCTATCACAGCCCGGGAATTTATTAAAAGAACTTATTGGGCAAAATGTGAAGAAAGATGGATTAGTTGTCATAGAGGTTCCAAACATTAATAGTTTACAGGCAAAAATAGCAGGCAGCAAATGGATGCATTTAGATGTGCCGAGGCATATTAGCCATTTTACTCCATCCCGCCTGGATCAGTTTGCAGGGGATCTGGGCCTGGTATGTCAAAGAACTGTCTTCTTTTCGTTTCATCTTGGGGTGCTGGGGATGACAGATAGTCTTTTGAAGCTATTCGGCTACCGGCGAAATATCATTTATGAATTAAAGAACAAAAGAAGCCTGGTGTTGAAACTAGCCATCGTTCTATTACTACCACTGGCATTTCCCCTGGAGTTTTTTTCAGCTATGCTGAAGCGCGGGGGTATCGTCCGGAAATATTTTATAAAACGAAAACAGGAATAAAGTATCCGGAACCGGTCGGTTGGATACAAAATGTCTTGCCGATGACATCAGTTAGATCCGGCACCTGATAAATACCTTATCTTTCAAAAAACATCCCTTGTTTGTTTCAGCTATCTTTGAAACACTTTCACTATGTCCCGAAAACTATTCAAAGATGTTTCCGCCAGTACTTTCCAGGTGATTATTACCCAGGTACTGGGGATGATTGTATTTCTGCTCACTTCATTCTATTTGCCTAAAGAAAGCTATGGCGAGCTAAACTGGTCCTTTGCCATCTTTACTTTTACCAATACCCTGCTGAGCCTCCGGCTGGAGCAAATTGTAGTGAAAAGATCAGCTACCGAAAAGGATAGTTCAAAGATCATGACCCTTTTCTTATTGCATGTCTTGTCTGCAGGCACAGGATTTTATTTATTATTATTCCTGCTTAAATTGATTTTCCCTTCTTTCTTCACTACACATAGTTTGCTTTTGATAGTGGGTATCAGCCAGCTATTGAGTTTCATCTCTTCTCCTTTTAAACTGATCGCTAATGGTAAAGAACGGTTCGACTACCTGGCCATCATGTCGTCAACAGGCAACCTGGTCCGCGTTATTCTACTGGTTTTTATACTACTATTTTTTCATATTGATATACAAGGCGTGCTGATCATCTTTATCATCAGTTCATTTATTGAATTAGCGGTTTGTTTCTTCATCGTGACTTACGTGATGAAAATACCCTTATCCCCCGATATCCATTTTGACGACTACAGAACTTTGCTGAAGCAATCTTTACCGCAAATCGGGGCGGCCATACTAATGGCGGGCATTGGGCGAATGGACTGGATATTCCTGGGTCTTTTTTCTACATCCTCCACTACAGCCGAATATTCTTTTGCCTATCGCGTCTATGAATTATCTCCCTTTCCTTTACTGATTATCGCGCCGGTGATTCTAACCCGTTTCTCAAAATATTTTGCAGCCAATACCGAACGATCCCTTCTTAAAAAAACAGAACTAAGCCTGCTTATACGGGCTGAAATGATAGCGGCCACATTGATACCGCTTGTTTTGAATATTATCTGGACGCCGGCCATTGATTCACTAACGGGGAATAAATACGGTAAAGTAAATCAATATACATTTCTTATTCTTTCCTTGTGTATCCCTTTCCAGTATATCACCAATATTATTTGGTCGGCTCATTTTGCACAGGATCGTTTAAAGCTCATTTTCAAAATAACCACTTTCACATTTTGCATCATACTGGCCGGTGACTTGTTATTTATCCCGCTATGGGGTGCTAAAGGCGCTGCCCTGGTCTTTCTCACAGCAATAATTGCAGAGTACATAAACTATATGAGATCATCAGAGCTGTCAAAAATTAAGGAGACATGGCAATCCCTGTTTACCTGCCTGGCAATAGCTGTGGCCAGCGGTTTTTGCGGAGTTTATTTTTTTGATACAGCCTGGCTGCGCCTCCTGGTAGTTTTACCGTTGTTTTTTTTATTATTACTGGCAACCCGGCAGTTACGAATACACGATATAACATTTGTACTTCAATTAGTTAGAAAGAAAAAGGATTAGTATATCTTTGATGGCCGCACAGTATGAGATCATTATACCAAGCTTCTCTTGATTACTTCCGCAAAGTAAACTGGACCTTATTATTATTTCTGCTGCTTGTCCTCAATGTAAAAATGCTGATAAAAATTCCGGCGATCATTCTTTTATTGGTGCTTAACCGGGAAATGTTCAGGGCAAAAAGTATTTACAGGCAGAAGTTCATTTGGTTTTACTTCAGTATGGCCGGCATTGCCGTGATTGATTTATTACTCAATATAACTTCCCTTTCTCCCAATCATCTTTTAGCTGTATCTGCCGGGATTGGTTTCTGGCTGCTTTGCGCTGCGGCCGCATTTCTCAATTACTGGTTTGTCCTCAAAACTGATACGGACAAACTTCAAACCACTGTTACTCTCTTTTTTATCCTGAATGCAGCGGTGATCATTTGCCAACTGGTATTCATTATGTGGGACGCAGGATCTGTCAACCCCTATACTTACCAGGGCATGCACCAGAAATATTTTACCAGTACAGGCGACCGGATGACAGGCATTACTTTTGACGTATCCACTACTAATGCCATTTTAAACGCATTCGGTGTTGTCTATTTTCTTTATTCAGGCAAAATTCGCTTCACCCTGCTTTGCATGGCTATGCTGTTGCTCACTACAAGCAATTTCATTGACATACTGCTCGTGGTTGTTTTATTGTTAGTTTTCATTTTCCGGAGTACCAAAAATCAAAAAAGTATCATCTTGTCCTGCTTTTGTCTATTGGCGGTCTTTATGGCGAAGGTATCGCCGCAAAACAATCATATTATAGAAGAGACCTTTACAAAAATAGCAGGCATTAAGGAAAATAAAACTATCGTGAACAGGGACAATACCCCGCTCACCGAAAAACCAGACAGCGTTTTGACTACCGACGAAAGAAAACAAAAAATCGCAAGACTTTTTCTTGACAGTATTGCTAAAGAGCAATTCAAACTAAATAAAAACCATTTTGTCCCAAAGCCGGAAATCCCGGAGCCAAGTATTCATACAGAACCCTTTCAGCGAAAAAGAGATACTACAGCGCTTCAAAAAAAGTTGCTGTTGTTTGCTCTTCAAAATATCCCATCGTTTGATACCAGTGTGAAGTACATTGATGCAAGGCGACAACCGGGAAAACTGGTTGCCTTTCAGCAAACTTTCCATTACCTGGAAGAACATCCTTCAACAATACTGACGGGCTGCGGCATAGGTAATTTTGCTTCGAAATTAGCTTTTCGTACCACGGGGCTGCAAATAACAGGCGGCTATCCTGGGAAATTTGTTTACATCAACCACGATTTCCTGGACAATCATCTCAACCTTTATCTTGCTTATTTTACCAAGGATAAAAGATTACATTCCATTATTCACAGCCCCAATTCCGTATATGATCAGTTAATAGCTGAGTATGGTTTGGCAGGATTGATCGCCTTTTTCCTGCTTTATGTGTTGTTCTTCTTTCAAAAGTCGGGAAAACGGAGTTATGGGGTCCCCCTGCTGATTATCCTGCTCGGCGCATTTGGGGTTGAGTATTGGTATGAACAGCTATCTATCGTAATTTTATTTGAGCTGCTGATGCTCATGCATATTAAAAATAGTTCCCAGCAAAATGAATGAAGTAAAAGTAACAGTACTGATGCCGGCCTATAATGCAGCAAAATATATTGCTGAAGCCATTGCGTCTGTGCTGGAGCAAACCTTCACAGATTTTGAATTAGTCATCATCAATGACGGATCAACAGACGAAACGGTATCCGTCATACGCCGGTTTTCCGATTCCCGCATACGGTTAATAGAGCAGGGAAGGCAGGGAATATCCGTTGCTCTCAATACCGGGTTACGCGAAGCAAGGGGTAATTATATCGCACGGTTTGACGCCGATGATATTTGTTTCCCGGAAAGATTGCAAAAACAGGTCAGTTTTCTTGATAATCATCCCGGCTATGTCCTAACCGGCTGTGATGCCGAATATATTGCTGAAAATGGCGAACATCTTTTTATTCATCGTTCCGCAGGTCATAGGCATGAAGAAATCATGCAGCAGATGTATGTTTATTGTCCTTTTATCCATTCCGGTGTTATGTACCGTAAAGAAGCAGCGCTGGCAGCCGGGGGCTACTCTTCCGATGTACAAAATATTGAAGATCATCTTCTGTGGATAGGCATGGCGAAATATGGGCGCTATTGTAACCTGCCGGAACAACTGATCAAAGTACGGTTCAACCCTGATTCGGCCACCATAGATGAAAAGTGGAGGGGCCGTCATTATAAGCGTCTAAGGAAGAATATTATTTTACTGGGATCTGCTACAAAGGAAGAGGCTGATGAGTTAAGAGCCATCATTGAAAAACAGGATATACAATAAACGGCATCGAAAGCAGATGAACATAATCGGACACAGTAGGTTTACTCGTTTTATAAATAGGGATAATCCTA
>JAUZOA010000220.1 GCA_030706685.1 Bacteroidota bacterium
AAGCTGCTCATAGTTCCTTAGTTCTTTCTACAAACAGATCATGATAAACCTGGACTCTCATCCAGTATTCTGCAGGAATACCCAATAACTTTTCCAGCTTAAGGGCAGTGGCGGCACTTACATGCCTTTTGCCATGTAACAATTCACTGAAATGGCCGGGTTTCATTCCCAGTAATTCAGCGAATTCAATTTTCTTAATATTTCTGGCTGCTAATTCCATTTGTAAGACTTCCCCCGGGTGAAGCGTTACATCAGTAAAGATTTCTTTTCCGCGAGAATTAACAACTTTGTAATTAGACATATACTTTTATATATTTTTTATTTTCGTTTATAGTAGGGTATGGCAGGGAACCCGATGATATACTACCCGCTATATCCTTTTCCTCTTAATTCTTATTATTGATAATGATTTCTCAAATCTTCGATTATCAATACATCTGTTATCACTACTGAATCTTTCTCGACACGTAAGATCAACTTGTACTGCAAATCCACTCTTACTGAAAAATACCCTTTGTATTCGCCTTTCAAGGCTTCAAAGTTCAGTCCCCTGAATTTTCTCAACTCTTTGATGCTCTCAGTAATCTGAAGCATCAAAACAGTCTTCTTGTACTTTAGGATTACATCCTGGCTATACTTAGGCTTTCCTGTTACTTGCTTACCTTCAAAAACCTTTTGGAGATAAGCATTGTTAAACTTTACGATCATCTACACAATAATTACCTTGACGAGTTGTGTGTTTTAGAATTCAAGAGAGCTTAATTTCCCAAAATTAGGTAAATTATCCGAATTCCCAAATTTTGGTAAATACAGTTTCTGACCCCGCGGATATATCCCGGTACAGAAGCAAGAGAAGCTAATATGCCGTCTTTTCTATTCATGCAACAATAAACCTTTCTCCCTCGTCTCTGTCCTAACTCAGAGCAGATGCTTCGTACCTCAGCATGACGACAGCCTATAAACTGCAGCACCATTTTATGAATAAATTTTTCTTTACCTGTTGTACAGGCTTGCTGGTCATCAGCGCTATCGCTCAAAAAAATATTGACGGCGTAGTATGGTCAGGCAATGTAAAAAGAGAGTATGTGCTTCACCTGCCTAAGAATTATAAGACTGGTACGGCATTGCCATTGGTACTGGTATTTCATGGCGGCGGCGGCAATAGCAAACAAATGCAGCGCTACATGGGTATGGATGCTATCGCCGACCGGGAGAATTTCATTACCGTATATCCCAATGGCATCAACAAGCAATGGAATGATGGGCGCGAGTTCAAAGAATCCATCGCCGCTAATGATGATGTACAATTCATCAACCAACTATTGGATACATTGCTGAAAAAATATTCCGTTGATAGCAGTCGGATGTTTACCACCGGTATTTCCAATGGCGGTTTCTTTTCCATTTACCTTTCTTATAAACTCAGTCAGCGCTTGCTTGGGGTAGCGCCTGTTTGCGCGAGTATCCCCGAAAGAATTTACCCGGAGTTTTATCCTTCGCGTCCTATCTCTGTCCTTATCATGAATGGTACCGGAGATCCGCTGGTTCCTTATAATGGCGGATCTGTTGGGAATAAGCTGACCGGCAGCCGGGGCAACTGCACATCTACCGATTCTACCCTGAAGCGCTATATTACCGTAGATAAAACATCGGCGACGCCGGTAGTGGAAAATCTTCCTGACAATGATAAGAGCGATAAGTGCACGGCGATCAAATACACTTATTCCGGCGGGAGCAGCAGCACAAAAGTTTGCCTAATAAAAGTTATCAATGGAGGTCATGCATTGCCGGGAGGTTCACAATATCTTCCGAAAATGATTATTGGCAGAGCCTGCCA
>JAUZOA010000221.1 GCA_030706685.1 Bacteroidota bacterium
ATATAAAGGGTGATATAAATTTTGATCTTATAGCCGGCATCGAAGCACGCGGTTTTATTATTGGCGGGGCCTTGTCTTATACACTGGGAAAGGGGTTCGTCCCCATTAGAAAACTGGGCAAGCTGCCGGCAGAGGTAGTACGGCATGAATACGAGCTTGAATACGGTACAGATACCGTTGAAGTACATAAAGATGCGATAATAAAAGGCTCAAAAATCTTGTTGGTTGATGACCTGCTTGCCACAGGCGGTACAGCCCTTGCTACCGCTGCACTTATTGAAAAACTTGGCGGAGCTGTTGTCGAGATGGCTTTTATCGTTAACCTTCCGGATGTCGGCGGTTACAAAAAATTAAAAAACAAAGGTTACAAAGTCTTTTTCTTGACGGAATTTGAAGGAGACTAAAAACCATCACATACGAACTTCCTATATTATCTTTGCCTGTCTTAATAGGGATAAAAGATAAAAAAGAGGACGGATAATCCTGCCAAAAGCCACAGCCCTGATGAAATTTCTTTAAATCCTCCAGAGAGGACCTTCACTAAAGGAAAAACAACAAAACCGGCAGTCATACCAATTCCTATATTATAAGAAAAACTCATCATGATAATAATACAGAATATAGGAACAACTTCGGTCAGGTCATCAAAGTTTACTTTTGTAATTGGAGACAGCATCAGCATACCAACAACAATCAGCGCCGGACCATACGCGCAGGGAGGAATGACTGTGAAAAACGGTGCGAGAAAAAGTGCGCCGAGAAACAGGAATGCGGTAACAACGGCCGTTAATCCCGACCTTCCGCCGGCTTCTATGCCAGTAGCCGACTCAATATAAGCCCCCGCTGTAGACGTGCCCAAGAGCGCGGCAAGAACCGTGGCCAGCGCATCGCACAACATCGGCTTTTCGATCTCCGGCAAATTCCCGTGTTCGTCTAATAAATTTGCCCTGTAAGACAATCCGATTAATGTACCCATAGTGTCCACGAAATCCATGACAAATATTGTCAGGATGACGGCAAAAAATCCCCAGGTTAGTGCACCCAGTATATCCAGTTTCAAAAAGATGGGAAGGATAGAAGGCGGCATGCTTATCCATTTGTCAGGCAGGGCGGTTATTTGCAGGGGAAAAGATAAAAAAGTTACGGCAATAATTCCTATGAGAATCGCCCCCTTGATTTTTCTAATCATCAAAAAGCTGATGAGAAGAAATCCAAATATGGACAAGATCACCTTAGTATCTTTAAGATTTCCGACATGGACAGGCGCACCTGGCACGCCCAGAGAAACAATACCTGTTTCATTCAAGCCGATAAATGTCAGAAACAAACCGATCCCCACGATAAACCCGATTTTAAGCCCTTCGGGTATGGCGTTCGCCAGCCAGCTTCGTATATTCATAATGGTTATGATCGTGAAAAGGACCCCCCCGATAAATATAGCTCCCATTGCTGTCTGCCAACTGTAACCCAGAACTTTTACGACTGTAAAAGCAATAAAGGCATTTTCACCCATGTAAGGCGCAATAGCAAAGGGCCTTTTCGCATAAACACCCATGGTCAGAGTTCCAAAAAATGCCGTTAATATAGTAGCAACCATTGAGGGACCAAAAGGAATACCGGCAGCTTCAAGTATCTTGGGATTAACTATTATAATGTAAGCCATTGTAACAAATGTTGTGACACCGGCGAGAATCTCCTGTTTTATATTCGTTCCCAGCTCATCCAGTTGGAAAAATTCTCTCAGCATTTTTTCCTCCCTTAATATAGTATTTGGCAATATAAAGCCCTTTAGGAAAAAATTAAAGAAAAAATTGCGTTGGAATTATGCGGCAA
>JAUZOA010000222.1 GCA_030706685.1 Bacteroidota bacterium
AAACGCTTGCTCCACGCCCAGTCCATTTTGCATGAGTATAATGGGCGAATTGCCAATTTTTTGTTTTAAAGCATCAGCTAAAGCCGCATTGCCGTATGATTTATTACACAGCACTACCAATCCTTCCAAACTCCGGTAGTTGCCAAGCGTATCAATCGTTACTTCCGCCTCAATTTCCTGTGAAGGAAGCGTCACGCTGATGTTTTCCCTGTGTGTTTCGCCATTGTCCACGCTGCCGCGCAGTAAGACGACTTTCCTGCCATCGTTACCCAGACAAACGGCCAGTACCTTGCCGATAGCGCCGGAGCCAATGATATAGATGGTTTCCATAATGAGGTTTTATGCGGTTAATGCGAACCTGGCGGCGGCTTTGGCGTGAATCAGCGTTGTATCGAAAACCGGGACCGTGCAATCTTCGGGCTTGATCAGCAGCGGGATTTCTGTACAGCCTAAAATGACGGATTCGGCACCCATTGCTATCAGCTTTTTGATAATGGTGAGATAACGGACTTTTGTTTCCGGTATCAGTAAGCCCCTGTCCAGTTCTTCAAATATTGTTTGATGAATGAACTGCCGCTCATCTGCATCAGGTACCATCACCTCAATATCCTCTTGTGAAAGTCTATCCTTAAAGAATGTTGCTTCCATCGTAAATTTAGTTCCCAGCAATGCGGTCTTGCGGATATCATGTGTGCACAGTTCAACTACCGTCGCATCCGCGACATGAATAATGGGAATTTGTACAAGTTTTTCTAATTCCGGAAACATGAGGTGCAGCGTATTGGCGCAAAGCACGATCGCTTCTGCCCCGGCGCTTTGCAGATCCCGAGCAATGCCGGCAAACCACTCCGTTAACATTGGCCAGTCACCTGCATCGGCAAGTGTTTTGAATTCATCAAAGTCAATCGAATAGAGTAACAGTTTAGCGGAATGCAGGTCTCCCAACTGGCGGTTCACTTCCTGGTTAATGATGCGGTAATAATCAATCGTAGAAAGCCAGGTGGTTCCGCCGATGAGTCCGATTGTTCTCATTAGTTTGCTTTGTAAAGTGATAATGGTTACAAATATAAAGTAATAGTCTCTGGACTTCCAAATTTAATTTCACACTTGTTTTTATTTGACCGGTATTACAGATATTTCGTCAGCGCATCCGGATAATGTCGCTGCCGGCCCAGGACGAATGTGTCTTTTATCCAATTTTTTTACCAGATAGTTATTGAGAACTATTACCCAATCCTTAAAACCAGGGCTTAAAAGTTTGCGATGGATAAGTACAGTACAGTTGGTTTGGATATTGATATTTTTCTCTTTTAGCAGTGCAAATGAAGAATCAAACGGATCACGTCTGTTTTGTGATTTTCATTTTATTTTAGCTCAAGAATTTTTTGATTCCATTCACTTTCAGGATGAAGGACGTGTTTGTTTTCCTTTAAGAACTGCAGGCCCCACTCACGTAACAGGGCCAAACCAGGTAATAAGGTCCTGCCGTAGTCCGTTAATTCGTACTCCACCCTCGGAGGCGTTTCATTGTAGGACCTGCGAAAAATCAGCCTGTCCTCTTCCATTTCATTAAGTTGTTCTGTAAGTACCCTTGTTGAGATGTCAGGGATACGTAACAGAATATCTTTAAAACGCAACGGTTTTGTTTGTAAATGCCAAAGAAGTAACGGTTTCCAATGACCGTCGATCACACTCAAATAAGCTGTAACAGGACATCTGATCGGATATTTTTTCATTAGTTTGTTTTATAAAACTTTAATAGTTACAAAAATAAAGTAATTATTCCTGATTTATAAATTTTGTTACGTTATCCCGGAGCGCCGGTTCGTTTG
>JAUZOA010000223.1 GCA_030706685.1 Bacteroidota bacterium
GTTTCGGGGTAACTGCTTTAGAAGGCTCGGCCTTGGCGGGGGCTGTAGAAGGTCCGTCAACAGCGAAGGCACAAGCACTGAAAATAAATACAAAACATGCCACTAACACTATCAGACGTTTCATTCTAAGCAACCTCCTCGTCATATTTTATAATCACTTTTTTACTTAAATAATTAAAGAGGTGCAATCTATATACCATATGGATGTCAATTCCGCGATATTAAACTAACTATCCACAATTACGGGGGTTTAAATTGCCGTTAACCAATCCGGATAGGATGTATATTTTGAAAAGAATGGAGAATTAAACCCCAGCTGTTGAGTAATTTTTCATCAATTAAACCCGCAATATCAAAAAATACCTAAACTATGATTTTTTTGTTATCATGTGCAAAGCGGCAGGTACAATATCTATCACAACCGGTAAATGCCCCGGCTGCTCGCCATCGACATCGAGCAAAACACGCTGTTCCGATGATGCCTCTACCTTCTTACCGGTCAGGAACAATACATTTCTGATATCTTTGATCCTGCCATTATACAATTTTGGGAAGTTCCAGAGGACCTCCGTCAGACTTAAATCGCCAACCACCGTAATATGAAACAGACCGTCATTGGTAGAAGCATCCGGAGCGATTCGCATTCCGCCCCCGTGATATTGACCATTTGCCACAGCTACGTTCCAGGTAATGACTT
This sequence comes from Bacteroidota bacterium, assembly GCA_030706685.1. GTDB lineage: Bacteria > Bacteroidota > Bacteroidia > Chitinophagales > Chitinophagaceae > VBAT01. Next base: position 698 of record JAUZOA010000223.1, read on the forward strand.
CATCGTCAAACAGGTCATCAACCTTCAGCCGGATGGACTTTTTCCCATAAAAGAAAATTGAAACCAGAGCTGACCAGAAAAAAGAAATAAAAGGGCCCAATACCTTGTTGCTTCTGTTTACACGATCATCAACTTCACCACCAAGGCCAAAACTTATGATATTGTGGAAATAGCGGGTTTTTAGAAAGTTCTGGTGATCATGATACTGAAGTCGTCCCAGATCAATCTCGCTTACATGCCCTTCTTTAATTGTGTCAAGAGATTGTTCAATCTTTGCGGGAATTGGGACGGTCCTGATAAAATCACATCCCGTTCCATGCGGTACAAACCCAAGCGAGGCACCGGTCTGAATTGTTTGCTCTAAAGACATGAATCCATTTATCACCTCATTCAGAGTACCATCGCCACCTACGCATACAATAACTTCAGCGCCTTCCATTAAATTCTTTCTCGTTATGCGCATGGCATCCCAGGGTTGTGTTGTCAGGTAAGATGTAAAAGAACCAAGCCGATCACGAGCCATGGCGTGAATGAGAGGCCATTTCCTGCCTGTCAAACCGTTACCTGCTATAGGATTCACAATGAATACGATCTTCTTTGAAGTCAATCCCGCCTGCCACAAACAGTTATATTTTTATTCGTCTATACACCCAGCAGTGGAGAAAGAAGAAAAGCGTCGCCAGGCCGCCGAGGCGAATCATTTTCTTTGCAATCCTTCTCACATCTTTCTGCCTATCCACTTTACGATCAGCCAGATACATACCAAGCAGGCCGCGATTAATCATGTGATGGAACCGTGCATTAGGCAGGCGTGAAATGCTCAGGTCCGCCTGTTTATAAAAATGCATCAGCCGCTTCGTCATTTGGCTGCTATCGGGGTAGTATGAACAAAAATTTAAATCCCCGCCGGTGCGGTCCTCCTCCTGATCTATCAAATAATCAAGAAGTATGTGCAGTCCCTGTACCCATGGGAAGTAAGCATCTTTAATGTAACCCATCAGTTCTTCAGAACAGTCATCCCGAAAAGCATGGGCAACAAGACAGAAAATGCCCAGGGTAGAGCCGGCACAGGCCGCAAATTCGTACCAGCTCATCTCAGGCAGATGATCCTTGTAAGTATTA
>JAUZOA010000224.1 GCA_030706685.1 Bacteroidota bacterium
AAAGCCATCGCCACCGCAAACCTCATCCGCAGACACATGAGCATCATGCAAAGAAGAAGAGTAGTTCCATCCCTGTATTTGTCATTTTTTTAGGGGCGCTGGGCGCAGGGATTGCATTTTTCGCAGCCGGCCCCGATATCGCCTGGATACTGGCAGGAGCCGCAGCGGGCATGATCGCCGGGTTCTTTATCGGTCGTACTATTGACCGGCAGGGGGAGGAAAAATAAGATATCAATCATTTCATTTTTTCCCGGCTACCCCTTTATAAGCAGTTGCCAGGGCATCTTTGAACATATCCTTTCTCACTTTTTTAAGGTCAACAAAAGTGGCTCCTTTTTTACCCCAGGCGCCTGGTACAGGAAAGAAAACCGTATTATCATACGAACAAAAAACAGACTGGTCGATCAATGACAGTTTCAGCATGGCCCTGTTTTCTTTGGGCCAATAAGTGGCAAATATTTTTTTATTTACCCGGAAAGAGATTAAATGAAAATGGGGTAATTCAGCTGTGCCCGGAAAAGAGAGTGCCAGTTTTCTGAAATGAGCGATATCAACCATAGAAGATTTTATATATTGTACGTTTTGTCAGGCAGGTTTTCTGCATCGAATATGCAGGAAGTATGCCACTACCTGGCAACCCTGTAGTCCCGGTTGTTGTCTTATTGTTTCATCGTCCGGGCGGGGTTCATTAACCTGTTCAATGAGGAAACCTGTGCCAACCAGGGCATTGATCCATTGTGTAAGTGTTCTCGTGAATTTAGGAGTCCTGAACTTGCGTAAATTTTTCCTGAGATGCAGCGGGGCGGCACTAAAAATCCATTCGTCGATTTTACCGTTTGTATTCTCAAAATAATCTCCGGCTTCTACTGCATATATCTTTCCCAGGAAGTTTCTCAGGCTTTTTCTGCGCGGCGTATCAAAGCAGGGATGAGTAATGGAGAATTGCAGGAACCCGTTAGGTTTTAAAACCCGGAAAGCTTCCTGCAAGACTTGTTCGGTTTCAGGTATATCCATAAAGCACATAAAGGCGGTTGCAAAATCAAATTGTTTATCTTCAAAAGGAAGGGCAACCGCGCTGGCTACCTGGTAATCTATGTTCAGGGGGTTATTGATTTCTTCCTGGATTGCTTTCTGAATAAAAATTTCTGAAATGTCAATTGCCTTGATCATTGCTCCTTTTTGAGCTAAAAGTCTTGTATTGTAACCTTCGCCGCAGCCAATATCAATACCATGTAGTCCAAGTATGTCGGGTAAGATTTCAAAAAAAGCAGGAGTGTTCAGGTAATCACGATAGATATCAAAGCCTGCTCTCGCTATTATCGTCCATGCTTCTGCATTTTCGTTCCAATATTGTCCGGCTTCTTTATGGTCCATAGTATTCCTGTTATTGCCACCAGCATTCGGGTTATGACAAGGCGGGCGAATAGTATTCGTTTGCCCTATAACCAGGTTCTAAATTTATAAATAAAAAACTGGTTGGTAATAATGAAAAGGGATGGGCGCACCCATCTCTGCCCGGAATGAACCTGCCTGCTAAACAAAGAACCAAAAATCACGCCCGGTGATGATCGGCTCCCAATTCTGAATCATTGCTGTCCGGGGAAAATTGTGATCTCTTAATTTATATTGACTTGCACGATACGTTCCTCCGGAACGTAGCAGGACACTCAAATGAATTAGCTACCCACGATATGCCCCGCTGGGGCATGAAAGTCTCCTGTATTTATTTACTGTTCTGCATCATAGCCCCGGGGTTTTCCCGTGTTCCGGCGGAACACATCGTGGGTAGACAGGTGAGA
>JAUZOA010000225.1 GCA_030706685.1 Bacteroidota bacterium
GGTATGATACCAAACAGTCTGTCAAAAAAAATAAGTTTGTCTGTGTATTTCTTAAGTCTTTTGAACTCTGCATGACATGTCCGTATCTGAATCTCTGAATAAAAAGGCATGCTCACTGACCTGTGTTTTTTTCAAATATAACATTCGAAACAACCCGTTTTTATTCCCATTTTCAGGTTACCAAATCATTAAGTCTTTGTAAACTGGCGGTTAACCCGGAGGCTTTGCCCATCTTGCGTCGCAGGTAACATTTTGGTAATATTCCCGTAACATTCCATTCACAGGATCTGCCGTCTTTTGTTATCTAATCGAATTCTAAAAACACTTTTATGAGAAATTGGATGACCAAATCCCTGTTCAGGCTTCTAATTCTATTTTGCATGTCTTTTTTCTTTCATTATTCTACTCAGGCACAGTATGTATTCAGCAATGATTCCCTTTACAGGGCGGGAACGGAAAATACCGGCCGGTTGTGGGGTTATGCCTTCGGGGATTTCGCTTATAAATCGCACGCCGATTCTTTAACCCGCGGCGGAAGCAATCAGTACACAGGTATCCGGGCGTCAACGTCCATGTTTCAGTTTCGCCGTATTTATCTGGGCTATGACTATAATATTTCTAAAAAATTCAGCGCAGAACTTTTGCTCGCTGCAGAAGACAATTTCCCGCCTGGTGCTCCTCCTGTGGGAAGTGCAGCCGGTACAGTTACTCCATACTCTGCAGGTAATTCCACAGGGGACCTGCTGACCAACCAGAAAATGACGTTCTATATTAAAAACATGAATATCCGTTGGAAGGGTATCTGGAAGGGAACGGACCTGGTTGTGGGGGAAATGTCCACTCCTTCATTTCCGATGATTACGGAAAAGGTCTGGAGTTACCGGTCAATTGAAAGAACGATTTCAGATATACGCCGAACACCATCCTATGATTTCGGCATAGCCTTACAAGGTGTCTTTGATCCGGCCACGAAGAACTTTGGATACAACCTGCTCGTGGCCAATGGCACGAGCGATAAACCGGATTATACACCGTACAAATGGTTTTATGGTGATGTATATGGGTATTTTATGGACAAACATATTGTCGTTGACTTGTATGCCGACTACCAAAGGCTAAACTGGACTTCATATTGGCATCATACCCGGCAGATGATAAAAGGATTTCTGGCCTGGAATAGTTCGGCTACCAGTAAGAGTATGAACCCGGGCACGGGTTATACCATTGGTATTGAGGGTTTCATCAATACCCTGTCAAATGACAACAGTGCCCCGAGAATTGCGGGAGGAACCGATACGCTGACCACCTCACCTTCCGGCATATCAGTATATGTTCATGGCGATATTATAAAAAACAAACTGCGATTTTTTGCACGATATGACGCATACAATCCGAATAACAAGGTAAATGCATCTGTTTATAAATCTTATACAGGCAACACCTCAAATTATAATGACAACTCTTATAGAACATTTTATAATTATGCACCTGCAACGCCAACGGTTACTTACTTTACTACTGGTGACCAGACTTACAAACAGCAATTTATAACTGCTGGTCTTGACTGGAAACCAAGCAACCGCGTACACTTTATGCCCAATGTCTGGTATAACAGCTATTCTTCACAAATCGCTTCCAATAAAGACCATGACCTTGTTTTGCGTCTTACGTTCTTCTTCTCTTTCGGAAAAAATTATGATAATGGCGGATTTTAGAA
>JAUZOA010000226.1 GCA_030706685.1 Bacteroidota bacterium
ACCCGTCTCTTTGGCAAAGGCAAGGCTTTTTTCTATCAATGTGCGGCCAAGGCCTACGCCGCGGGCTGATGGCAGCAGGTACATTTTCACCAGTTCACAGGTATCGGGCGGTAAACCTTCTGTAGGATAAATGCCTCCGCCGCCTACTATTTCATTATCTATTTCGGCTACAAAATAAGCCGCTCCTTCTTTTTGAAATAACTCATACAATGAATCGGTTGTAGGATCGTAGTAAACCGTATTGGGATGGTTGGCGCCGAACTCCGCCAGGGTATCTTTTACAATTTTTGAAAGAAAGGGGTTGTCGCTTTGGCGTATAGAACGAATCGTGATATTCATGAGGTAAAATTACAAAGAAGCGGTTGTTCTGAAATCTGACCGAATGTCATCTTATTTTCCTTTGAACAAGCCTGTCTTTTCTTCAGGACTTGTTCGGGAATTGTTCGGGTACTCCCACTGAAGAGCCGCACAATTCCCGAACAAGAGGCGGGAAAAGAGTAAAATTACACATTGAATTACAGCCAGGTTATACCTGGTAAACCACCAGCAGGAAAAAAATTGTTATAATGGCGCTAGTTACAATCGTTATTATCATTATTTGCTTATCAATTTTAAAGGCTTCCCGGATACTTGCCTTGCAGAGTGTATAAAGAACTGCGACCCAAAAGAGGAAGGGAAAAATATAAGTTTCCAGCGAAGGTTTGGGGAAGAACCTATCCAAGGCGGGGATGCCGGAAGATTTCAGCCTGAATTCCAGGATGAAGGAAAGAAGAATGTCAATGACCGAATAGATTACAAAAAAGATCAGCAATATCCAACCCCCAGCTTTTCTTTTCCAGAATAATATTGTCGCTACAGGTATAATCACGAATGGCAGGAGAATAGAAACACTTTCAAACGGGGAACGGGAAATATCTTTTATATAAATTGGTATCACTTTGAAATTCTGTGTTACCAGGAAAAGAAAAAGCAAGCTAAACACAATTACAACAGAGCGAATAATCTTTTCAGCTGTCGGTGCTTCTCGCTGAACCGGGTTTATCGAATCAAAAATTGTGTAGACGTTTTTTTTGACTTTATCTTCAATGACCCTGATTTTTTCTGTTTGTTTTTCTTTCTGTAACCGGGAGGCAATAAGTGATTGTTTTGCTTCGCTGATTTCTTTGTCAGAAATCTGCCTGCCGGAAAATTCTTTTTTCGCCGCTTCAATAGCTGCAGGCTGATAATCGCCGGAATTCTCAAGAATGCTTAATAGTTCCGCATTACTTAGTGTTTTGTAATATTCGCTGAAGTCGTTGGGTGTTGCCATCAAAAGTCGATTTTAGCCGGTAAGGCGGAAAGCTTGTGAAATTTACAGCAATACGCCTTGCCGGCAATTTAGTTAATCAATTCTTTTGACAGCATCTTAATACTATCCGGTTAGCCATCATTACTTCCCCAGCTTTTTCTTCACTTCATTCCTGACCAACGCATAATCAATCCCGTTAAAATTATAGACAGATACCTGTTTGAAAAGCTCCTGGGCTTTGTCTTTATTACCGGCAGCTTCATTAGCCATGGCTTGCCAATATTTGGTATAGATGGTGGTGGGATTGGCTTTTTCAAAATGACTGATCGCGTCTGTGTACTTCTTTTCTTTCATACTA
>JAUZOA010000023.1 GCA_030706685.1 Bacteroidota bacterium
CAAAATCGGGAGGAGTATCAGCAGTGGTTGCCGGCTCTGTTGTTTTGGAAGGGTTGGGATTGCAGGAAGCGGCTAATAAAGTGGTAAGACCTGCAGTGGCTAAGGTGCTGGTGGTAAGGAAGTCGCGTCGTTTCATGATTGAAAATATTTAAGAAAAGTATCGGTTTGATTTTTTATCAGGTTATCTGAAGAAGTAGGATCATTTTGGTTTTTTCCTTTCCATTTTTAAACCTCGATCAATTAGAAATTCGTTAATGTCAATGCATACAACTCCATTTTTTGCAGATACGGCTGGTATTTTATTGGGTTTGGTTTTATTTTCGTTGGTGATAAGTACATACTGTTTCACCTTACAATAAGCAATTAAATATGGATCCGCTTCCTCTTTTCCTTCAGCTTGTTTTTTTGCATCGAAAAATCCAGTATTGTATTCTTCATTTATAATTGGAATAGCTGCATTTATGCTTTCTGAATCAATGGGTACTACAAGGCTCTTTTTCCATTTGTTTACCCATGTTTTGAGAAATTCTTCTTTGCCTTCATAGCTGTTTATTTCTTCTTCTACGAAATCGATGGTTTGAAATCTTCCTTGCTTAATGAGGTCTTCTATTTCTTCCCAAATAGCTGCAAAGACAGGATTGTCATATTTAAACAAGTAGTCAAGCATAATTAACCCGCTAGTATCAATTACATAAACTCTATCTTCTGTATTAGTAAAACTTAACTGCATCTATCCTGCATTTAGCAGTTGTCTGGTTTTGGGTATATAAGAAAGTTTAACACCTAAAAAATCAGATAAATCCTTTAAGTCGATTCTGTTTTGATCAAATGCCTTAAAAGCTAGACTTACATAGCTTCTTCCCTTTTCGTTTATTGTTTCTTTGGGGATATTTCTTCCTTCAGGGTGTTTTGACCGGCCAAATTGTGGCTTATTCCAAGCGTCATGTTTTTCTTTGTAAAATGTGGAAGTAGTTAAACCGTTATCTAGTAGACGTCTCAAAACCGCTAGTGGTCCAACATGAAAGTAATTGCCTAATTCAATTAAATCTTTTTTTTCCCATGTTTTTGCTCCTTTTGCGATACACTCTTTTACAATTTTAATTTTAAGAAGCTCTTCTGTAGGTATTAATAGTTCACCAGCGAACGCATTACACCACTTTTCGATTTGTTGAGCCTTTTCTTTAAACGAAATATCGCAAATCCCTCCCTGATTTAATATAATGTGTCCTAATTCATGAAACAGGGTAAATATTTTTGCCGTTGTTTGTTCTCCTCGTTTTATAGCAATAACAGGCATTTTTTCATCGGTTAATGAGAAGCCTCTTAGATTATCTTGTGTAAGGCTTAATTGAAATACAGCTATTCCTAATGTTTCAATTTTTTCGATATATGCTTCAAATAAGTGATTTGTTTTGTCGAAATCTTTGATTTCATCTAATTCTAATTCTTTTCGTAATGTTAAAGCAATTTGGGACGGGGAGGTACTTAGTTTGGCTTTATATAAAAAAGGTTTTATGGGTTGACTAGCATCTTCTTTCAACTCAATTAAAGTTTGAACTAAGGCCCTGGCCTTACGTACGGCTAAAAATGTTTTTTCGTGAAATTTTCCTAATTGTTTAGAATTGACAGTTCGTCTATCTTTTGGCAGCGGTTTTTCTTTTGGTGGTTGTCTAAGAACGAGAGCTGCAATTGTACGTTTATAGGTTTTAGAAAGTGATTTTAATTCATCTAGAGTCGGTTGTTTTTTTTGCTCTTCTAATTGTTCTAGCCGTTTAACTGAAACTCCAGAATTTTCAGCCGCTTTAGCCCTACTTAATACGATTGCTTCTCTTGCCCATTTTAATACTTCGCCGTTAGCTTTTATATAGATAGGTTTCTTCATAAACTAAAGCCCGAAAATAGGATTTGCAATTAAATATACAATATCACAATCGTTTTGATTCGAAAATATCAATCTGTCAGATCTTAATTATGTTCAACAAAATTATTGAGCCTTGAACGGGGACACAATGGAAGCCCAATCCGGATTACTATAGTGAGCTAGCCAAAAATAAAAACAACGAATATTTTTTTGCTCAGAATGCCTTTTGCTTATTCTCCTCCGTCTTCGGCGCATTCTTTACATACTTATCCAGCCAGGTAGCCTGCTCAGCCAGCATGGTAAGAATATTTTCCCGGCCCCGGTAGCCATGTGCTTCATAAGGAAGCGTGATATATTTTACCGTACCCCCATGTCCTTTGATGGCATTATACATTCTTTCACTTTGAATCGGGTAAGTACCGGTATTATCATCCATTTCACCATGTATTAATAATATCGGCGTTTTTATTTTATCGGCATACATGAATGGGCTCATTTCATTGTAAAGAGACGGATCTTGCCAATAGGTGCGGTCCTCATTTTGAAAACCAAAAGGAGTCAGGGTCCGGTTATAAGCGCCGCTTCTTGCAATGCCGGCTTTGAATAAATTAGTATGCGCCAAAAGATTGGCCGTCATAAAGGCTCCATAACTGTGACCGCCAACCGCCATACGGTTTCGGTCGCCCACACCCATATCAGATAATTTATTGATTGCCGCTTCAGCATTCATTCGTAACTGGTCGATAAAATTATCATTGGGCTTTTTGTCTTTATCGGTGGCCACGATGGGCATCTCTGCATTATTCAATACGGCATAGCCCTGCGTGACATAAAACACCGGTGAGCCCCAGTTTACCAGGGTAAATCTATGTTCACTGCCACGAACCTGGGCTGCGTCGGAAGCAGAATTGTATTCAGCAGGGTAGGCCCAGATGAAAACAGGCAAGGGCCCGTCTTTTGTTTTATCATACCCTTTTGGCAAATAAAGATCACCGGTCAGGTCAACGCCATCGGCACGTTTGTATTTTATCTTTTCTTTACTCACTCCTTCCAGTTGCGGATAGGGATTCGTGAAAGCGGTAATCGGTTTTATTTCTTTTGTTTCCATAGTACGTATAAAATAATTCGGTACCTCCTTTTCATTTTCACGGCGGGTGATCAGTATCCCTTTGTCATAGTTTATCACTTTTACCACGCTCTCAAAATATCCTTCTTCGCAACGCCAGCCTATATCCAGCTTTTTATTGTTAAGGTCAAAAGCTGCCAGAAAAGGCAGGTCGCCTTTCGGCGAAGCGCCGGTGGTATTGTTCATTAAAATTTTAGTTCCTACCACTTTAAGCACATCGCGGCTCCATTGATTTTTATCGGTAACAGGAAAGCCCGGGTTGGAATAAGCGTCCGTGGTATTTCTTTCCATCAGCGTTTCCAGTTCGCCGGTAGAAGGGTTGTAACGATCCGTTCTTGTTTGCTGTTTGCCGGTTAGTCCTTCAAATACCAATGCCAAAGTTGCATTACCCCATACCATGCCACGGTAACGCATTTTGGTTTTAAAAAGAAGTTTGGCATCGCCGGTAAAAGGAGCGGATAAGGCATATACGGCATCGTGATAGTCCATTGCCTTTTTAATCAGGCCGCTGTCGAGCGGCATCGACCAGATCACGGTGGCGGCTTCATCATCTCTCCAGTCAAAATCATGCGCGACGTTTTGCAAATTATCATTTCCACTTGGCGCTGTTTCAGCGGAAGGAAGGTCCGCTAATTGTTTGATCGTTTTTCCGTTCATATCGGCAATAACAACTAAAGAAGGGAAGCCAAATTCGGGTACCGTATAGGAAAACGGTTTTTTGATACTGCGAAGCATCATATATTTTTTATCCGGCGATATATTGATATTGTTGTACATGGCAGGCTGGCCGATCTTTGTTTCAATGCCATTTACATTTTTAATCAACTGGCTCGTTGCATAAAATTCGAATAGTTGTTCGTCGTAGGGGCTTTTGATCAGGTCCTGGAAAGTGGGACGCGGAGAAGCTTTACCATAATTTTCCTGTACGGTAGGCCCCTTTGGCATCAACGGCTTTGGCGGAGCAGCCGCAGCCGGTTTCAATATGGCCCGGTACAATAAACTATTATCATCATACCATTGGTAGCTGCTGCCGGCAACGGCGTTCAACGCGGTTTTATTCACCTTCATGGCTTTTTGAGTAGTGATATCTACTACATACAGGTCAACGCGGTCACGGGTAGTTTGTGTGAAGGCGATCTTTTTATTATTGGGGCTCCAGCTTAGATTGCCGGCGAATAATGGCGAGGGTAAACCTGCTATCTTATATTCCTTACCGGAAATAATATTTTTTAAATAAAGATTATTGACAAAATTCTGGCGGCTCGGAGCAAAATTGGAGGGATTGATACGCAGGCCGGCTATTTTTAATTCGGGTCTTGCCAATTCTTCCACCGAAGGATAAAGGCTGATCTCGCTGAAGAGCATCCATTCCCCTTTATCATCTATGCTGACATTGGGAGTGGGTTTTGCCAGCAACATATCGGCAATGTCTTTGGGCGGAGCTTTGTAGGCGCCATCATCCTGGGCATTGGCCGGCAGGCTTATTGATAAAAAGAAAAAACTGGTAAATAAAAAAGAAAGCCGGATACTCATGGTTTGTGATTTTAGATCGTTAAGGTATGAAACTATGCGGTCAGGCAAACACCCCGGTATAAATATTTATGATAGTTTGTAAACCGGAATGGTTGGAATCCCCGGATGCATTAAATTTACCCCTAAATTATTTTTACTTATGACCGCAATTCCTGTAAAATCCCTGCTCATTCTTTCATTATTGATCGGTGGTTCGGGTAGCATTACAAACAAAACAAATCCTCCTGACGGCGATATAACCCTGCCGGCAGGTTTTAAATCAACTACGGTAATGGAATCGTTGGGCACTAACCGGCATATCGTGGTAAACAGTAACGGGGATATTTATGTCAAAATGGAAAGACTGAAAGATGGGAAAGGCATTTATGTATTACGGGATGTGAAAAAAGATGGCAAGTATGAAGTGGTAAAGAGCTTTGGCAACTTCGGCGGTACCGGCATTACCATCAAGAATGGTTATCTCTATGCTTCCTCTAATACGGAAGTATACCGTTATAAGTTGAATGCAAATAATGAAGTGACCGATCCGGATAATCCTGAAAAGATCGTTACCGGTTTGATAGACAGGAACGAGCATAACAGCAAATCCCTGGCGCTGGATAATGCGGGTAACCTTTATGTTACCATTGGCGCGCCTTCGAATGCCTGCCAGGTAGTGAACCGGACAGCAGGCTCGCCCGGACAGGATCCATGCCCGCTTTTGGAAAAAGCAGGTGGTATCTGGCAATTTAAAGCCAATAAACTCAACCAGTCTTATCCCGAAGGTGTTCGGTATGCAACCGGTTTACGAAATGTGGTCGGGCTTGATTGGAATACGCAGCAAAACAGTTTATATGCTATGCAGCATGGCCGCGACCAGTTGAATACGATAAAACCCGACACCTACAACAATGAAGAAAGCGCCGAGTTGCCCGCGGAAGAATTCTTTTTGATCAAAAAAGGCGGCGACTACGGATGGCCCTATTGTTATTTTGATCCGGTGCAAAAGAAAAAAGTATTAGGCCCCGAATATGGAGGTGATGGAAAGAAGCAAGATCGTTGCGCGGGAAAAGAACAGCCTATTTATGCGTTTCCTGCACACTGGGCGCCTAATGCAGTTTTATTTTATACGGGCAGTATGTTCCCGGCCAAATATAAAAATGGAGCTTTTATTGCTTTTCACGGAAGCTGGAACAGGGCGCCGTTGCCGCAGGCAGGTTTTTGTGTAGTGTTTGTTCCTTTTAAAAATGGAAAACCGTCGGGGAATTATGAAATGTTTGCCAATGGATTTGCTGGCAAGGATGTGATCAAGGGACCCAACGAAGCGAAGTATCGGCCTTGCGGATTAGCACAGGGGCCTGATGGTTCTTTGTATATTTCTGACGATAGTAAAGGAAAAATCTGGAAGATTACTTACGGGAAGTAAAATGAGCTGTTAGCTATGAGCTAATAGCTCATAGCCTTTATTCTTTCAACTTAAAGTATGCTGATTTCTTTAGCATCGCAGCATTTTAGCTGTCTATTTCAATATCGTATTTATTCAGAAGTCCTGCTATTCCCGTTAATGAAAACTTTGCCTTTTTTACCCGGTTGATTTCAGGGTCAATGGAATAATTAAAAGAGGTCCGAAAGTCGGCCTTTTCAATAATAGTGCTTTCAAATTTTGAGTGGGCCAGGTCACAGTTGTCAAAAACAGAACCGGTTAAATCACATTCCGTAAAGTCGGCTTCGTGAATCTGTGAGTTCCTGAAAGTCGTTTTTTTGAGCTGGGTTTTATAAAAAGAACAATGAGTAAGGTTGCAATTATCAAAACTGAACAATAGTCCGAATGCATTGCAGTTTTCAAACGGCAACCCTAACATTTTGCAGTCCTTAAATTTTACATCCCTGAAAGAGGTTTTCGAGAGTTTGGCCAAACTCAAATTGCAACCGATAAAGTCACATTCCGAAAATTTAATGTCTGTAAGGTTCGAATTGGAAAAATCACAATTAATAAAGCTGCAATTTTCATATTCCCCCTTCATCAATGGTTTTTGAGTAAAATCGTTTTTCTCAAAAGTTTTATCTTCTATTAGCAGGTCTTCCATTTTTTCAATTTGACCGATGGCAGTTTGTGATGCTGGCACCCGGCGTATTCAGTAATGTAACTCCAGGCAAAAATAAATGTAGCGGTTGGTTATTCTTCTAATTGTTGCAAAGCTTTATTGATCCTTTCCTGTTGCTGCTCCTTTAATATTTCAACAGGAGGCACATCTCTTTCTTTACAATCCATGATACCGCAGCGTTCGCAGGTAGTATGAACGGTCCTTACAGGAATGGCCGTATCATTTACAAAAGGCATTGTCTGCAATAATTTCTGGTCAATCATCAGGCCAATCGTTACACTCACTATCTCGCTGCTTCCCCGGGATGCGGGTTTGGCAATAGAAATACAGAGATAGCGGTTATGCGTTTGCCAGTACTGGGATATCTGGGCTTCCACTACAGGCTGCTTGTATTTTTTCTTTGCAACGAGCCCGGCGATATGTTTTATGGAGTTGATCGATACCCAGCGCCGGCAGTAGTGCTCATGTGTGGCATTGGCATAGGGGTTATGCAATTGAGATAAGTGCAGTTCTTTGGTGATCTCGAATTCATCTTTTGCCACTTCCCCGGATAGCCGTAAAAAGAAAAGATGGTCAATGCTGAAATGATTGGGAAGGATATTGGTTAACCGCTGCATCATCATTTCGGGTGTCACATCATACCGCGTACAAAGGTCAAGCCATGCTTTGTCATTCCATTTGGGCTGCATGACAATGCGCTTTATATCTTCTACAAAATTTTCTTCCGGCATCAGCAGGGCTACGCCGAAATAAGAGGCTTTAAAATTATTCAGCAACATATCAAAAGAGTCACTGTGCTGTATGATCGTTTCGAAAGGCCTGTCGGTAATGCCGAGATAATGAAAAGCGATCTCGCGGGCCAGCAGGAATTTTTCCTGTGCGGAACTGAATGCCTTATTAATAAAAAGGGTCTTATGGGTTTTGGAATAATAAGAACGGAGATCCTGTAATGCTTCCATCGAATTCATCCGTTTGCGGTTGATGGTTACATCCATTTTTTGCAGGGTAGATTCAAGAAGGGGCATTTCAACGGGCAGTATTTCTTTCCATTTATATTCTTTCCTGAACCGGCGCACTGCATCTTCGATATCCTCAAAATAATTATCCTGGAGGTCCTGGTAGGAGCGGAGGGCGGAGTTGTAAAAACTTTCTTTTGATAAATGATAGCTCCGGGAGATTTTCAATAAAGTGCTGATAAAGGCGGTGACTTTATCCGGCGTATTGGTAAAGAGCTCAAGCAATGAAGCGGGTGTCAGCCCAAAATGTTCCCAGGGGATGGCGTTGATAAAATCAGAATTGATCAGGTCAATGATCGGTTGCAGTTTTTTACTGGCTCTCAGGGAAACGAGGTAATCGTAATCTACGCCCAGCGCTTTGGCCAATGATAAGATCTTATCGGCTTTGGGAAATTTCTTGCCCGTCTCAATATCATGTACATAAGAAAGGGACATGCCTGTTTTATCGGCCAGTTGCTGGTAGGATAGATTTTTTTCCTGACGTAAGGCCTTCACTTTGAGACCGAATATGAGCCGGACGCTGTCGTTATCAGTTAACATGCCCCAAAATAGCTAAATATCGTATAAATACGAAAAAATATTTATTAGCGAAATTTTCGCTTTCTGAAGAAAATATCTATTTTGCAAAAAAAAATAACCACCATGGCCACTGTTATCACACACCCCTCCACCCGGTACAGTACTCCTGAAGGAATGGAGATCAAAGCCCCGTTCCAGGCGGCTCATAAAGAAATACTGACGGCAGAAGCCCTGCATTTCATACGGGCCCTCCATCTCCGGTTTGACCCCTATCGCAAAGACTTATTAAAAGAAAGGGAAATAATACAGCAAAGAATAGATAAGGGCTGGAGACCCGGCTTCCTGCCGGAAACAGCCGTTATCCGCGACAGCCAGTGGCTGATATCTCCCGTACCCCGTATCCTCAAAGACCGCCGCGTGGAAATAACCGGGCCGGTTGATCGTAAAATGATCATCAACGCGATGAACTCCGGCGCCAATGTTTTCATGGCCGACTTTGAGGACAGCAATGCTCCTACCTGGAATAATGTGATCGGCGGGCAGATCAATCTTCGCGATGCCATCAACAGGACGATCCGTTTTACCAATACGGAAAACGGTAAAGAATATACGTTAAATGAAAAAGCGGCTACTTTATTCGTTCGCCCCCGTGGCTGGCACCTGGAAGAAAAACATATTGAAATAGATGGCAATCCCGTCAGCGGAAGTTTATTGGATTTTGGCCTTTATTTTTTTCATAACGCGAAAACCTTATTGAAAAACGGCGCGGGCCCTTATTTCTATTTGCCCAAGATAGAAAGCTATAAAGAAGCAAGATTGTGGGATGATATATTCGTGTTTGCCCAGAATTATTGTGGTGTGCCCTATGGAAGCATCAAGGCGACCGTATTGGTAGAAACAATTCTCGCCAGCTTTCAACTGGATGAGATCTTGTGGGAATTAAGAGATCATTCCGCCGGCCTGAACTGCGGAAGATGGGATTATATTTTCTCCTTTATCAAAAAATTCAGGAACATCCCGGGGCAAATATTCCCCGATCGTTCGCAGGTGACCATGACTGCTCCTTTTATGCGCGCCTATACACAACTGGTCATTCAAACTTGTCATAAACGGGGCGCCCATGCTATGGGAGGAATGGCAGCGCAGATACCCATCAAAGGAAATGAAGAAGAAAACGGGTTGGCTATGGCAAAAGTAAAAGCCGATAAGCTCCGCGAAGTAAGAGACGGGCATGATGGTACATGGGTGGCTCACCCGGGCCTGGTATCTGTCGCCAAAGAAATATTTGATACCTATATGCCTGCTTCCAACCAGCTTCATGTAAAGCGGGGAGATTTTAGTTGCACAGAAAAAGACCTGCTGCAATTACCGGGAGGAACGATCACGGAAGAAGGGTTACGGCACAATATTAATGTAGGTATTCTTTACCTGGAAAGCTGGTTGCGGGGTAATGGCGCAGCAGCGCTCTATAATTTAATGGAAGACGCGGCAACGGCTGAGATATGCAGAACGCAGGTCTGGCAATGGTTGCATAATAAAGCCAGGTTAAATGACGGAAGGACGATCACGCAGGGACTATACGAAGATCTAAGAGATGATGAAATCGAAAAGATACAACATGCTGTTGGCAGCAAAGCTTACCAGGAAGGAAAATTCACACAGGCTATTTGCATTTTTAATAAACTGGTCGTGCAGGATAAATGGGAAGATTTTCTTACCCTGCCTGCTTATGATCTTATTCTCTCCAGTGATGAGAAAAAAAATTGCGAAGAAGAAGATGTGTTGATGGGAAACAAAGCAGATTCATCCCTTTATGTAAATATTGAGAAAGAACGGGCGGGCTAACAACTAATAGCCATTAGCGCCTTTACCAAAACAACTAAAATTAAAAACGTATCACCATGATTACGCATTCAAAGTCCACTCAATTATTCATTGACTGGCAGACCAACCCGAGATGGAAGTGTATCAAACGTCCATATACGGCAGAAGAAGTTCTCCGGTTGCGCGGCAAAGTAGAAATTGAATATACCCTGGCAAGAATGGGAGCCGAGAAACTATGGAAGAAATTAAACTCGCAATCCTGTGTGGCCGCGCTTGGCGCATTGACAGGCAACCAGGCGGTGCAGGAAATAGCAGCAGGGTTGGAAGCTATTTATCTCAGCGGATGGCAGGTAGCGGCAGATGCTAACCTTTCAGGAACGATGTACCCGGATCAGTCACTTTACCCGGTGAACTCAGTACCAGAAGTAGTTAAGCGTATTAACAACGCGCTATTACGCAGCGAACAGATAGATTCAGTGAATGGTGATAATAGTAAGGATTGGATGGCCCCAATCATTGCCGACGCAGAAGCTGGTTTTGGCGGCAACCTGAATGCTTTTGAACTGATGAAAGCCATGATAGAAGCAGGAGCTGCCGCTGTTCATTTCGAAGATCAATTGTCTTCTGCTAAAAAATGCGGGCACCTGGGGGGAAAGGTTTTGGTCCCAACACAGGAAGCCGTCAATAAATTAATCGCGGCAAGATTAGCGGCGGATACGATGGGAGTTCCAACTCTTATCATTGCCCGTACTGACGCGGAAGCTGCCAATCTTATTACTTCTGATATCGATGAAAGGGATCAGCCTTTTCTTACCGGGGAAAGAACGAGTGAAGGGTTTTATACAGTGAGAAACGGGGTGGAACAATGTATCTCCCGCGGATTATCGTATGCTCCCTATGCTGATATCATCTGGATGGAGACCTCGCATCCTGATCTTGGAATAGCCAGGGAATTCGCGAAAGCCATTCATTCAGTATACCCGGGCAAATTGCTTGCTTACAATTGCTCGCCTTCATTCAACTGGAGCAAACATTTAAGCGAAAGAGAAATGGAAACTTTCCGTGAAGAATTAGCAGCACTGGGTTATAAGTTTCAGTTTATCACGCTTGCCGGCTTCCATGCGTTGAATACCTCCATGTTTGAATTATCGAAAGCATATAAAGAGAGAGGTATGGCCGGGTTCTCTCAACTGCAACAAAGGGAATTTGCCTTGCAGGAACATGGTTTCAAAGCTGTCAAGCACCAGAGTTTTGTGGGAACGGGCTATTTTGATTATGTACAAAATACGGTGCAGCAGGGAGAAGCATCTACGGTAGCGATGAAAAATAGTACCGAAGTAGCACAATTCCATTGATTCGTTTTACAATTAGGGTTTCGATATATAGTGCCTTTCCCGGAAGGCACTATTTTTCTATGATAATAGACCTCTCTAAATAGGTGTTCTGAAGTTCAACTGTTGACTTGCCCGCGCTGTTTTTACTTCTATAAATATTTTTGGAGTCAACGATTTGCACGTTTAGGAGATCATTACTATCCGGGACATATATCCTTCCATGTTCATCCCAAAATTTCCACGAGGAACCCATTTCGCCGGAAAACCTCATAACACGTTCCCCACAGGAATTTTCAACAATTAAAGTGTCTTTAGTATAAATACCTTCGCGCATCTTTTGACCATTTTCATACCAGTAAGTCCATTTCCCCGTTTTATAAGTATAAGGTATAGTGCAGGGGCCCGCATAGCAACAATCCTGATAATTGCTGTACTGGTATCTCCCCTTTGCTTTAATATTTCCCTTTTTATAATAAATAGTCCATTCGTCATTATCCTTATCTGAAGAATCCGGAATCAGACCGGACCAATAGCTGATTTCGAAGCTGTTCCCATAAGCATAGGAAGAATCTTCGTAATTAATCAGGAATTCCCGCGTCTTATTAGCCAGTCTAAAAGGCACAGGACTGAGAACTTTGGCCGTGTCTGGCTTAGAATAGATTGAGCTTTTAGCGGAATAATATTTAGAATGACAGCAAAGGATGACCAGGCTCAGTATTAACGGGATAGCGGGAAACCCATATTTAATACTTTTTTTCATTTTTTAATTAAAGATGGTAAATGACGCCATTTTTCATAACGAGTTTAATTTTTCTTATTGTTTTAATATCTGCAGAGGGGTCACCCTCCACGGCGATAATATCTGCCAACCAACCTTTTTCAATCCTCCCGATCTTATTACCATAACCAAATACATCTGCATTGATCGAAGTAGCCGACCTCAGTACATCAATTGGTTTCATGCCATATTCCACCATCAGTTCCATCTCTCTTGCATTATCGCCATGAGCAAATACACCCACATCGCCACCCATACAAATGGTAATACCGGCATTTAATGCCGCGGTGAAACTTTTTTTCTTATGAATAATGCGCTCCGGGTCGGGATCCATTCCTTTGCGCCAGCCTTTGTATAATTCAACGGCTTCGCTGGCGGCAATAGTTGGGCATAGCGGAATATTCTTTTCTTTCATGAGCTTAAAAACTTCATCAGTGCCGTTATCTCCATGCTCAATAGTTGACACGCCGGCATTAATGGCTCTTTTCATTCCTTCGGGGGTTGTAGAATGTGCCACCACTTTACGGCCACTGCTTGCCGCGATGGCAACGGCCAATTCCAGTTCCGCCTGGGTGAAAGTTGGTTCAGCTTCCCCGGCAGGGCCATACCTGTAATCAGCATATACTTTAATAAGATCAGCTCCATGACTGATCTGCGATCTGACCGCCTCACTTAATTCTTCCGGCCCACCCACTTCTTCTGCGCCTTTCGGTAATTCTACATCCGGAGATTCACTCTTCGGCCCATAAGTTCCTTTGGCAACGATCGCCCTCGTCGCTACGATCATTCTTGGCCCCGGGACCACTCCTTTCTCTATTGCTTTTTTCAGGCCCACATCATCATACATGGCGCCCTCTGTACCAAGATCCCTCACCGTGGTGAAGCCAGCCATTAATGTCTCTCTTGCATGATTGACGGCTCTCGCTGTTCTTTCCGCCCTGGATTCTTTCAACACCTGGTCGTCCCAGGGCGTTTCATTGTAAGGATGCAAAAACAAATGGGAATGACCTTCGATCAATCCCGGCAGTAATGTACATCCCTTTAACTCGATCACCTGCGTACCGGCGGGCAATTTAAAACTCATATTCCCGGCCTGCAGGATGGAATCGTTTTTTACGAGAACCACCCAGCCTGTTTGCATTTGCTCGCCATCAAAGACCCTGTCTGGTTTCAGCAAAATGTATTTGCCGGAATTTTGTGTGTTGCCAAAAAGAAAGGGGAACAAAAAGATAATAGACAGTAAATATTTTTTCATGTTCGGTTATTAGGGATAAAGAACATCCGCGTATTCGGGCTTTTTCTTAAAAACAGCATGGGCAAAAGGACAAAGCGGAACAATTTTGATATGATGCGTGCGGGCATATTCAACAGCCGTATGTACCAGCTGATACCCTACGTTCTGTCCCTTCAGTTCATCGCTCACTTCTGTATGCTCGATGATCATTTTCTCCGGTGACGACATGGAATAGACCATCTCTGCCAGTATATTTCCGTCAGTCTCTGCAAAGAACATCCCTTTGTTGCCTACCCGTTTATTTTGTATGAGCATTGTTGGTTATTCCTATTCCATTTTCCTGAAATATTGTTCAGTATATATGCCGCTGATCTTATTATAAAAATTGATCAGCAGGGTTGCTTTTTCCCTTATACGCGGAAAGCGGCTAACAAAGGCCCAGAAGTTTTTTTCGGGTGAAAAGAGATTCTGGGCGAAAGTGTTTACATCATTTTCAAGGCTGGATCCCCCGTATTGAGTCAATATTCCCCGGAGGCAAAGTAAGGAATCCAGCTGTTGTGATGACTGGTTATTCCGTAAAGCGCCTACGCCGTTTTCCGGGTCATTGTAAACAAAGTTACCGGTATTGGCCCCTTTCCAGAGATTGGTATCCAGTAAAGCCGGATAGTTCCTGAGTAATATGCTGGAAAATTCATGATGAAAAGTTTGTTCAAGATATTTGTCAGTATATCCTTTGGCAACACCCTGGTTCGTGAGATAAACCGCATCGGCTGAGTTAGTTCCTCCAAAAAAAACATTATAAAACTTCATCTCGTAAAGAAAATAGACTCCTTTCAGGTTATAGGTGAGCAGGTCCTTCGGGTATTTGGCAAGGGCTTTCGCGATGACTTTTTTACTGCGGGCTATCTCACCCGCTTCTATTTGTTCGCCATAAGCATTAACAGGAGCCGGGCGCCAGGATTCGGGAAAAATGGCGGAACTATAGTTAAACCCCACAAGGACAGATTGTATAGTCGTGTCGGGGGTTTGCGCCATTAAATAAAAAGGAAACAGCAGCAGGATATAAAATGACAGGCAGCTTTTCATTCCCTAAATGTAAAAAGAATTTGCTCATATTGTTTTTGCTTTTATATTTGTGCAATAATGCGATTAGTAAAAATAAATAATCAATGGTGGTGGCATACAAACTCTTTGGGGGTGCTGTAATGTCATTACTGTTTTATTTTAAAACATAACCAGGGCCCCGACAGTGTCGGGGTCTTTTGTTTATCAGACCGGTTATTACAGCTATGAAGAAAACAACGATCAATACAACTTGTAAAAAGCTACTGGCCGACGTATTTACGCCGGTAGGCATATACCTGCGGCTTCGCGACAGGTTCCGCGATACCATCCTGCTGGAAAGCACTGATCATCATGTAGCGGAGAACAGCTATTCGTTCATTTGTGTGAACGCGATAGGCGGTATTGAAATCAGCTCTGCAAAAAGTTTTGAATTTAAGCTGCCGGGCCAGAAGCCGGAGAGAATTGAGATCAGGAATCCGACCGAAGTAACACAGCTGTTGTCTGACTTCATGCAAAAATTCGAAGTCATAACCACTACAAACAAAGAAGAAAAATTTGCGCAGGGGTTGTTTGGGTATACGACTTATGATGCTGTTCAGTTTTTTGACAGCCTGGAATTAAGGTCTTCTAAAGCCTCCCCCGGCGGGAGAGATTTGGAGGGGGCTATTCCCTTAATGCGGTATAGACTATACCAGTATGTGATCGCCATTAATCATTTCAAAGACGAAATGATCATTTGCGAAAATGATATACCTGGTTTGGAAAGCGAACTGCCGGCACTCGAATCGATAATATACAGCAAGGATGTTCCTGTTTATCCTTTTAAAACAAACGGAGCAGAAACTTCCAATATGACAGACGAAGATTATAAAGAGATGGTGAAGAAAGGGATTCAAAGCTGTCACCGCGGTGATGTTTTCCAGATCGTTTTGAGCAGGAGATTTCAGCAAGGGTTCACCGGTGACGAGTTTAATGTTTACCGGGCCTTACGGAATATCAATCCATCGCCTTACCTGTTTTTCTTTGACTATGGTGATTACAAACTGATGGGTTCATCCCCCGAAGCGCAATTAATCATTAAAAATGGGAAAGCCATTGTTCACCCGATCGCGGGAACATTCCGTCGTACCGGCAATGACGAGATTGACCATGAAGCGGCAGAGCTTTTATTAACGGATAAAAAAGAAAACGCGGAGCATGTGATGCTGGTTGATCTTGCCCGCAATGATCTCAGCCGCGTCTGTGACCAGGTGGAAGTAAATCATTACAAAGAGATCCAGTATTATTCTCATGTCATTCACATGGTAAGTGAAGTGACGGGTAAAGTAAGAAAAGACAGTAATGTTTTTGAATTACTGGCTAAAACTTTTCCTGCGGGAACATTGAGTGGTGCACCCAAGATCAGGGCTATGCAACTGATCAATGAGTATGAACCGACAACAAGGAGTTTTTATGGCGGGGCAATTGGTTTTGTTGGTTTTGACGGAAGTTGCAACCATGCTATTATGATCAGGACTTTTTTAAGCAGGAATAATACATTGATCTGCCAGGCGGGAGCGGGTATTGTAGCGGCTTCCAGGCCAAAGAGTGAACTGGAAGAAGTCAGCAATAAATTGAATGCACTAAAGAATGCGATTGAGAAAGCGCAAAGCATCTGATATGAAAATTTTAGTTTTCGATAATTACGATTCCTTTACCTATAACCTGGTTCACCTGGTGGAGAAGATATTGCACCAGCAAGTAGAAGTGCACCGCAATGACCAGATTCCTTTGGAAAAGGTGAAACAATATGATAAAATCATTTTGTCGCCGGGCCCGGGGATACCTGAAGAAGCGGGTTTGCTGTTGCCATTGATAAAAGAATATGCTTCTTCAAAATCTATTCTTGGCGTTTGCCTGGGACACCAGGCTATTGGAGAAGCATTTGGAGGAAAGCTGGTGAATCTTTCGACCGTGTATCATGGGGTGGCGACGCCGGTGAGAATTGTGAGTAGTGAGCGGTCAGTAGTGAGTAAAATTCATTCCCCACTGACCACTCACCATTCACGGAGCAGGTTGTTTGACGGTCTGCCGGAAACGATAGAAGCCGGACGTTATCATAGCTGGATCGTTTCTGATGAAAATTTTCCTGATGAACTGGAAGTGACAGCGAGGGATGATAATAATTATGTCATGGGGCTGCAGCATAAAAAATATGATGTGCAGGGAGTACAGTTTCACCCGGAGAGTGTATTGACGCCGGTGGGAGAAAAGATATTGAGGAATTGGCTGAAAGTCTGAACTGAGATAAATGAGAAAATGGGATAAATGAGAATTAAACCCGAATCTTATGGGAGATTACAAATATGGTGAGATAACCGAAAAAATTATTGGCGCTTCTTTTAGAGTACATAGTGGTTTGCGTAACGGCTTCCAGGAAGTCATTTATCAAAGGGCTTTGGAACTGGAATTTAAAGTAATGAGTCTTGACTATGCAAGGGAATTTGAAATGCCCATCTATTATATGGATCAGCAAATAGGCACAAGAAGAGTTGATTTTTTAGTAGATGGAAAAATAAGCGTTGAACTAAAGGCGGTAATAAAGTTGGAGGACGTTCATATTGCACAGGCGATGAATTACCTGGAAGCGTATAATCTGGAGATAGGATTATTGTTGAGCTTTGGAAGCAAGCGACTGGAATTTCATCGCCTGACCAATAAGAAATACAACCCGGTAATAATCCGTCATCCTCAAAAATCCGATAAATCTCATTAATCTCAGTTTAGACAGATGAAAAAGATTCTTCAATATTTATTCGAACACAAAACTCTTTCAAGAGAGAAGGCTAAAGAAGTATTGGTTAACATCGGCAAAGGCGTTTACAATGAACATGAAGTAACCGCTTTCATGACCGTATACCTGATGAGGAGTATTACTATTGAAGAATTGCAGGGCTTCCAGGATGCGTTGCTGGAACTATGTGTGAAGGTGAGCCTGGATGAGTTTGAATTGATGGATATAGTGGGAACGGGCGGCGATGGCAAGAATACGTTTAATATTTCCACCCTGGCTTGTTTTATTGTAGCCGGCACGGGACAAAAAGTGGCCAAACATGGCAACTATGGCGCTTCGTCGGTGAGCGGGGCCAGTAACGTGATGGAACAATTGGGTTATAAGTTTAAGAATGAAAATGAAAAATTAAAGAAAGAAGTCGCGGAAGCGGGCATTTGTTTTTTACATGCGCCGATGTTTCACCCGGCATTAAAAACCGTAGGTCCGATCAGGAAGAACCTGGCCATGCGTACATTTTTTAATATGCTGGGACCGATGGTAAACCCTGCTTCACCGAAGTTCCAGTTAGTGGGGGTGTATAATTTGGAGATGGCGAGGGTATATAATTACTTATTACAGCAAACCGGGAATGCTTTTACGATCATTCATGGCCTCGATGGCTACGATGAAATTTCTTTGACCAATGACACCAAAGTTATTACCAATAAAGGAGAGAAGATCATGACGCCGGAACAATTGGGTAAAAGGATGGTTTCACCGGAAGATATCACCGGGGGCAATTCAGTAGAGGAAGCAGCTAAGATATTTTCAAAAATACTGAAGGGCGAAGGTTCATGGGCGCAAAACGTGGTAGTATTGGCCAACGCAGCCATGGCTTTGCAGTGTACCGGTCATTTCAAAACATATGACGATGCCTATAATGCGGCAATAGAGAGTTTGGAAAGCGGCAAAGCAAACAAAGCTTTACAAAAATTAATCAGCCTGCAATGAAGAATATACTCGAAGAAATAATTGCTGTAAAAGAAAGACAGGTGGAATTTGAAAAAACGGAAACTCCTGTTTCAGAATGGGAAAAACAGCCTTTTTTTACGAGGCAAACCTTTTCATTGTGCTCTTCTTTACTGGATAAAAACAAGACAGGGATCATTGCAGAGTTCAAAAGGAAGTCGCCTTCGAAAGGGATAATCAATAGTAAAGTGTCTGTTGAGGAAGTGACAAGGGCCTATACCCTGAACGGGGCATCAGGTTTATCTGTTTTAACGGATAAAGCATTTTTCGGAGGATCGACGGAAGACCTGGCCGCTGCCCGCTTCAACGATATTCCGGTGCTGAGAAAAGACTTTATTATTGATGAATACCAGTTGGTACAGGCCAAAGCGGTTGGGGCTGATGTTATATTATTGATCGCGGCTTGCCTTACACCTTCCCGTGTGCAGCGGTATGCAGCTTTTGCAAAAAAAATAGGCCTGGAAGTTTTGCTTGAAATTCACCAGGAAAATGAATTAGGCCATATTTGTGATGAAGTAGACATGGTGGGAGTAAACAACAGGGACCTGAAAACGTTTAAAGTAGATGTGAATACATCGTTACGGATTATCAACAAAATTCCAACCAACAAACTGGCTGTAACCGAGAGCGGTATCAGCGATGTGGAAACGATTGTAACTTTAAGACAAGCCGGTTTCAAAGGTTTTTTGATCGGGGAGACATTTATGAAAGAAGCTGATCCCGGCTACGCATTTGCCGGCTTTGTGGAGGAGTTAAAGATCAGTAAGGTAAATGAATGACAACAGCACAATAACGGTTGCTTTTGCTGAAGGATTAAAAATTAAAAGCAAAAGTTCATGAGAATAAAAGTTTGCGGTATGACCATTCCGGAGCAGGTGACTACCCTGGATGAAATGGGTGTTGACCTTGCCGGTTTTATTTTCTATCCTAAATCACCGCGCTATATCGGCAATAAGATATCGCCGGAAAAAATGAAGCAGGTTAAGGGCAGGATCGCGAAAGTGGGTGTCTTTGTGAATATGCCTTACGAGGAGCTGATGCGGACAGTAGAAAGTTACCGGCTGGATATGGTACAACTGCATGGAGACGAGAACCCGGTGTTTTGCGAGAAGGTAGCCAATTATGTCACCGTGATCAAGGCATTCCGATTATCTGACAATGACCCTATCGAATGGATGGTAAGATCTTTTCATGATGCGAGCGATATGTTTATGTTCGATACGCTCGGGGCCGGTTATGGGGGAACCGGAAAGAAGTTTGACTGGAATGTATTAAAGAAGGCGACGATCGACAAGATATTTTTCCTGAGTGGCGGTATTGAACCCGACGATGAAGAAAAATTAAAAGAGTTTGCCAAAGAAAGGGTGGCACAAAAGTTATTTGCCGTCGATATCAACAGTAAGTTCGAGATAAGTGCAGGAGTGAAGGATATGGTGAGGGTGAGGAAGTTTGTGGAGGGGCTTAGAGGTTGAGTGTTTCATAGTTTAATTGTTTAATGATTAATATGGTTCATGTCCGGGAAGCCGTTGAAAATGATCTGCCGCAGTTGTTGTCCATTTATAACGACATCATCCTGCACACGACAGCCGTGTATGATTATGAACCGCATACACTGGAAATGAGAAAACAATGGTGGGAGACGAAGAAACAGCAGGGTTTCCCGGTATATGTGGCAGAGGAAGGCGGGAAGATACTTGGTTTCAGTTCGATAGGGCCATTCAGGGCATGGGCCGCGTATAAATATTCGGTGGAGAATTCAGTTTATGTAGCGGCTGAACAGAGAGGAAAAGGAACCGGGAAATTATTGATACCGCCCTTGATTGATGCAGCAAAGAAACTGCAATTGCATACGATCATCGCGAGTATTGATGCAACGAATGAAGCCAGTTTAAGATTGCATAAAAGTTTTGGCTTTGAAGAAGTGGCGCATTTTAAACAGGTGGGATGGAAGTTTGAGAGATGGCTGGATTTGAAATTTTTGCAGCTAATTGTCTGAACCGGGATTTGGGTGGATGAAATGGATTATGAGGAAATAGGAGGGTAATCCTATAAATCCCGGAAATCTTTCAAAATCATGGTTCAGACAGTGTAGAATAGAGAACAGACCGATACCATGAAAACCCGGACTGGTAACATAAAAGAAAAACTAAATGAAAACAACAATTATAAACGACCTAAAGTCTCCTCCTTCAGGAGAAGTTTGGAAGGAGCTTCCTTCCCCCCAGGGCTACTACGGCTCCTTCGGCGGCGCCTTTATTCCCGAAATGCTTCATCGCAATGTAGAAGAATTACGGACTAAATACTTAGCGATCATTAGTGAACCAGGTTTTCAAAAAGAATTTCGTGACTTGTTGAAAGATTATGCAGGAAGACCGACACCCTTATATCATGCGAAAAGATTGAGCGAACAGTTTGGTACAACTATTTACCTGAAGCGCGAGGATCTTTGTCATACCGGCGCGCATAAGATCAATAATACGATCGGGCAAATTTTATTAGCGGAACGACTGGGCAAGAAAAGGATCATCGCTGAGACAGGAGCCGGTCAGCATGGCGTGGCCACTGCTACTGTTTGTGCATTGAAAGGCGTACAGTGCATTGTGTATATGGGTGAAAAAGATATTGAACGGCAGGCGCCGAATGTAGCAAGGATGAAGATGCTTGGAGCAACGGTGATACCGGCCGTTTCTGGAAGCAAGACATTGAAAGATGCGACTAACGAGGCTATCCGCGACTGGATCAATAACCCCAACGATACACATTATATCATCGGATCAGTGGTCGGTCCGCATCCATACCCCGATATGGTGGCAAGGTTTCAGTCTGTTATTAGTGAAGAAATGAGATGGCAACTAAAAGAAAAAACGGGAAATGAATTGCCCACGCATATCATTGCCTGTGTAGGTGGTGGCAGTAATGCGGCCGGCGCCTTTTATCATTATTTGGATGAGCGGAGTGTGCAATTGATAGCGGTGGAAGCAGCGGGTCTTGGCCTTAGTAGCGGGATGAGCGCTGCCACTACGCAACTTGGCAAACCAGGTGTGCTGCATGGAAGTAAAAGCCTGGTAATGCAAACGGAAGACGGACAGATAATAGAACCGCATAGTATTTCAGCCGGTCTCGATTATCCTGGTATCGGTCCGCTTCATGCCCATTTATATAAAAGCGGGAGAGGAACGTTTTTAAGTGCGACAGATGAGGAGGCTTTACAGGCTGCTTTTGAATTAGCAAGACTGGAAGGGATTATCCCCGCTTTGGAAAGTGCCCATGCTTTAGCGGCACTTAAAGACCTCAGCTTCGTTTTCTCTCCTATGGTAGAAGGAGGCCGGGCGACGGAATATAAATCCGGCAACAATGCTGACAAATCAGCTAAGAATATACCCGGGCAGGCGAGGTTTACTAAAGACTCAAGAGTAGTAGTTTGCTTGAGTGGCAGAGGGGATAAGGATTTGGCGACCTATATGAAAGCCATGAAGTAATTTTTAAACTAATAATATGAAAACGATCCCCATTGCCCTGTTGTTAGTCTTAATGACAGCCTGTAAAACCAGGCCATTTGTTAAACACGGACTTGAATTCGAAAAGGTGGCTGACAATTGTAAAGCTATGAATACAGGTTTTAAAATGAACTCTAACCTGAATGGTGAACGTTATGAGTTTCAGCGTTGCCTGGATGCAGACTTTAAAAAAGAGCAGCTCACTTCCATACGGCAGGGTGATACGATTGTTTTAAAATTTGAGCGAAAGAACACACAACAGGCTTTGTATAATCTTATCGTTGACCTCGATGCTTATCCCCGTTATAATTTTTTGACGATTGATGATAATACATTCCCGATTATCCCGGTTGGAAATTAAAATATATGAGCAGGATCAAAGAATTATTCAGCAGAAAGAAAGGCAGGATATTAAATGTTTACTGTACGGCCGGTTATCCGCAATTGGACAGCACATTACCGGTATTGAAAGCTTTGCAGGCTAATGGTGCAGATATGATAGAGCTGGGTATGCCTTACAGCGATCCTTTAGCTGA
Organism: Bacteroidota bacterium; assembly: GCA_030706685.1. GTDB lineage: Bacteria > Bacteroidota > Bacteroidia > Chitinophagales > Chitinophagaceae > VBAT01. Next base: position 22,189 of record JAUZOA010000023.1, read on the forward strand.
TGGCCCGGTAATACAGCATAGCAGCACCATTGCTATCGCCAATGGGATGACGATAAAAAAAATGTTTGAGCAGTTAAAAGATTTTCGTCAAAGTCCCCACCGGGGGATTCAGGGGACATTCCTGTCATATTAATGGGAAATATAAACCCGGTTCTTCAATATGGGTTTGAAAAATTCTGTGCGGATGCGGCGGCTACCGGGATAGATGGATTGATATTGCCGGATCTGCCGATGTATGAATTTGAAACTGAATATGGCGCTATTATTCAAAAATACGGGCTTGATTTTATTTTCCTGGTAACACCCGAAACTTCTGAAGAACGAATAAAAAAATTGGATGAATTAACCAGTGGATTCCTTTATGCCGTTTCCTCCTCTTCTACTACCGGGAAAGATAAAAACATGGAAGATGTAAAGTCCTATCTTCAGCGGCTTCAGAAATTAAAACTAAAAAGCCCTGTCCTGGTCGGCTTTGGGATAAAAGACAAGCCGACTTTTGATGCAGCCTGCAGTTATTCAAACGGGGTAATCATCGGGACCGCCTTTATTAAAGCATTGGAAAACAAAGAGCCGGTAGAAAAAATGGTTAAACAGTTTATAGAGGGCATTTTACATTAACGGCTCGTATCAACGAAAAAAAGAAATTATCTTTGTCAATTCATATCATTAAAACAATCTTTTGATGAAACGCTTTCTTATCCTGTTTGTATTGACACCAGTGCTGGTTATCGGCCAGAAAAAATTATCCTTAACGGGTAAAGTTGACGGTTTAAAGGAAGGATCAGTTATTGCGCTCATGGATGCAAACAAATCCGCCGATACTATTGGTAAAGGCAGAGTAAAAAACGGAGTCTTTGTTATAAATAGCGGATTAAAAGAACCTACTTTGGCCACGCTGAATTTTGATAATGGTCAGCGGGCAGCCCTGTTCCTGGATAATTCGGCTGTCATGGTTACCGGCCATGCCAGTGATCCGAACAATATTGTTGCGAAGGGGTCTCCGTCACAAGACGCATTTGATGCTTTTCAAAAGAAATTCAACCCATTGTTCGGCAACCTGTCAAAGATCAACCAGCAGATGCAGTTTACCGGGCCGACTGATAGCCTCCAGGCAGCCGCCAATGATATAAAGAACAGCATACAGAAAGAAATTGATGCTTTTATAAAGAAATACAAATCATCTGCTGTCAGCAGTTTCATGTTAGCAGTAACTTACCAGTTGAGTGATGATATATTTCTTACGGAAAGAAGATTTAATTCGCTGCTCCCGGCCGCGAAAAATAATTTGTACGGCAATTACATGAAGGATATGATCGCCGAGACGAAGGTACTCGCTGTGGGCAGCGTTGCTATGGATTTTACACAAACCGATACCCTTGGCAAACCTGTCTCTCTTTCTTCTTTTCGCGGCAGGTATGTATTGCTGGACTTCTGGGCAAGTTGGTGCGGGCCCTGCCGCCAGGAAAATCCTAATGTAGTTATCGTCTACAATAAATTTAAGGAGAAGAACTTCACCGTTCTCGGCGTATCATTGGACAGACCCGGGCAAAAAGATAAATGGCTGCAGGCCATTCATGCGGATAATCTTACCTGGACACATATAAGCGATCTTAATTTCTGGAACAATGCCGTAGCCGTTCAATATAAGATACAAAGTATACCTCAAAATTTCCTGATCGGACCGGATGGAAAAATAGTAGCCAAGAATCTCCGTGGGCCGGCGCTGGAATCCAAACTTTGCGAATTGCTTGGGTGTAATTAATTACGAAGTCGGAAGTACGTTCTTCCGACTTCGTACTTCCCGTTTTAATTCACGTCCTTACCATCTTTCAACTTCTGTATCATTCCTTCCACAGCTGTTTTTGCCTGTTGTCCCGGTGCCTGGGGCAGGGCAAGATTAGCGTACTTTAATGCATTCTTATAATCACCATTGGCGGAATAGCCCCTTGTCAGTCCCATCAGTGTAGTGAATTGGTTAGGATTTTTCTGGCTATTCAGCTTGAATACTTCCAATGCTTCTGCATTTTTTTTCTGTGCCAGTAATTGCCGTCCATACTGATGGATTTGTTGCATATTTCCTAAAGGCAGGGCTTTTTTCATAATAGTATCAGCTTCGGTGTTTCGTCCGAGTTTGGAAAGAATGTCGGCCTTGGTGGAAAGTGTTACAAAATTCGCCTCACCCACGAATTGATCGCTGATCGCCTGGTCGGCCCATTTCAAACCTTCTTCCAAATCCGTGTTTTTATCGGCCGTATACCTGGCGGCCTGCTGGTAAGACTGCCATCCGGGGTTAAAGCTTCTTTCACCTCTCAGCTCTCTCCGGAATGATTCTAATTGCAGCTTGACCAGGTCAACTTCTACTTTAAAAGGTATCATCAGCTTTTCCCAGACCAGGGCCACGGTTGCCGAATTCTCCGTTTCATTGATGAATTCATATTGCAGCCATTCCACACTTTTATCTGTAGCTACCGGCTTTACTTTTACCCTTAAAGCATCTTCCGCGGGGTTATAAAAGAAACTGCCCCAGCTGGTGTTGTTCCTGGAAAAAATGAGTGTGCATTCAGTAGGATCATAAGCTATAAAGAACGCATATTTCCCCGCTGATAGTGGTTGTCCTTCGATCATGACATCGGATGAAAATTCAATAGTGGTATTTTCATTGGCGCCGGCCCGCCAGGGGGCTGCCTTGCTGGTACCAAACCCGAGATCAGTATAACCTGCATGAACTAACTGCCCCCATATTTTTCCTTCCCGACCTTTTACACCAGGCCTGTCGTAGTGGATGGTAACATCGGTGATCCCGATTCTTTCGCCCACCATCGCTTTTTTATTACCGCCATCGGGTGGCAGGGTGAGCTGGGAGAAAGCCGTAATAGTAATGACTGCCAGCAGGCAGCTAAAAACAATTTTTTTCATACCAGTAGTTTTAGAATAGAAAGCTAAGCAGAAAACCTGTCATCCAAAATTGATTATTACCAGCGAATGGGAAGACGGATGAATTGTATCAAATAGGGATATAAGGTGTTAATGTCTTTGTCGGGTCTTTTGTCCACAACTGTTCGGAAGATCATAATAAAGAGGAGTAATGAATAAAGGAAAATAAGAAACCCGCGCATTTATCATTGGCGTACAAGACCGGTGTTGCCATAAGAAAAACAGTTAAAGCTGTTCAGGGATTATTTCCTTTTCATAGCCCACAGTTAAACCCCTGCTGGCAGACAAGGCAAAACGAATTTTCCCGGATTTTCTTCTCCCCCAAGTGAGTTTTGCAGGACAGGCTAATAACCCCGGTAAAGGTAAACCTGGTGTACTGATCTATATCTATGACGTATAAAAGAGGGATCAAACACGGATAAAAGACGGATAAAAGACGGATCAAAGACGGACATTCTCCCTCTTTTGTCCCTGTATAATCCTATTTTACTGCCTGTATTACTCTTTTTTAATATTATTTATACCCGAAAAAAATCCGGGTGGAACAAGGCTACAAGTCGTTTTTATTAATGCTATCCATTCATGGATAGCAGGTCCGGGCGAACACTATTATTGTCTCATCCGGGAAGGGGAATTCGTTATGTAAAAGACTTTATCAAAAAAGCACAAAACCTGTATCCGGTTCCTTTCCTACAGCATACAGATGTGCCCTGACCGCAGGGTTTAAACCTGGGCTATGAAAAAAAGAAACTACCCGGTAATCGTTTTAACGATTTCAGGTATTGGCCTGGAGATGGTAAAAATCTTCCGAACAGTTGTGGTCTTTTGTCCCACCAAAAATGCGGGATACCACTTCTTCTGACAGGGATCTTGTTTTTACAGAATGCCGTATCTTGGAAAGCTATGGCATCAGCATCAATTGATAAAATAGTCGGGATATACTACCTGCACAGTGTAAGGGAAACGGCATCCGGTTTTAAACTCAACGCCGATGGTACTTTCCAGTTCTTTTTTACTTATGGCGCATTGGACAGGTATGGCTCAGGCAACTGGACAATGGAAAAAGATCACGTGATCCTGCAAAGCAGGCCATGGAGCGGAAAAGATTTTGCATTGATAGACAGCAGTAAGTCGGGCAGTGGTATAACTATCAGGGTAACCGATAAAAATCCCTTCTTCCCCAAACATGTATTCGCCAGTTTGAAAAACGGTGAAGACGGATCATGGCAGCCTCCCGGTGATGGAGATATGATCCGGTTTCCCGACCAGGAACTAAATGTAATTTCCTTAGTGTTTGAATATTGCCCTGAGCGCTTCAGCTTTTTCCCGGTTATAAATAAGGAACATAATTATTTTGAGTTCAGGCTGGAGCCCTGGATTATGGAAGTATTCTTCAATAATTTCCCTTTGCAGATAAAGAAGCGCGTATTGATTGGCAAACATCCTTTGCTAACGGGACCGGAATATATCTATGAAAAATGATGATTGTTCCGGCCGTGTCATCGGTGTTCCATTTTTTTCAAGCAGTTACTCAGGTATCGAAGGAAAGAAAATAAACTTTCCTTTTGTCCTTATCATACCAAAGATAGCGGTAGGTATTTTCTTTTTGCCGGCTGAAGGGTATTGATTTTTTGATAAAGGAAGTATCCCACCATGGTTTGGGCTCAATATTCAACCCGCCGATAAGCCCTTCCTGTGGCTGGCTCTCGGGTTGCAATTCCAAACTTTCCCTGACCCGGGCAACCGTGCTTTCATTGCATTCAAAGGATATCCAGTAAGAGGGATCAATACCAGGCTCATCGGGGAAATAATAAAAGTTTTTTACATCAGGAGTGGGCTCAAATTGAAAGAAGCGGGCAAAAATCTTTTGATCTTCTTTTGATACAGGACGGCCGGAATTATTGCAGGATACAATGATTGACGATAATCCAACAAATAGTATATATGTTTTTATAAAGTTCAGCATCCTTGCTTGGTTAGCGACTGACGGAGCTATTACAATGTTGCGTCTTCCCGTTCAATGGTCGCTGTAAAATTAGTATTCAGCCAGGTCACATAAGGCGCTATTGCTTTTCTAACGAAATTATCTTTTCTATATTTCTTTTCTCTATTTCAGTCAGGCAATTTCCGGCATTGTCACGCCGGGGTTGGTACCAATCCTTTTTGATGAAATGATTATATATTTTGACATATTTTGCAAATCTGTGCCCATACCGTGCAAAGATTTCATTTCTCATTATTTGAAGCTCTTCCCGGGAGGCAGCTATTCTTTTGATTTTATATAGTGAGTAGTAAGTGTCCGTGCCCAGTAGCGGGGAACATTGTATTCCGATTGTAAATGGGCCACTACCTCATTCGATTTTTTTTCAGCGGCTTTGAATTTGTCCAGGATTTTTATCCATTCAGAAATTTTCTTTCCTGTTTTTTCTATTACTTGTTCATCTGTTACATCCCAGTATTCTTTTTTCATGGATAAAATAGTTTTTATTCGGGATACAATTTAATCATCCTGTTTTAAAAACAATACAACCCTTAATAAAAATCCCACTTGCTTTGGCAAATGGGATATTCTTTATCGTGGAAACCAGGAAAGAATCTATGGGAATATTCCCAGCTCTGCATAAGTAGTAGCCACCTTGTTAATGGCGACCACGTATGCGGCTGTACGCATATCAGGGATATCCGGGTTGTTCTTCCATTCATTCATGATTTCATGCGTTGCTGTGATCATGGTTTCTTCCAGGCCGCTATATACCAGGTCAACTTCATCGGCGCCATGTAAAATATATTCTTTTTCTTTTTCTATCACTTTCTTGCCTGTCAGTCCTTCTATCTGGCCGAGAATATGTGTGTTCATATTCTCATTAAATCTTTTTTCAAGACGACCATAGCGTACATGGCTCAGGTTCTTCAACCATTCAAAATAAGAAACAGTCACGCCACCCGCATTGAGGTACATATCGGGTACGACGATGATCCCTTTTTTTGCCAATATCTCATCGGCTTCAGGCGTCAGCGGACCGTTGGCCGCTTCCCCAATCAGTTTTGCTTTTACTCTTGGGGCATTATCTCCATCCACTACATTTTCCAATGCAGCAGGTATCAAAATATCACATTCCATTTCCAGTGCATCCATATTTTTTTCAAAATTAGTCGCGCCCGGGAAGTTCAGTATGGAGCCGCTTTTTTTGCGAAAATTGAATACTTCATCTACATCCATCCCGTTTTTATTGAAGATGGCGCCTTCGTATTCAGCCAGCGCAACGATCTTAGCGCCGGCATCCTGGAAAAATTTCGCACTATGATAACCGACATTTCCAAGTCCCTGTACAATGATGCTTTTGCCGGTGACACCCGTATTCATGCCGAGCTTTTTCATGATATCCGGCATATTGCAAACTTCGCGGATGCCAAAAAAAACTCCCAGGCCTGTTGCTTCCCTGCGCCCGCGGACACCGCCCTGCGATACCGGTTTACCCGTTACACATCCTGCAGCATCTATTTCACCGGGATGCATGGCTGCATAAGTATCCAGTATCCAGGCCATTTCCCGTTCACCTGTTCCGTAATCCGGGGCTGGTACATCCGTACCGGGCCCTATAAAATTTTTCTTTATTAATTCAGCAGTATAGCGACGGGTGATTTTTTCCAGTTCATAAGCCGAATATTTTCTTGGATTGATCTTGATACCGCCTTTACCTCCTCCAAAAGGGACATTGACAATCGCGCATTTATAAGTCATCAATGCGGCGAGGGCCATTACTTCATCCTGGTTTACCTCGGCGGCAAAGCGGATACCTCCTTTGCAGGGAGTCTTGTGCTGGGAATGTTGTACTCTATAAGCTTCAATTACCTCTACCGTCCCGTCATCCCTTTTGATAGGAAACCTCATACGATAAACGGCATTACAGGCCTTGATCTGTTCCAGGATACCCGAATCCCATTTGGTAAATTTTGCAGCCTTGTCGAAACTTCGTTCAACCGCACCAAAAAAACTGTAATTTTTTTCTGACATGTGTTCGAATTTTGTTTAAGCAATCGTTATTGTATAATTGATAGCTAATGGTTATTAGCTGTTAGCATTTTTTTCGAATTTACTGATCTTTCTTTCCAATCTCACCATATATAGTATGAGGCCGGTGAGTATCGTAAGGATAACAGCGATGACAACATAGCTTCGTTGATTGCTGTACATAAATTTACCTACGGGTTCCGGGTTTCCCCCCTGGGCATCTGTTAGTATGGAAAATCCCAGCAATAAAAGCAGGGTAAAGAAGTATTTTATTTTTTTCATTGTGACAGCTTTCTTTCTTTCAATATGTTCAAACGTATTTTTAATGTAGTGATCCAAACTCCCAGTAAAGACCAGGCAATAAAAGCAGGGAGTTCTACCCATCGCATCTCGGGACTAACATCTTTAAAATTCAGGGCTGGATTAGCTTCCTGGCCGGGGTGTAAACTTGGTAATAAACGGGGCACAATCCAGATAGTCGGGAATAAAAGCGCATAGGCAAATATGTTATACACAGAACTTATTCTTGCTCTTTTATCCATATCATTGATTGAATCTCTCAATACGAGGTAAGCAAAATAGATCAGCAAAGCGATCGCTGTACCGATCAGTTTAGGTTCTCTTGCCACTGCACTGAAAGATTTAAACAACGGGTTATTTGGATCAGCCCAGGTATAGCTCATCCAGATAGTTCCGGTGCTGTACCCAAGTATGCCGAATACAATACCGCTGGTGACATATTGCCGTGCATAGATATCATATTTCAGGTCAAACGTTCGCAGGTAGCGTATCGCATTGACGACCGAAACGGTAAATAAAGTCATCATAGCCGCCCACATGCCTACATGAAAGAAAAGATTGCGGCTGGTTTGCCCAAGCAAAGGAAGATTGGGAATTTTTACAAGAAGCCCGGCCGTAAAAGTATAGATCAGGAGAACAACAGTTAAAATTTTCCACCAGGACTTACGCATAAAGCTCTTATTAGTAACTATAGGATCGCTCGGTTATCATTTCTTTATAGCCAATAAAGTCAGCAAAAATAAGGGAAAAGAAGCAAGTACGAAATCAGAAGCACGAGTCACCGGGTAATGTACGAAGTTATATGTACGATGTACGCCTTTTCCGGATAGTTGAAGATTCTTGATTAATCGTACCTGTGTACATCGTACCCTGTACTTCGTACATGCGTCAGTCTTTCCAAAGGAAAGGAAACAGGATCACGGCCAGCATAATTATCATACTATCTAATGCAATGAGCAGCCAAATGGTGGTGGCCGGGATAGTCAATACCGGGTTAAAGGCAGCATTGGAAAGTTTCATCAGCAATAACAATTGGGGAATAATGAGCGGAAAACCAAGAACGGCCATGATAGCCGCATTCTGCTGCGCTTTGGCGGCAATTGCTGCTAAAAAAGTAAAAACAAGGCTAAGGCTCCATCCACCCAGCAATACCAGGCCAATGAATTGCCCGGCTTTTTGAACTGGATTGCCAAGAAAGAGCGTGAAAAGAAGGAGACTCAGCAGGCTCATCACCAGCATCAGCAAAGAATTAAAAAGCAATTTGGAGAGGACGAAGTCGGCCGGCGATGCAACCGAATAAAAATAAAGCATCCTTCCTTTACTTTCCTGCAAAAAACTTTTGGCCACAGCATTAATACATATAAATAGTTGGATGACCCAGAAAAGGCCGTTCCACACATTATTTTCCGGCTCTTCAATAGCCATGTATAAAACAAAAATAGTGGCACCAATATATAATAGGATACCATAAAAGCTATATTGTTGCCTGACCTCAAGCAACAAGTCTTTTTTGAACAGGGTAATTATGTGACGTACTGAAGCGATAAAAACCGGTTTTGCCCGAAAATACGATTTTGTGGAGATGTATGAGGTGCGAAATACGCTAGTCCGGGAACGAGAAATCTTCATGATTTCGGAGAGGCGTACTTCGTACCCCTTACTTCGGGTTACTGTTTTTCATGATAACAGATCCTGCATCTCGGCTCATAGACGTCGGTAGCGCCAAGCATTACCTGGTCCTCATTGGGTATTTTCCGGTAGGAATAATTGGCAATGTTTCCGCATTTTACGCAGATGGCATGGAGTTTCGTAACATAATCCGCTTTAGCCATGATATAAGGCATTTGCCCAAAGGGCTTGCCCAGGTAGTCCATATCCAGGCCAGCGACGATGACACGGATACCCCGGTAGGCCATCTCATCACAGACATAAGGTAACTGGTCGTCGAAGAACTGGGCTTCATCCACGCCGATCACATCTACATCCTGGGCCATCAGCAGTATCTTCTGGGAATTATCGATCGGGGTAGATGGAATGGCATTGGTATCATGCGAAACGATCTTAATTTCATCATAGCGGATATCAATAGCAGGCTTAAATATCTCTACTTTTAAATTGGCGATTCTCACCCTTTTCAGCCGGCGGATCAGTTCTTCCGTTTTGCCGCTGAACATAGAGCCGCAAATGACTTCGATCCATCCCCGCCGCTCACCCCGGATATTAGGTTCAATAAACATTGTTAAGATTTGATTTTCCTGAGCTCATAATTAATTTATTGGCAAACACTTTGTAATTTTAGAACGCCGGTCACGTTCATTTAAAAGGGCTTGCCGGGTTACAAAGAAAGGGAATTAACGAGTTGATTTAATTTTCTGGCCGGTCAAATCTGATTTAATCCTTTAATCTGTGATAAATGATGGAACGAATAGAAATCCTGATCTCGAAATTAAAAACACAATTCGACCAGGGATCCGACCCTGCGCAGTTACTGGCAACCGTTCAGCAATTGCAAAATGAATTATTACCTATTCAGTCCCCGGCTCCCCGAACCCTGGGTACCTCCAAGGTAGCTGTGATGATGCCCGCAGGCGTAAGCGCTTTCCCCGCAGAATATGAAAGGTATGCTCCCAGGCCCTCCGTGGAGATGGTGAAAGAAGTAAAGGAGACGGTACTTCTTGAAGAAAACTCCGTTGCCATCGTACAGGACAATGGCCAGTTGGATATGGTCTTTGACCCGATGACGGAGATACCTACCTTGTCTCACCAGGTGCAGGAAAATAAGCCGGCCAGGACAACCGCGAAGGAGCCGGAATCCCTGAATGATAAATTGAAACAACCGAAGATCGAGCTGATAGAAGTGCTGAAAGAGGCGCCGGTGAAAGACCTGCGGAAAGCGATTGGCATCAATGACCGCTTTTTATTCATCGATGACCTTTTCCGGGGTGATGAATCCATGTATGAACGCAGTATTAAAACCATCAACAGCTTTAATATTCACGCGGAAGCAGAATATTGGATCATCCGTGAATTAAAAGTGAAACTTGGGTGGGATAATGATCACCCCACGGTGCATCATTTCGATCAGCTTGTGAGGAGGCGTTTTTCCTGAATGTATTGAATGATCTTCTCTGTCGCGCCTTTGTTTTCCTTTACATAATCCAGCGATCTTTTGCTATGGAATGTGTATTTTTCCCGGTCCTGCAACAATCGCTGAATTGTTTTTTTAAGCTCATCATCATCCTTGACACAAATAGCTCCTTCCTTTTTTATTAGCTCAACAGCTTCAGTATATTTCTCATAAAATGGCCCGAATAATACCGGTTTGCCGTATACGGCGGCTTCTAATACATTGTGAACACCCAGGGGTTTATAGCCCCCTCCGATAAAAGCGATATACCCATAATGATACAGCCGGGATAACATGCCGATATTATCGATAATAAGGCAGGTGGTGTCCCGAAAGCTACCGGGAGTTGAGTGGTCAGTGGTGAGTTGTGAGAATAGGACAGACCCGGGAAAAAGTTTTTTGAGATCATTAAGATGGGATTCATTGATCTCATGCGGAGCAATGATCAGTTTCAATGCAGGGCCATTGATTGTGGCAAACGTTTTTTGTAAAACCTCTTCATCTTCCTTCCAGGTACTGCCGGCGACAATTACTTTTTTGTCCCCGATAAATTGTTCAATAAGGGGAATAGGTTGAAATTTCTCCGCGATTTCAATTACCCGGTCAAACCTTGTATCGCCGGAAATGCTTGTAATACCGGCAAGTCCTATTTCTCCCATGAGACTGTTTGACTCTTCATTTTGTACAAATAAATGGGCAAACCGGGAGAGCATCTTTCTCTGCAGGGCGCCATACCATTTAAAAAAAGCCATATCCCTGTGAAAGAAAGCGGAAACAAGAATAAGCGGAATATGACGGTATTTGATTTTTTTCAAATAATAATACCAAAACTCATATTTCACAAAGATCACCAGCGAAGGCTTTACTATTTTCAAAAAACGTTTGGCATGCCAGGGCCCGTCCGATGGCAGGTAAAAAACCCAGTCAGCGCCTTTATAATCTTTTTGTACTTCATACCCGGAAGGGGAGAAGAAGGTCAGCAGTATTTTGTGTTTTGGGCTTTGCACCCTGAGTCTTTCAATGAGCGGCCGGCCTTGTTCAAATTCGCCCAGGGAGGCGCAATGTACCCAGATAATATTTTCATTCCCGGGGATGGCTTTAGCTAATTTTTTAAAGATGTTTTTCCTTCCTTTTAGCCATTTTTTTGCCTTGCGGTTAAATAGAGAAGCGACGATTATACCGGATTTGAACAAGGCCAGGAAAATATTGTACAGGATAACACCCAATTTGCTGTATTTCAGATAATGGGCAAATGTAAAAGCAAACTTTTAAACTACAGCTATTTTACTATTTTTGCGCCACCTATAAAAGCAGGAGTCGGTAGTCAGGAGTCGGGAGTCAAAAGACCAACCGTGCCAGAATGAAGCCACTTCGTACTTCGAACTTTATAAATCGTACTTCGTATTATGCGCCCGATCCAGATGGTGGATACTAAAACACAGTATCATAAAATAAAGCAGCAGGTAGATGATGCCGTTTTGCAGGTAATGGAAAGCTCGGCTTTTATCAATGGTAAGGCGGTACAGGATTTTGCGGCTAACCTTGGTTCCTACCTTAATATAAAACATACTATACCCTGTGCCAACGGAACAGACGCTTTGCAGATCGCAATGATGGCTCTGGGTCTCCAGCCTGGCGATGAAGTGATCACCCCTTCTTTTACCTATATCGCTACCACCGAGGTGATAGCCCTTCTTCGCCTGACCCCGGTATTTGTGGAAGTGGATGCAAAGACCTTTTGCATGGACCCCGCGGCACTGGAAAAAGCAATTACTTCCCGTACAAAAGCGATTGTGCCTGTTCACCTCTATGGTCACGCGGCTCCTATGGAAGAAATAATGAGGATTGCCCAAAAACATAAGCTGTATGTGATAGAAGACAATGCCCAGGCTATCGGCTGCGACTATATTTTTTCGGATGGCTCAAAAAAGAAGACCGGAACGATCGGTCATATCGGAACGACTTCCTTTTATCCTTCCAAAAATCTTGGAGCCTTTGGCGATGGTGGCGCTATTTTCACGCGGGATGATATATTGGCGGATAAAATGAAAATGATCGCTAATCATGGGCAAAGCAAAAGATACTATCATGATATAGTCGGCTGCAATAGCCGCCTGGATTCCATACAAGCCGCGATCCTGGATATTAAGCTGAAACATCTTGATGAATATATTGCGGCAAGAAGAAGAACGGCCGATTTTTACGATAAAGCTTTTGCCGGTCATAAAAAGCTGAAGAGACCCTCGCGCGCCGCCTATTCCCATCATGTTTTTCACCAGTATACCCTTGTTATTGACGGAGTAGATAATCCCGGCGCTTACCGGGACGGGCTGAACAGTTTCCTGGCGGAGAATAAAATTCCCTCGATGATCTATTACCCGGTACCGGGGCACAAACAAAAAATGTTTGAGCAGTTCAATGTGGCGGAACTGGATATGCCTGTTACCGACTGGCTGACAGAAAGAGTGATCTCTTTACCGATGCATACGGAACTGGATGATGAGCAACTGAGATATATCACGGATAAAGTGACAGAATATACCGGCTGATAATTTTAAATTTTATATTTTCAACCCCTAAACTCGATTATGAAAATAGCTGTCGTTGGCACTGGTTATGTTGGTTTGGTAACAGGTACTTGTTTTGCCGAAACGGGTAATAATGTCACCTGCATTGATATTGATGCAAAAAAGGTGAGTATGCTGTCCAATGGTGAGATCACCATTTACGAACCTGGCCTTGAGAAATTATTTCTCCGTAACCTGAAAGAAGAACGGCTTCATTTTACTACTGACCTGGCAGCAGGAATAAAAGAAGCGGCTATTATTTTTCTTGCATTGCCAACACCGCCGGGGGAGGATGGTTCAGCTGATCTTAAATATGTACTGGGAGTGTCTGATGACCTGGGAAAAATAATAAAACCCGGGGATTATAAGGTGATTGTTGATAAAAGTACAGTTCCCGTAGGAACTGCTGAGAAAGTACGGGACGCCATTTTACAGAGCGCAGCTAAAGCCTCGCCATCCGGGGAAGGTTTGGAGGGAGCCTTCGACGTTGTCAGTAACCCTGAATTCCTGCGTGAAGGCGTGGCCGTGGAAGATTTTATGAAACCGGATCGCGTTGTCATAGGCACAAGATCAGATAAGGCAAAAAAACTGATGAATGACCTGTATGCCCCATTCGTTCGCCAGGGCAATCCCGTTATTTTCATGGATGAGCGTTCGGCCGAATTGACAAAGTATGCCGCCAATTCTTTTTTAGCTACCAAGATCTCTTTCATGAATGAGATAGCCAAGCTTTGTGAATTGCTTGGCGCTGATGTGGACATGGTACGTCGCGGTATCGGGAGTGATGACAGGATCGGGAAAAGATTCCTGTTCCCGGGCATTGGCTATGGCGGCAGTTGTTTTCCCAAGGATGTACAGGCATTGGTAAAATCATCCAATGAAGTGCGGTATGATTTTAAAATACTGAATGCGGTAATGAACGTAAATGAAGCGCAAAAAGTGCATCTTATTCCCGGCATCAGGAAATATTTCAATAATAACCTGAAAGGGAAACGTTTTGCATTATGGGGACTTGCCTTCAAACCAAATACGGATGATGTGCGGGAAGCCCCCGCTTTATATATGATCGATGCTTTGACAAAAGAAGGCGCTGCGCTTTGCGCGTTTGACCCGGAAGGAATGAAGAATGTAAAAAGACAGGTTGGCGATGTCATCGAGTACGCGGAAAATCAATACGACGCTTTGAAGGACGCGGATGCGCTGATCATTGCTACGGAATGGAATGAATTCCGGACACCGGACTTTACAAAGATCATTTCCAGTCTTAAAAACAAAGCCATCTTCGACGGGCGCAACCTTTTTGATCTGCAGGCAATGGAAGACATGGGATTTCATTATGAAAGCGTGGGCAGAAGGATCGTAAACTAAAGTATGTCTTACTGATCAATAATGATTGATTAGTGAAACTTAACATAAATATCAGGAATGAAACGTAAACGGGTATTAATTACAGGCGCCGCCGGTTTTCTTGGGTCGCATTTGTCGGATCGGTTTATTAAAGAAGGATACCACGTCATTGCGATGGATAATCTCATTACCGGCGACCTGCGCAATATTGAGCACCTGTTCAAACTTGAACAGTTTGAATTCTATCATCATGATGTAACAAAATTTATTCATATTCCCGGTGAGCTCAATTTCATTTTGCATTTTGCATCACCTGCCAGCCCGATTGATTATTTGAAGATCCCTATCCAGACTTTAAAAGTGGGATCCCTGGGCACGCATAATTGTCTTGGTCTCGCCAAGGCAAAAAATGCAAGGATATTGGTTGCTTCTACCAGCGAAGTATATGGAGACCCCCTGGTTCATCCGCAAACAGAAGAGTATTGGGGTAATGTAAATCCCGTGGGCCCGAGAGGGGTATATGATGAGGCGAAGCGTTTCCAGGAAGCTATCACCATGGCCTATCATACTTTTCATAACGTAGATACCAGGATAATCCGCATATTCAATACCTATGGACCGAGAATGAGATTGAATGACGGACGCGCGTTGCCGGCTTTTATCGGGCAGGCTTTGCGTGGAGAAGACCTTACCGTATTCGGCGAAGGTTCGCAAACCAGGAGTTTTTGTTTTGTAGATGACCTGGTGGAGGGTATTTACCGGTTATTGATGAGCGACTATCATTTACCCGTTAATATCGGGAACCCGGATGAGATATCATTGCTTGATTTTGCCAAAGAAATCCTGGCACTGACCGGCAACCGGGTAAAGATTATTTTCAAACCATTACCGGTTGATGACCCGAAGCAACGTGAGCCGGATATTACCAAAGCAAGAAAACTTCTTGGATGGGAACCAAAAGTGAACCGTAAAGAAGGCTTGAAGATAACGTATGATTATTTTAAATCACTGCCTGAAGAAGAGTGGCGCAAACAACCTAAAGAATTTGTAAGTAATAAGTAGCTAAGCTAACAGCTAATAGCGATTAGCCGTTATTCCTATAAACTTTTAAAATCCATCATCATCCATGTACCAGGAATTAGTTGAAAAAAAAGCAAAACTGGCTGTTATTGGCCTTGGCTATGTCGGTTTGCCTATTGCACTTGAATTTGCCAAAAAAATATCCGTAATCGGCTTTGACATCAATGCGAAGCGCGTTGAAATGATGAAAAACGGTATTGATCCCAGCAATGAACTGGAAAAAGAGGCTTTCGCGGGTTGTGATATCACTTTCACCAATTCATTGGATGTATTAAGAGAAGCGAAATTTTTTATTGTGGCCGTACCCACTCCCGTGGATGATCATAATGTACCGGATCTCATTCCTGTTCAAAGAGCTTCTGAAACAATAGGGAAGGTCATAAAAAAGGGCGACTACGTTGTATTCGAATCAACGGTGTACCCGGGCTGTACCGAAGAAGATTGCCTTCCGATCATTGAGAAATTGTCCGGGCTAAAAAATATTACTGATTTCAAACTTGGCTATTCCCCGGAACGCATCAACCCGGGCGATAAGAATCATACGCTGGCAAAAATCATCAAAGTAGTTTCGGGTTGTGACCGGGAATCACTGGAAGAGATCGCCAGTGTATATGAATTGGTGGTACAGGCAGGGGTGCACAGGGCTTCTTCCATCAAAGTAGCCGAAGCCGCGAAGATCATTGAGAACACACAGCGCGACCTGAACATTGCTTTAATGAATGAATTGTCGGTCATCTTCGATAAAATGAATATTAATACATTCGAAGTACTCGAAGCGGCCGGTACAAAATGGAATTTTCTCAAATTTCAACCCGGTTTGGTAGGCGGCCATTGCATTGGCGTAGATCCCTATTACCTGACCCATAAAGCGAAAGAACTCGGCTATCATTCCGAAGTAATATTGGCCGGCCGTAATATTAATGACAACATGGGAAAGTATGTTGCCAAAAAAGTGATCCAGCATATTATTAAAAACAGCGGCGATGTAAAATCATCCAAAGTGCTGGTGAAAGGAGCCACTTTTAAAGAAAATGTAAGCGATATACGCAATTCAAAAGTGAGTGATGTGGTAAAGGCCCTGAAAGAATTTTATGTAAACGTAGATGTGGAAGATCCGTATGCCGATTCGGAAGAATTGAATCATGAATATGGATTCAGGCTTGTCAAAAACGTGGCGAACGATTATGACGCTGTTATTATTACCGTGCCTCACAAGGATTTTACTTTTCTGGATGACGGGTATTTCTGCAGTATCACCAAGCCGCACGGACTGATCGCCGACCTGAAAGGTATTTACCGTAATAAGATCATTAACAGAAATTACTGGAGTTTGTAGTATGCCGTTTATTGCAACAGATATTCCGGGTCTGCTGGTATTTGAATCAAAGGTGTTTACCGACAGCAGGGGTTATTTTTTTGAATCCTATAATGAGAGGAATTTTACCGGGCAGGGTATCGAAGTCAAATTTGTACAGGATAATGAATCCTCTTCGCAATATGGAGTCATCAGGGGACTCCATTATCAATTAGCCCCTTTCGCGCAGGCCAAACTGATCAGGGTGCTGGAAGGAACCATACTGGATGTAGCGGTGGATATCCGCAAGGGTTCACCCTCATTCGGGAAGAGTTTTTCCATTGAGCTGACAGCCGAAAATAAAAAACAATTGTATATTCCTGCTGGTTTTGCGCATGGCTTTTCAGTTCTCAGTGAGAAAGCAGTGGTATTCTATAAATGTGACAGCTTTTATAATAAAGAAAGCGAAGGAGGTATTCGCTTCGATGATCCGCAACTGAATATTGACTGGAAAATACCTGCCGGTAAAGAAATAATTTCTGACAAGGATAAGTTGCTCCCTTTATTTGCCAATTGTAAAAATAACTTCGTGTTTTAGAATCGCATTAAAGTAATAATGGAAAATGATTCGCAAAAGAAAGAATTATCCGGCACCTCTTCAGGGGCCGGGGATATCATATTAGTAACAGGCGCGAATGGTCAATTAGGAATGGAGCTGCAAAGCCTGTCAGTGTCATACCCACAATACAATTTTGTTTTTTTATCGCGTACTGATCTGCCGGTTGAGAATAAAGAGATGGTTCATTCTCTTTTTGAAAAATACCGGCCACAATATTGTATTAACTGCGCAGCCTATACTGCCGTTGATAAAGCTGAATCGGAAAAAGACATGGCTTTCCGGGTAAATACGGAAGGGACAGCTTCGCTTGCGGCTATTTGTTCAGCTTATAACACAAAATTCATTCATATTTCTACTGACTATGTTTTTGATGGCACAGCTTCTGTTCCTTACAGGGAAGATAATGAGACCAACCCTCAAAGCGTGTACGGCGCTTCCAAACTGGCAGGAGAGAAACAGGTAATGAGATTCAATAAGGACGCTGTTATCATCCGCACTTCGTGGGTCTATTCTGAATTCGGAAAGAATTTTGTAAAGACCATGCTGAAATTAATGAATGAAAAAGAAGAGATCAATGTAGTCAGCGATCAAATCGGTTCACCAACCTATGCCGCTGACCTCGCCGAAACGATTTTACAAATTATCGTAAGATTCACTACTCACCACTCACCACTCACCACTGACAGTGGAATTTACCACTTCAGTAATAAAGGGGCAATATCCTGGTATGATTTCGCCCTCGCGATCAAAGAATTGTCTGGCAGTAAATGCAGGGTCAATCCTATTCTCACTTCTCAATATCCCACCCCGGCGAAGCGGCCGGCCTATTCTGTTTTGGATAAAACAAAGATTCAGCAAACTTTCGGGATCGTAGTAAAGGATTGGAAGGAGAGCCTTGCTGCATGCATCCGGAAAATACAAAAGATTAGTTAAGCTATGAGCCATTAGCTGTTAGTTTTTAGCCTGGCTAACAGCTAATAGCTTACTTCTTCACTGAAGTTATCTGCGAGGATCCCATCAGCTTGCCATTCTTATTATATGTTTCAGTTTTTACAACCCCGAAACCAGGGGCCAACCATTCTGTACATTGCATATTCATGGGGATCCCGATATTCATGGGAGCCATACTGGCTTTGAATTTTACGTCATAACTGATCTTCCAGCATTCCCAGCTGCCTGCATGGGTGGTGAATGTTTCTTTGCCTTCTGCTTTCCGGTTGATCTCATCAAAAGTCACGGTCGAAAATAAATTGCCCTTATTATAGACTTCCATTTTAAAATGGACATCTTTTAGTATTTGCCCGGCCGACAGGACAGAAGGATATTCAATAAAAACTTCATCCGCTTTTACATCCATGTCTTTGTAGGCAGATAGCTGTTCCTGCGGCATAGCTACTCTGGCATCTACATACATGACTCCGCCGGTGCATTTATATTTTCCCGATCCCCTGGATAATGATTTACCTTTTTCATTTACCATTTCAGTCGTGAAATTGGCGGTGGCAGTTGAACCTGTATTGCTTGCGTCGGTAATTGTGTAAGTCAGCTTCCCGCTTTCCTGGAATTTTTTATCATACAGGGTCATTTGTACTTCGCCATTATTCAGGTAATAGAATCCTTTACAATCCTGCGCCCGGCTATTCGCGGCTGCCAATAACAGGCTGATAAAAAAAATGACTGTTTTCATTGTTAATGGTTTTGGATTAGCAAGTTATGAAGTTGAAGTAGAAATAATAAGAATTTGGAAAAGACAGAGTGTTACAGTTTGAAAATAGCCGGTAGGACGGGAAGAAGGGTAGGGGTCAATTTTCATACAAAATTTTTTTATCCGTATTATACACCAGTTCGGCCTTTTGTATAGCTATTTCAGGAATAGAGATTGTTTTCCCTGGTTTCCTCCAGCGTAAAAAGGCGACACGATACCCCATCAACGACTACCCTACATCACTCAGCAGCAGCCTTTCATCACATAAATCTTTAAACTACGAAGAAATTCGTTAACCTTATACATCAATTTGTCAAAACCATCAGCAAAATGAAAGCTATGAGAAAATGTTTATTATCCGCTTTTTTGCCGGCAGTCCTGTTCATCCTGCCCGGATATGTGTTTTCACAAACCAAAATGAAGTTGTCAGGAACCGTCTCAGATAGCAGTAAACCCCTTCCGTTGGTAACTGTACGCATTTTAAAAAAAAATAACACGGCTCCTTTGCAAACAACTTTATCAAAGGAGGACGGCAGCTTTCAGTTCAATAAACCGGATATAGGAAATTATATTCTTTCCTTCACGCATACTGGCTTTGCCGAAAAACAAATCAATATTACTGTTGCTTCAAAGGCCGGAGATATGCAAATCGATCCGGTACAATTATCAAAAGCAACAGGCATTCTTAAAGAGGTGGTGGTAAGTTCACAAAGACCGATGGTGGAACAGTCAGATGATAAAATTGTTTTTAATGTGGAAGATGATCCAACGAACAAAACAGAAACAGCCATCGATATCCTGCGGAAGACTCCTTTTATAACAGTAGATGGTGAGGATAATATAAAAGTGAACGGGAAAACTAATTTTAAAGTGCTCCTCAATGGCAGGGAAACTTCCATGTTTGCCAGGAACGTTAAAGAGGCATTAAGGGGATTTCCCGGTACACTTATTTCAAAAATAGAAGTGATAACAACTCCTTCTGCCAAATACGATGGCGAAGGAATAGGAGGACTGATCAATATCATCACCAAAAAAAAGGTCGTGGGTTATAATGGCACGCTGTCTTCTTTCTCAAGGACCAGTGATAAGCTGAATAATTTCTCCGTTAATGGAAATGCAAAAGTTGGTAAGGTAGGTTTAAGCGTCTTTTTGAATACTGGTTTTACTGACCCGGTATTACTGCATAATACCAACACTACCCTCCCGGCCACTCAAAATATTTATACTCAAAGAACCCTGGATGGCGACCAACACAGCAAGTCCGGCTGGAGTTTTGGTAACGCGGAATTAAGCTGGGAGCTTGACAGTCTCAACACGATCAGTTTGTATACTAATATTGACAGTTGGTCGAACACGACTGTGACGGATCAAACGATCACAACTGATTTTGCGGCTTCTCCCTCTACAGTGAGTTATTATAGCCTCAATAACAAGAGCAATAACCCCGGTGTGAACGTGGGAAGCGACTATATAAAACATTTTAAAAAGAATAAAGAAAGAGAATTCAGCCTGAGATTTCTTGGAGAGTTTGACAAAAATGATTCTAAGTTGAACAGCTTCCAGGATAACCCCGGCCCGGACCGCTACTTGATTAATAATAGCTATGCCATCAACAATCAATATACCATCCAGGCCGATAACAGTATCCCGGTAAAAAAGAACGGTAAGCTCGAAGGAGGATTGAAAGCCATTTTGCGCCGTGCAAGCTCCGACTTTCAAAGCCTTATCAAGTATGATGAGGCGGATAATTATAAAACGAATACTGCCAACACTGATTATTTTAAATATGCGCAGGATGTGATCAGTCTTTACAGTATGTATAGTTTGCGATTAAAGAAATCAAGTTTTCGTTTTGGCGCCCGTATCGAATATACGGATGTAAATGGCAACTTTATTTCAACCCATACACAGGTACAACATAGTTACACTACTTTGCTTCCCAATATTCAATTCACCAACCGCATGAGCAGCGTGACAACCCTGGTGTTGGCATATACAAAAAGATTACAACGGCCTTATATCTACGATCTCAACCCGTTTGTTTACAACAACGACTCGCTGAATATTTCATTCGGCAATCCTGATTTGGGTCCACAAACCACGCATGCTCTTTCTGCGCAACTGCGGTATGCTAAGGGAAATACATTTGCCGGGGTCAATATCGAAGGAAGCTACAGTGGCAACAAGATCCTGCAGTATTCATCCTTTGATCCGCAAACAGGAATTACAAAAACAACCAGCCTGAATATCGGGAAGGAATTTCAATCCAGCCTGAATCTGAATTTTAATACGAAGATCACCCGAAAATGGAACCTGTTTGTGAATGGTTCACTTCGTTACAGCACGGTGACCAACAATTCAAATGCCTCGCAATCTAACAGCGGTTTTGGATGTAATTTCAACCTGAATACGAGCTATAAGTTCAATGATAAATTCACGGTGAGCAGTTATCTTGGTTTATGGAAGGATCCCCAAACCATTCAAACCACTTATCCGTTCAGCACCTGGCACAACGTTGCATTCAATTACAAAGTATTTAAGGGTAAGATCAATATTTCTTTAAGAGCGGTGAATTATTTCGAAAAAACGCATGACTACAAAACGATCACAAAGGATCAGAATTTTTACAACACTAATATCACCAGGCAAATCAGGAGGGGTGGGGTGCTTGTACTTACCTGGAATTTCGGAAAGCTCACCGAAAATGTATCGAAAAAGAAAGGGGTGAATAATGATGATATTCTTACTAAACCTGCAGCGCCTACCGGTAATTAGGCCTGGGTGGTATCCGTTGCATTCAAAAAACTAATTTCTGCCCCGGGTTTGCTACCGCAGTTACACTATTGGTGGTGCTCCTTATGGGTTTATAGCTGAAAATTTCATTAGGTAAGACGGGAGACACCCACGAGGGAAATGGAGTAAATGCTAAAATCGCCAGGAGTGGCAATACACGGCTATATATTTTATATAAAATCAAAAAGGGAAGGCGATTTAGCCTTCCCTTTTGAGTTGCCTTGCAAGGATTCGAACCCTGACATAGAGAGCCAGAATCTCTCGTACTACCATTATACTACAAGGCATTTTGGGGCTGCAAAAATAAGGAAACAAAAAGAGCGGGAAAAACCTGGCTTATCATTTTATTCAATAACGGTATTTGAGCATTTTGGAGCCGGGCTACAACGGCTGCAATAACTGATTTAGGGCTAAACAGATGCTTCCGGGAACGATTGCATGAGGTTTTACTTCATAATTGATTTTCAGGATGCAGCAGGATAGTTGTTTTGGTATAAACCTATATTTTTAGTGCGTTAAGGTCATAATATACTAGACCTTTACAGTACGATTGCTTGTTGAGATTGCCGAAACCTAACTGATTGCTTTATGATGATAATAACTGATTCCTCAAGGTCATTTACAACAGCCGGTTTCATAAGATTTATGGTTGAACAAGTTCTTTAGTCACACTATACAGTGACAGCATTCAACATTGTCCGGTCGTACAGGTATTGTTAACTATTTCAAAGACAGTCCATACTAAAGCTTTGATTATTTTATGAATACTTGTATCCAACGCATTACGTTTCTGGCCGTTGCAACCACCCTGTTATTTTCCTGCAAGAAAAAGTTTAATGATTTTTATGCTCCGCCTGCAAACCAGGACCCGGCTGTTTACCAGCAACTGCAGGCAAAAGGCAAGTTTACCCAGTTCCTGTCATTAATTGATAAAGCAGGTTATAAGCAAACATTAAGTACAGCAGGTTACTGGACGATTTTTGCACCCACTGATTCCGCCTTTCAAAACGATGCCGAATTCACCGCTTATTTGCAAAGTAAAGGTATCGCTAATGTAAACGCTATTGATTCCACTACTGCCCAGAGCATTGTACAATATTTACTGGTATTCAATGCTTTTACCAAAAACCAGCTCGATGATTACCAGTCAAATCTTGGCTGGATAACGAATTCAGCTTTTAAAAGGCGCACTGCTTATTATTCCGGTTTCTATAAAGATACGACAGCCGCGGGCCAGCCCGTTATCGCCATTGCTTCTAACCGGAACAATCAAAACAGCGCAACGGGAGGAACTCCTTATTTTGTTTCATCGGATAATAACAATAAATACATTCCTTTTTTTACAAGTGATTACTTGACAAACAACGGGTTGTCTGCATCCGATTATAATTATTTTTATCCATCCACGCCTTTTTCGGGTTTTAATGTCGTAAATGCGAGAGTGACACAGCAGGATATCACAGCGCAAAACGGGGTGATACATATTATTGATCACGTGGTGACCCCGCTTGCCAGTCTTGACCAGTTTTTAAGAACCAGGCCTGAGTATAGTGAATTTAGAAAATTATTTGAAAGGTACATGGTGCTCTTTATTCAAAATGCGGATGCCACCCATCGCTACCAGGTACTTACAGGCAAACCCGATAATGTATTGGTAAAAGTATATTCAAGTTTATTATCCTATTCCCCCAATAACGAGAATTTCTTTAAGCTCCAGGATAATGACGGCCAGAGAGACGGGTGGTCAATGGTGGTTCCGCAGAATGACTCTTTATTGAAATATATTAATACTGTCTTGTTGGAAAGCTATCCATCTGTAAATTCTTTACCATTAAATATTATTGCGGATTTCCTGAACTCTCACATGTGGCAAACAACTTTATGGCCCAGCAAATTCAGTAATACCCTAAACTCGCTGGTAGAACCTGCTCATATAAATTTCCAGTCAAATATTGTTGATAAGAAAATGCTGAGCAACGGAATTTTTTATGGCAGCAACAAGGTAAATGAGCCTAATGTATTTTCTACGATTTATGGGAAAGCCTACCTCAATCCCAAATTTTCCCTGATGACCCGTTTGCTTGACAATGACCTGAAAACAGTTATTACCAATCCCAATGCCAGGTACACGATGTTTATGTTACCGGACGCTGTATTAAGGGCCCAGGGCTTTGATTATAATTCAGCGGCCAATCTTTTTACGTATAACGGGGTGGCTAATGATACCAACAGGCTGAACCTTCTGAGAATATTAAATACCTGTGTAGTGGAAACGCCAAATGGCGAGTTGGATAATCTTGGTACGCCCGGTTTTACAGGTACCGGTGTAATCAGCACTTTTGGCGGTGAAGTAATTAAATATAATGGAAACCAGATCATTTCCGCGGGATCTGCAGACAGGAATATTACCATAACGATCGACAGCGTTAAGACTGCAAAAAACGGTCGCGTCATATATATTAATAACCTCCCTTATTTCAGTTACCTCCAGATAGGCAACCATCTCCAGGCATTGGGCACAGCTCCTTCTTCGGAGTATAATTTATTTTGGAACTATATGAAAAAATCCGCGGCCTATGACTCTGTTTTGTTCACTATTCTAGGCACTTCAGCCGGGTCTTTTTATACTGTTTTTGCCCCGAATAATAATGCCATCAGGCAGGCTATAACCAATGGGTTATTGCCCGGCACTCCTACTACTCCTAATTTCAATCCGACGCTTACATCGGATAAATTATTGGTGGCGAATTTTATACTGTACCATGTTGTTGATAAAACAACCATTATCCCGGATAAAAAGAATATTGGCTTTTTCCCTACTTTATTACGATCGAATAACGGGGATCCGTTTACGATAAATATCCAGTACCCCGCGAATGTATTTGAGGTCAGTGACCAGTTTAATATCCGAAAGGGGCATTTGGTAAACGGGGCGACGAACCAGACATCCAGTAACCAGCTTTCCAACAGGACAGTAATACATCTTATCGATAACTATTTGCAACATCCATAAACCAAACTTTTGATACTGATTATGAAAAAATATTTGCTTCACCTTGTGTTTTGCTTTTGCCTGGTATCGGTATCATGTATCCTGAGCAAAGCGCAGGCTCAGCCAGTAACCGTACAGGGTAAAATCACGGATAAGGACAATAAACCTGTACATGGAGTAACGGTGGCCGAAATAGATGAGGATGGCCGGACCATTAAAGCCGATAAAACGGATATTGATGGTAATTTTTCACTTAAAATAACTAATAAGAAACATAAACTGTCTATCTCTCATATCAGCTTTAAAACAGTTGTACTGGATATTGGTGATAAAACAATTTTTAACCAGTCGCTGGAATCGTCTTCGAAGGACATAGGAGAGGTGGTAGTACTTTCCCAGCGAAGGGCGGATAACGGGATGGTTCAGATCCCTGAACGGAATTTGACTACATCGCAGGCTCATATAAATGCCAAAGACCTGGAAGAAATGCAATCGGCTTCTATCGACCAGGCTTTACAGGGGCGTTTGCCGGGAGTTGATATTACGGCAGCATCGGGCGACCCTGGCGCTGGTATGCAAATCCGCATCCGGGGAACTTCTACTATTACCGGGTCTGCTAACCCGCTGATCGTCGTGGACGGATTGCCTTATGAAACATCCATCCCTCCTGATTTTAATTTCGGAACTGCGGATGAAGTGGGATATGCGCAACTTTTAAATATTGCTCCGTCAGATATCAAGGATATTTCTATTTTAAAAGATGCTGCCGCTACAGCGGTATGGGGTTCGAGAGCTGCCAATGGGGTTATCATTATCAATACAAAAAGAGGCGGGGTAGGCACGCCGATTCTTACCTATACGTTTAAAGGTTCGGTTACAAAGCAACCCGAAGCGCTTCCCATGCTGAACGGGGATCAGTATTCCACATTGATTCCCGAAGAGTATATGAACTCAACAGGCACGCCATTGCCCCAGACGATTAAAGAATTTCAATATGATCCCAATGATCCGTATTGGTATCACAATTATAGCAACAATACAGACTGGATAGGCGCCATCACGCAGATTGGTTTTACGCAGGATCATAATATTTCTATGAGCGGCGGAGGAGAAAAAGCAAGGTATTTCGCTTCCCTGGGTTATTTTAATCAAAAAGGCACTACTATAGGAACCAGCCTCGATCGTATCAATACCCGGATTAACCTGGATTATATCGTTTCCGAAAGAATTAAGTTCCGGTCTGATTTTTCTTATTCGTACACCAATAACGACAGGAATTTTGCGGGAAACTTAAGAGATGTGGCCTATAGGAAAATGCCCAATATGAGCATTTATGAATTTGATGAATATGGTAACAACTCGGGAAATTATTTTTCACCCTTTTCCAATATCCAGGGCACTTATGGAGGTCTTGACACTAAGGGAAATGTGATCGGTACGGTTAACCCGGTAGCCATGGCGAATGATGCGACGAATAATATTATTTCCCAGAGAGTAACGCCGCATTTCCAGCTTAACTATAACGTTAAAAAGAATATTTTACTGGCCACTTTTGATGTACAGTTTGACATAAATAATACCAAGAACAAAAGTTTTTTACCGCAAACTGCGACAGGTCGTTTATCGACTGAGCCTGCGGTAAACCGTGCCTATGACGGGGATATAGATGTATTTAATGTCACCACAAAAACGAACCTGGTTTATACTCCCCAGTTCAAAAATGATAAACATAGTCTTGTCTCCTTTATTTCATTAAATACATATGATAATAAAAGTACTTCACATGAGGTATTAACGTCAAATACGGCCTCCTCCATTTTGCAGGATCCTTCCAACCCGTCGCGTACGCAAAATTCCGAGTCGCAATTAAAAGCCAACCAGTCCGAAACAAGAAGCGTAGGTTTATTGGTAAGCGCCCAATATGGCTATGCGGATAAGTATATATTCAATGCGGGATTAAGGGGAGACGGCAACTCAAGATTTGGTCCTGACAACCGCTATGGATTATTTCCTTCTTTGTCTTCCCGCTGGAGAATTTCGGGAGAAAAATTCATGAAGAATATAAAAAAGATTGATGATTTAAGCCTGCGGGCCAGTTATGGCCGGAGCGGAAATGCGCCCACAAGAGATTATTCTTATTTCAGTCTTTATAACGCGTTGATCACAGCAGGTACGACTACGAGCATTGGTACACCTTTCAGTTATCTCGGCCAGGGAGGTATTTATCCTTCCAACCCTGAACTCGCAGATTTAAGATGGGAAACGATCATCGGACAAAACCTGGGAATTGATTTATCCATGTTTGGCAGGCGGATAACCATGACACTTGATTTTTATAAAAACAGGACCAAGGATTTGTTTTATTCAGGCCTGCAGATTTCATCTTTTACAGGATATAACAGCATTGATTTAAATGTTGGTACGCTGGATAACCAGGGGTTTGAACTTGGATTAAATACGACACCTTACCGGTCAAAAGACTGGCAGGTAGATTTCAATTTTAATATTTCCAGCAACGAAAATATTATCAGGGAAATTTCACCGCTCTATCCTTCTTCAAAAGGAGATGTAACGACAAATGGCCAGTATGCTACTTTCCTGAAGGTCAATAACCCCTTTGGATCTTTTTATGGATATAAATATAAAGGGGTATATAAGGACCTGGCCTCAACTATTGCTACGGATGAGAAAGGCAAACCTATTATCGGGCCTAACGGGCAAGCGGTCTATATGAAGTTTAATTATCCCAGCATTGGCTATACTTTTCAGCCTGGTGATGCCATGTACGAAGACATCAATCATGATGGTAATATTAATTACCAGGATGTGGTGTACCTGGGCAACAGTAATCCCAAATTTACAGGTGGCTTTGGCGCTTCTGTTTCTTATAAAAGTCAATGGAAACTTACGGCCTTCTTTAATTACCGTTATAAATATGACGTGATTAATGGCACTCAAATGAATACGACCAATATGTATGGCTTCGATAACCAGAGTACAGCCGTATTAAGAAGATG
This sequence comes from Bacteroidota bacterium, assembly GCA_030706685.1. Lineage (GTDB taxonomy): Bacteria > Bacteroidota > Bacteroidia > Chitinophagales > Chitinophagaceae > VBAT01. The sequence goes on from JAUZOA010000023.1 coordinate 49,976, forward strand.
GCGCAAAGAAGGTGATGTTACTGATATACCGCGGGCTTTATACAGGAGCGGGTATAACTTCCTTGGGTCGGATCGTTATGTGGAAGACGCATCATTTCTCCGTTTCCGGACAGTCACCTTACGGTATACGGCTCCCAAGAAAATATCAGACAGGCTAAAATTAAAAAACCTGAGCGGTTATATCACACTGGAGAACATATTTACCTGGACGAATTATACCGGCCAGGACCCCGAAGTATCTGTAACAGGAACAGACCCGTTCAGGGTGGCGACGGATCAGTCATTTACACCTCCTGCAAAAACTTTTACGATCGGGTTAACAGCATCTTTTTAAGAAAAACTAATTGTGTAAAAATGAGTAAGAAAATAATTATAAGAATCGCGTTGATACTGCTCCTGGTATCGGGTGTATCCTGTAAAAAATGGCTTAATCTTCAGCCGCCTGATGGTATTACAGGCGCTGCCTACTGGCAAACCAAAGAGCAGGTGCAAGCTTCCGTGACGGGCTGTTATGCTTCGCTTCTTGGCTCTCCGAATGGGAGCAGGTCCCTGGCAGAAATGCTTTTTTTATGGGGTGAGCTAAGAGCTGATATGCTCGCTTCCACTACTTCTACTATTAACGAGGAACTGGATATCATGAACGTGAATATTCTTCCCACTAATAGTATAACGAACTGGCGATCGGTATACCAGACGATCAATTATTGTAATACAGTGATAGACTTCGCCCCATTGGTATTGGACAGGGACCAGACTTTTACACAGGATGCATTGAATGAGAGCATCGCTGAAGTAAAAACATTAAGGGCGCTGATGTATTTTTACCTGGTCAGGAGTTTTGGCGATGTACCCCTGAAAATAAAATCAACATCCAGCGATAAAGATATTGAGCAAATACCCAAAACATCAAAGGATTCTGTACTTACACAAATCGTAAAAGATCTTAATGAAGCCGAGCCTTACGCTGTTTATTCCTTTGGCGACCGGGCTTCCGATAAAGGGAAAATAACGAAATACACTATCAATGCCATACAGGCGGATGTTTATTTATGGATGGAAAAATATACAGAGTGTGTTGCTGCATGTAATAAAATTATTAATTCCAACCAATTTGGATTAATAGACGGATCCAGTTCGACAACCTGGTTCAATACCCTCTATGTTAATGGAAATTCAAATGAAAGTATTTTTGAATTTCAATTTGATAACCAGCGGCAAAACACATTTTATCCCCTATTAGCGGCCACTAACCGGCACCTCAGTGCTAACCCTACTGTATTGACTGATCTTTTTTCGCTGGATTTTGTCAACCCGCTTAATGTAGATATACGGGGCGACGGGGCTTCCGCACGTTCTACAGACAATATGATCTGGAAGTATAGCGGGTTGAGCAATGACAACAGAACACAAAGGGCTTCCACACAATATTATGCGCACTGGTTTGTATACCGGTACGCGGATATTCTTTTGATGAAAGCCGAAGCTACCAACCAACTGGGTAATGGCCAGGAGGCCCTGGACCTCGTTACAAGGATCAGGAATCGCGCATCGGCTTTAGCCATCACCAATCTCAACCCCAACGCGTCGGATAAAGACGGTGTAGCCGATTTTATTTTGGCCGAAAGAGCCAGGGAATTTGCCTTTGAAGGTAAACGCTGGTACGATCTTTTAAGAAACGCGCGACGTAATAATTACCAGCGATTAAATATTTTATTGCAGATGGTTGCCAATACAGTGCCACCGGACAGGCAACAAGCGGCTATTGCTAAATTCCAGGATAAGAACAGCCATTATTTCCCTATTTATTATTATGAATTGCAGACCGATAAACAATTGGTACAAAATCCATTTTATAAATAAATACTTTTATGAAAAAAGATACCACAAGAATTGCTTTTATAGCCCTGAGCATAATAGGTTTTGGCTATTTCAGCAGTTGTCATAAAGTAAATATTGATACGCAGACCACTTCCGATGTGAACATATATCCTTATTTGCAGAGCAAGCCGGACCAGTTCTCGGAATGGGCCAAAATAGTTGACAAATCAGGATATGCAGGCTATTTAACAGCCTACGGTGCTTATACTTTATTTTCTCCGACAAACGATGCAGTGCATACCTATTTGACGGATGTGAATAAAGCGTCGGTCAATGATTTTTCAGTAGCGGAAGCAAAGGATATTGTCACGCTCCACCTGATCCAGGATACGCTTGCCACCAATACATTCAAAGACGGGAAATTGCCTACTGTAACCATGTATGGACAATATCTTGTAGCAGGCGTGACCAACATAAATGGCGTTTCCAGCATCACGATCAACCGGCAGGCTTTAATCACCCAGGGAAATATCAGGACAGGCAATGGATATATTCACGCGCTGGATCATGTATTAAAACCGGCTTCAAAATCGAGCGCACAATTAATTTCAGAGAATCCCAATTTATCTGTCTTTAAACAGGCCCTGGTGGCTACAGGATTTTATGATACTATCAATACAATTAGTACCTCTACCCCCAAAAGATGGTTCACCGTTCTGGCCGAAACCAACCAGGCGCTTGCAGATTCCGGGTTTACCAGTTACAATGCTTTGTTTGCAAAATTATGTACAACAGGCAACCCCCTGAACCCGTTAGACAGCATGCATATTTATGTAGCGTATCATATCATCCCGGATGCGAGGTATCTTGCTGATATCGCTTCCGCCAGTTCTCATTTTACCTTGCAACCTCTTGAAGTGCTTTCGTCAAAACTTTCGGGAGAAGATGTATTGATCAACGATCTTGATTTTAATGGAGTGCATGAACCGGGGATCAAACTGGACAGGGCAACAAGTGATGTTTCCACCACTACCGGTGTATTGCATACTGCATTGGGTCATTTTCGTCCTAAAGTACGCGTTCCATTCCCTGTTTATTGGGATGTCGCCGATTTTCCGGAAGTCAGGAAATTACCTGCTATTTTCAGGAGAGCAGGAGCATCACTTGATTTTGCATACGGTACTTTAAAGGATTTTAACTGGGATAACCCGGTAAACGTTATGACTTATTCCGGCGACGGGCCTACCAGCACTAGTTTCCCTACTTATTATGGTGATCATCTGACTGTACCCATGGGTACCACCAGCCGCCACCATTGGATTGAATTCAGGACTCCTTTATTAGTGAAAGGAAAATATAATATCTGGATTTGTTACCGGGCGGCCAAAGGATCAGGAACGCTCACCAGCAGTACGCCGACAGGCGGATCTAATTGCCCGGTACAGGTATCCTTTGACGGGATACCCACATCAAGACAATTTAATTTTTGTATTCAGCGGCCACTTGGTACTGATGGTGAACTCCTGGCCCTGGGCTGGAAAAAATATTCCGATTCATCCCGGATAGCGAATTCAACTGCTTACCAGTTCATGTCAGGAAAATTTGTGGGCTCAGTGGATGTAAGCACTACGGACCGGCATATCGTCCGCTTTGATGTACAGCCGGCAGCGGGAACCGGTAACCCATCTAATTTTTTGGATATGATACATTTTATACCGGTGGATTGGCCAAGTCAGTACTTGCCGCGTATGGGTACCAATGGAGCATTCGTGAATTTTTAATAGAATTTACAGGTATTTACAAATAATAAGATAATGCGTTTTAAAAAAGAATACTTCCTGGTGATCGTTTTTTTCACCATCATTACCAGTAGTTGCAGAAAATGGGATTACCATACAGCCATTAATAAACAGGATCTGACGCAGGACCTTTACACGGCGATTTCAAATGACCTGAACCTGCGACGGTTTTCAGCGCTTGTGACCCAGGCAGGATTAGACAGCGTGTTGAAGTCGCCCAGGAATTATACAGTATGGGCCCCATCCAATGATGCGCTGGCTGCCCTGGACCCTTCCATTCTTAATGATATGACTAAGTTGAGAAGTTTTATCCTGAATCATATTTCGAACGGGTTGTACTTTACCAGGGATGCACAAACAGTAAAACGTATAGGGATGCTGAACGGAAAGTACAATAATTTCCTGGGCAATAAATTTGAAGATGCTACTATCACCAGCGCCGACAGGTATGTGAAAAATGGCGTAGTCCATAGTATGGATAAATATATTTCAGTGCTTCCCAATTTATGGGATTATATCAATTCCAACACGCCCCAGTACACGCAAAACAGTTTTATTACCGGATTAAATTTCCAGTCTTTTGATCCTTCCACCGCAGTAATTGACAGTATCAGTTCTACCACCGGCTTACCGATTTATCATCCCGGTACCGGCATTGTGATCAAGAATACGTTTAATGAAAGGGTATACGATACACGTAAGGAAAACAGGCAATACACTTATTTTGTTATTGCCAATGCGGGCTTTACGCTAAAGGCTGATTCTTTAAAACCTTATTTTAATACGGGCAGCACTACCAGTACCGACAGCCTGGATAAATGGAATATTGTTAAAGACCTGTTGATAGATAGTTTGTATCCCACAGCCGCCTCTCTTCCGGCCGCTTTAGTTTCAAAGTTTGGAATAACGATTCCCATTAATAGCTCTTTAATTACAAGCACGATAAAAGTGAGCAATGGAATTGTGTATGTTTTGAGTTCGTCAAATGTTACTACCGCTTCTAAGTTTAAACAAATTTTCATACAGGGCGAAAATCCTTCGGGGTTTCTGTCCGACAAGACATCCAATACCAGTTATCGTGTCAGGTTTAATCCTGTTACTAACCAGAACTATACAGATATCCTGGTGAGCGGCCATGGAGTAACCAGTTACTATTCTTATTACCAGTTAAGAGATATGCCATCCATGACCTATAATGTATATGCTTTTGCGGTTAATGATTTTCAAACCGGTGCTGTATTTCAAAAGATAGGGGTTAATTATTTTACGCCCCCGTCCACCTATACCGCCCTGGCTACCACACCGGCATCTTTGAATCATGCTGTGCCATTGAAAACCGCTGTGGGCGCATATAATGAAGTGCTTTTAGGAACATGCACGTCCACGTTGTATGGAACACTGGAGTTCAGGTTAATTTCGGAAGGGGCCACTCTTGGTTCAACAGGCACAGGCCCTATTGTTTTGGATTATTTACGAATTGTTCCCGTACCATAAGTTTTAATTAAGATCAACTTTAACTAACATGCAGCTATCTAAAATATTAACAGGGTTATTAGTTCTTGGGGTATGTGTTACTGCAGAGGCCCAGAAAGATTCCTCCATAACTATAACAACGAAACAAAACCCCGCCGGTTTTAATGTATCCGGGGTCATTAAAGACGCGGCTACCGGCAAGGCCCTGCGCGGTATAAGGGTTACGTATAAAGATTATTCGGCTGCTATTACGGATAGTATGGGCGCGTTTACCCTGGATGTTCCTTCGCCGGATGTATATGTTCTCCTGGAAGGAGAGGGGTACCAATCGAAGCAAATCGCTTTAAAAGGGAATAACCATGTTACAGCGGGTTTATATGAAGACACTTATACTTCCTTTTATGATCTTGCCAATTTACCCATGGGAACTGTGATGAAAAACCAGGACCCTTTTGCCGCTGTTTCTGTACAAACAGATGGCAACTGGGGAAAGGTAACTGAAACGCCCTCCTCTTATCTTCAGGGCAGGGTGGTTGGTTTAAATGCAATAAGACGTTCCGGCACGCCCAACATCGGGGCTACCCTGTTTTTGCGGGGAATAAATTCTCTATATGCCACCAACCAACCTCTTATTATCGTAGATGGAATTATTTTTGACAACGCAGATTATGGCGGTTTGATTGCAGGTCATTATACCGACCCTTTATCCAGCATTGACCCAAGGGATATTGACAATATCACCGTAATAAAAGACGGATCATCTACTTATGGAACCAAAGGGGCCAACGGGGTGATCATCATTACTACCGCAAGAGCCAGGGAATTGGGAACCAAAATTGATTTTGCTGTATATGGCGGTATCAACTTCAAACCTGCTGAATTGCCATTACTGGATGCGGCCGGGTACCGGGTCTATTTGTCGGAGATCTTACAATCACAGGGATTGACCGATGCCCAGATACAGGCACAACCTTATATGAATGATGATAAAGCCAATGCCGATTATTTTCGCTATCACAATAATACCGACTGGCAAAATCTTGTCTTTCATAATAGTCATACAAAGAATATATACTTAAAGGTTACGGGCGGGGACAATATTGCCAAGTATGCGCTTTCACTTGGCTTTATGAACAATGAAGCATCTGTAAAAAGCACCGATCTTACCCGTTACAATATGCGGTTTAACGGGGATTTAAATCTTAGCAAGAGGCTGACAGCGACAACGGATTTAAGTTTCACCTTTAATGAGCAAAACCTGAGAGACCAGGGTACCGCATCGAAAACCAACCCGATATTCCTGGCATTGGTAAAATCACCTTTGTTGCGTTTCAAAGAAGTGTCGTCAAGCGGGATTGAATCACCGACTTTAGCCGGCAGGGATACATTTAATGTAAGCAATCCTTTGGTATTGACCGATAATGCATCCGGGCATAGCCGGAGCTATCGTTTCCTTGGTTCAATCGGGTTTAATTACCAGGTAGTAAAATCACTCGCCGTTGCTACAACTGTGGGAGTGATCTATGACAAGACAAGGGAGAATTTTTTTATACCCGGTAAAGGTGTTACCACCGATACATTAAGTACAGATATCGCGACAAGCCGTTCCGGATCCATGGTAAAAACATTTTTTTCCCTGTATAATGATACGAGATTGACTTACAGCAGGCGGTTCCGTAATATACATGACCTTTCTGCAAGCGTTGGGTTCAGGTATCTCAAAGGCAAGGCTGAACAGGATTTCGGGTTAGGGTTTAATTCTCCTATTGATCAGTTGATCAGTGTTCAGTTTGGTTCAAACGCTTTGAGGCAGATAGGCGGATCCATTGGTGAATCCAGTTGGCTCAACACCTATTTGAATGCTGATTATAGCTGCTTCGATAAATATTTTGTATCCTTTAATATGGCAATGGATGGCTCATCCCGGTTTGGAACAAATATCCCGGATGCGTTGAGCATTGGCCCTGATAAATATGCTATTCTTCCCTCTTTGGCCGCCGCATGGTTGATTTCTTCCGAAAAATTTGTAAAGAACAAGCACCTCGATATATTAAAGTTAAGAGCTTCCTATGGGTTGTCCGGTAATGATGATATTGGGAATTATACCGCGCGCCAGACCTATATCTCTCAAAATTTCCTTGGATTGCAGGGGTTGGTAAGGGCAGGCTTTGGAAACGACCAGCTTCAGTGGGAAGAAGTTCGTAAACTCAACGTAGGATTAGATATCAGTGTTTTAAATGAAAGACTTAACCTGACTTTTGACACCTACCGGGATAAAACGGATAAAATGCTTGTTTATGAATCTGTACCGGTAGCATCCGGGTCTTCGTTTACGATTACGAATTCAGGGGCGATGACGACAAAGGGTATTGAAGCCTCTGTCAATGGCCGTATCATCAACAAAGCAATCAAATGGGATATGGGATTTAATATCGCCCGGTCAATTTCCAGGGTTGATCGTCTGCCTGTTGACCGGGTTATTACTTCTTTCGCAGGAGCAACTTTTATTACACAGGCATCCGGGGCGCCGAATCTTTTCTATGGATATAAAACCAGTGGCGTATTTATTTCCGATAATGTGGCTGCCCAGGAAAATCTTTCATTAAGAAAGCCGGATGGTACGCTGACGCCTTTTAAAGGCGGTGATATTCGTTTCGTAGATGTAAACGGTGACCATGTTATTGACGAAAATGACAGGCAGGTAATCGGCAATCCCAATCCCGATTTTTTTGGCGCTATAACAAGCAAGCTGGGATATAAGCGTTTTTCCCTGGATATGTTATTTACATTTTCGCAGGGAAATGATATTTATAATTATACCAGGAACCAGTTAGAGGCAGAATCGGGGTACTACAATCAAACTACGGCTGTCATTAACAGGTGGAGAACAAACGGAGACGCTACCAATATCCCCAAAGCGACATGGGGCGACCCCATGGGAAACAGCCGTTTTTCTGACAGGTGGATAGACGATGGCTCATACCTGCGCCTGCGTACAATGACACTGTCTTATAACCTTCCGTTTAAACAAGGCTCGTTTAAATACGCTGTAATATATGTTACCGGTAATAATCTTTTTACCCTTACAAAGTATAAAGGATTTGACCCCGAATTCAGCGCCAGTGAAAGCATATTCGGGCAAGGTATTGATAATACGCTGGAGCCCCAGGTCAGATCGGTTCAGCTTGGGTTGAGGATCGGGTTATAATAATTTATTTACTTTAAAAGTTATCATAGAAATGAAATTGCTCAAAAGGAATTCTTACGGACAAACTTCCCGGAATTTTATAGGCCTGCTGGGTTGGTTAGTAGTTATCGTGGCGGTGGCTTCCTGTAAGAAAATACTGGATGTTAAGCCACAGTCGGCGGTAGATCAGAGCCAGGCATACCGGAATGTATATGACGCGGATGCCGCTGTCATAGGTATTTATGGCAAGGTGATGAACCTTGCAAAACAGTATATGCTCTGGAACGAGCTCAGGGGCGACCTGATGGATATCACTTTTAATTCTGATCAGTATCTCCGGCAGCTTAGCGAACACACTGTAACCGCCAACAATCCTTATATTAACCCGCAACCATTTTATGATGTAATTCTCAACTGCAATGATGCGCTGAAAAATTTTACCATTATGGTTCAGCAAAATAAGCTGAAAGCGGATGAATATAGCCAGCGTTATTCAGATATCGGGGCTCTCCGCTCATGGTTGTATTTGCAATTGGGTATTCATTTCGGCAATATACCTTATGTAACAGATCCCTTAGCGCAGGTAAGCGATCTTCATGATCCTTCCAAATTTCCTATGTTTCCGCTTAGCCAGCTTATTGATTCCCTGGTAAGATTTACAGAAGCCCTGCCTTTTTTTGATAATTATCCCGCGGGTACCAATTTGCAAACTGTCGTCGACGGGTACCCTACTTCAAAGTTCTTTATTAATAAAAATATATTGCTGGGTGATCTTTATTTATGGCAGGGACAATATGATAAAGCCGCCATGCGCTTTAAAAATGTTATGGAGATTAACGGTCCTGTAGGAAATTCCGAACTCTGGTATAATCAATACCGGGTATCCAGCTTTGGGAATGCCGGCATTACCTATACAAGACCCCAGGATTTCAGCTCACTTATTTATACCAATGGATGGAGATACTTATTTGAACGTCCTTTTACCGATAATGAATTTAACTGGGAAATGATATGGGTGCTGCCTTTTGACAGAAACTTCGCGCCGAAAGACCCTTTTGTTGACCTTTTTTCTATTAGTGGCGGCAGTTACCTGGTAAAGCCTTCACAACAGGCCATGGATAATTGGAACAGCCAAACACAGGTATTTACGTTTACTGCAGGCACCGCAACGGCCCCGGTAGTATTCGGTGATAATTTTCCATTTGATTCCCGGGGAGTTTTTACCTACAGGTATATTAACGGCCAGCCCGTTATTATGAAATTTATTTATAATTACCTGACTCCATACCCGGATTACCAGCCAATCAATGTTCTCGCTGAACAGGGAAAATGGTTTTTAACCCGTGCGGCAACATTGCACTTACATTATGCTGAAGCTGCAAACAGGGCAGGGAAATACAGGGTTGCTTATGCTCTTGTAAACAGGGGAATCGGATTTACCTATGACCCGATCCCGGGCGGTACAAACGGAAGGGATGTAACCAATATACAACAAACTTTTCTTCCTTATCCCTACGACTTTGATGCCCGTGTAGGAGATGCGCCCCCTTATAGAAACACCTGGTACAGGAACCAGGGCATACGGGGGAGAGCTAATTTAAAAGTAGTCACCTTGCCCACAACTGATAGTGTTACCAATGTAGAAAACATGATCGTGGATGAAGATGCGCTGGAACTGGCTTATGAAGGTGAACGCTGGCCCGACCTGCTGAGAGTAGCTATAAGAAGAAACGACCCGGGTTTTATTGCAGATAAAATTTATAATAAGCTGATCAAATCCGGGCTATCTGCCGGAGCCGCCAGCCAGGCAAGAGCCAAGCTGATGGCGAAAGACTGGTTCCTGCCCTTTAAGTGGCAGTAACGAAATAAATTAAATTTTTTATTGATCAATAATCTCAGCGCAGGAAATAAATTTTTAGTACAACTACCAGTATAAAACATACACCTGTCTTTTCATTTGTTGATGGATAACATTTGAAACGGAATGAACTGCTTATGACATGACCCCGGTAAAGATCCCGGGTGAAAATAAATTCCCGAAGGCAAAGAATAAAGATCTTTTTAACGTCAAAAGTTCAATAAATAATATTGTAATAAACAGTACATGCAAAAAAAGCCGGCTCTTTCCCTGCTGATCATTTTACTAACTGTTTCATTG
>JAUZOA010000024.1 GCA_030706685.1 Bacteroidota bacterium
CGGTTTTAAAAACTTCTATCATCAGGATAGCTGTTCATTGTTTAATTGTTTTGATCATAACTTACCATCCACTGAATGCCGAACTTATCGGTGCACATTCCGAAATAAGCGCCCCAGAACATTTTATCTAATGGCATGGTTACTTTACCCCCGGCAGATAATGCAGTGAATAGTTTTTTTGTTTCCTCTTCACTGTCTGCATTAATGGACAAATGAAAATTAGTTCCTGCGGATACTTTATGACCCATAGATTCCAGGGCGTCAGTAGCCATAAGAACGTTTCCTTTCCCGATGGGTAAAGAAATATGCATTATTTTTTCTTTTAAATTTTGCGGGACCCTGTCAGCTTCGGGAGTGTCTTTGAAACGTTGCAGGGTAATAAATTCACCGCCGAATACTGATTTATAAAAATTAAAGGCCTCTTCGGTATTACCCGGGAAATTCAAATAAGGATTAACTGTTTTCATTTTTTATTATTTAAGTTGTTATGAATTTTACTAATATTTTGCCGTTCCTTTTTTTGTTGCGGGTCCGTTTCCCTTTTTAGTGTCAGACTTTTTTTTATTCTCCATCATCCTGAATTTTACAATTTTAGTTATTAAGTCAAACGGTATTGGCTTATCGAGTGGAAATTTTACAGTGCCTTTTGCTCCGTCATAAGCGGCTAATTCTTTTTTAAACGCTTCAACTCCTCTTCCCGTAGGATAAAACCCAATATGGTTTTTCCATGCTGCAAAATATACGAGCATCCCGTTGTACTTGTAGGCAGGCATCCGGTAACTTATTACTTCCTCGGCTTCAGGGGCGGCGTCTTTTATTGCCTGGCGAACTTTCTCAAATGTGTTGCGCACTTTTGCCGGAAGCGTCTTGATGTATTCGTCGACATTTTTTACCGGGGTAGCTTTATTTATTGCTTGCATAATGGTTGGGTTGAAATAAAAACGAATGATTATTTTTCCAGGTTATTCTTCAGGTTTTCCAGGTTTGTTTGCATATCCTTTGACAAGAATTTATCCATCATAAAGTGCATGATATTCACGGGAAACCTGGTTTTTCCATAATACCGGTTGGTTACTATTGTTTGTGCCTCGCCAGATGAGGCTACCGTTGTAAGTGCATAACTGACTCCTTCAAAGGGTTTTTTGAAACGTATTTCTACCTCCATGCTTTCCCCGCCTGTCATCTTTATTATTTCCTGTTCGCCGATACCTACATTCTTATTGTCGCTTTCCCAGGCTGATTTGAATCCAACTGTTCCATCTGTGCCCGTATAAACAATTTTTATATGAGGATCTTTCATTACCCAGACGCTGTAGCGTTCCTGGTTACGGATGATTTTCAGGTAATCAAATACCTGCTGTTTTGGTTTATGGATGGTTATTTGCTTTTCAATGCTAAAATCTTTTTTACTTAATAACGCAATAAGCAACAGGAGGACGATTATACCTGCCAATACAAGTAAAATAGTCATTAAGATATTCATTTTAGTTTTGTTTTAATTAACAACCAGGTTAATTCGTTTTTTGATTTTTATCGTAATGAAGCAACCAATGATTGCCATATTTATCGGTAAGATCGCCAAATAACGCTCCCCAGAAGCTATTTTGCACCGGGTAGGTAGCCTTGCCTCCTGCGGAGAGTTTTTCATAGAACGTTCTTATTTCTTCTTCACTGCTGCAATTAAGCATCAGGGAGACCGAATTGCCTTTTGTAAGGCCATCCTCGCTTACCATATCAGATCCCATCAATACCAAAGTGTCTTTTGTAAGAGTAGAATGTACAATACACTCTTTCATTTGCGGTGGCATTTTATCAGATAAAGGCGATTCGCCGATTGTCTGAAGTATTAGTTCCCCTCCCAGGCATTTTTTATAGAATGTCATGGCTTCACGGCAATTGCCGCTGAATGTCAGGTATGAATTAATCTGCGTCATGGACTTGTTTTATTCTTATGGAATTTTTAGTGAGTATTATTTTGATACTGCATTATACTTTCGACGCATCCAGCCTTACCATGCACTTCACCTCATTCTTGCCGTTATACACTTCGAGGCAATAACCATTTTTATCAATACACGGGTCGGATAATAATTCACGGAATGTCCGGCCAATTATTGTTTCATCCTTTCGCCAATCAATTAATGTTTTGCTTGTAAAGCTTCCCTTATTAATGGTAAAAATTTCACAACCCTGTTTTTCAGCCTCTCCTTCGAAGGCTTCTTCAGCAGCGGCTTTGTAAATGATAGCACCTTCCCGGTTGGGATAAGAGATACCAAAAAAATTCCTCCCCTCCATTGAAGGAAGCACTGAATGTAATTGATGATAGACTTCTGAAATTCCTTCCGGGAATGATGGAGCTGTTACACAAATGACGCTAATATCTTTTTCAAAATGATATGTTTCCATAATCACTGTTTTTACAGGACAACACAAACATACAGTCATAATCGCTGATTAAAGGGCGGTAAAAACGTCAATTCAAGGGGTTGATTACGACAGCTAACTTATTTATCTTTATTACATGAAACATGTATCAATATTGGTTCCCGAAACGGCCGTAGTAGAAGCTATTGCTGATCCCCGGTATATGTTTGTGGCGGTCAACCAGTTTTTGGAGGCGGAAGGAAAACCCGCGCTATTTAAAGTTCAGTTAGTGGGTCTTTCAAAAGAAATAAAACTGGAAAACAGTTTATTCTCTGTTCATACTGATATGCTGTTGCAGGATATAAAAAAAACAGATCTTGTTTTTATACCTGCTTTGAGCGGGGATATGAACAAAGCACTGGAGTTAAATAAAGAACTTATTCCCTGGATCATTGACCAATATAAAAATGGCGCCGAGGTAGCTTCTCTTTGCATAGGGGCATTCTTACTGGCATCAACAGGATTGCTGGATGGTAAGAAATGTTCTACACACTGGAATTCGGCCAACCAGTTCAGAAATATGTTTCCCGATGTCGAGCTTGTTGATGGCAGTATCATTACCGAAGAAAATGGTTTGTATTCGAGTGGGGGAGCCAACTCATACTGGAATTTACTTTTATATTTAGTTGAAAAATATACTAACCGCGAAACCGCTATCAAAGCCTCCAAATTTTTTGCCATTGACATTGCACGAAATAGCCAATCATCATTCATCATGTTTAAAGGCCAGCGGGAGCACGAAGATGATGCCATCAAAAAAGCACAGGACTTTATTGAACAAAATTTCCAGGAAAAGATTACAGTTGATCAGTTGGCAGATACATTTGCCATGGGCCGGAGAAGTTTTGAACGCCGCTTTAAAAAAGCTACCAGCAATACGGTTGTTGAATATATTCAGCGGGTAAAAATGGAAGCAGCCAAACGAAGCTTTGAATCGAGCAGAAAAAATATCAACGAAGTAATGTTTGATGTTGGATATACCGATACCAAAGCATTCAGGTCTACATTCAAAAAAATTACAGGACTAACTCCTGTTGAATACAGGAATAAATATAATAAGCTGTAATAGTCAGAACTCAATCTTACGGGCACTGCCAGGTAAGTTTAAACCAATCGTACAATTTTGACCTTTGATATCTTCCTGTAAATAGTAAACCGTACTGGTACGGGGTGCTTCGCAGAAAATATATTTTTTTATAAAAGTGCTTTTTTTGAGTCATCATTTCCCTGCCGCTACATCAATTTTCTTCATTCCCCGGCAGGTAGTGGTCATGCCTCCCGCGTCAGCATAACAATATCCGGTCAATTAGTTACAGCGTAAAAGCCTCTTTGCTACCTCTTTGCCTCCTCGATTCTACCTTGATTTCACCTTGTTTCTCCTCGAATTTCGAGGAGGCAAAGAGGCCCCATCGAGGCTCCATCGAGGAGGCAAAGAGGTAAATTCGAGGAGAAATGGACGTTCGTCCCGGGAATAGAGATACTCCGTCCCAGGTTCCGGAGGACCCCGTCCCATTTTCGGGCAAACGGCCCGGGATGGGTATTACATTTGTTCCGTCACTGCCGAAGGAGTTTTCGCTCGGGATTACCGGGAAGAGCGAACCCGGAAACCCTCTCCCTGGCAGCGACAGCTTCGATCTTTGAAATTCATCATAAATTATAGAACAGCACATGCCAATCCTGGTAGCATAACAGGCAAATTCAAAGGGGCTCTCGTATTTCGCAGATGAGGGGCAAGACACTAGTGGCTAAAGCGACCTAAAAGCAGGGATGGACTGCACGGGAGGAAACAGAGGAAAGATTCCTGCTTGCTTCACGATATGCAAGGGCAATGATACCGCTGCACTAAGACGCCGTCACCCCTTTTCAACTGAGGCTATTTGTCCGATTAAATACTAAGTTTTACAAAATAAGCAGGCGGTGGTGGTATAATGTTGTCAGCTTTAATATATTCTTCCCTAAGATATAGCCGTTACTTATTACAGTTGGCAACATTTGGTGATAACTCTAGTTACTAAACCTGAACCTGGTACCGGAGCCTCCATTATTCTTTTGCATCTCATCCATCATTTTAGAAACTTCTGTACGGAACTCTTCCCGGGTATAATGTTTTTTACCTGTGGGTTCCTTTATTAAAGCCAGGTCGGCTTTTTCGGAGATACTGGTGGCTTTATATGTTTGCCGGCCATTTGAAATGTCCATTTCCAGAATTAAACCGGGAAGTTGTCCCTGGTACTCTGCCGGCCCTGCAGAGACAGGAATGTCGCTGGCGAACCAGGCAATAACAGCAGAAGTATCCTCCACTTCTTTTCTTTCCGCTACCCCGTTGTTCATATTCATTTGCATCCGCTTAGTGACCTGTGTGGTTGTCGCCTTCATACAATTATGATTTAAAATCATTTTGGTTTCCCCGGTCATCTTCCATTTCAACTGACTGATGCTGTCATCAATAATAAATTTTTTGTCAAACATTTCCCGTTGTTCTGTTTTTTTACGGGTATCAAAATTGTCATATAATACATCGTCAGTCCCCGTGCCGATCATCTTTATTTGTAAGCCGGAATTATTAAGACCTCCGCCGTCATCTTCCATTTCCTTTTCAGCCTGTTTCCATAATGATTGATTATTGCCGAAGACCAGTTCGAAATTGTCTGTTCTCGTTTTGGGAAGCATATTCTGGAGAGCTTCGTTATCGCCGCTAATATGAATCTGCATCTGCATGACACGCTCATAAGTAACCTTGCCTTGTTTTTGCTGAGCTTGTACAAAAGTTACAGTCAAAAATGTGCAGCCGGCAATCAGTATTTTCTTCATAATTGTTTAATTTGTATCAAAGCTAAAATAGCAGCCGGGTAAGATAAGTTAAGCCACCTTTCATTAAGGTTAATAAAGGTTAAAGGCGCCAAAAAAGCACCAAACAGTGAGGTACATTTGTACCGGAATCAACAAGTATGAAAAAACTCCGCTGGATGGCAGTATTAATGGGGATCACTATCCTGGGCATTACCGGGTTCCAGGGTTATTGGCTCAGGAATAACTATGACCGGGAGAAGCAAAACCTCGAAATAAAGACCAATGTTGATTTTCGGGAGACTATCTTAAAACTCCAATCATATAAATTAAAACTGGAAAAGGTAAACATCCAGCTAGACTCATTAGCCATGCCGGCAAAAGCCAATGTAGTAGTGAGGCCGGGAAGGAAAAAAGGCCTGCCGGATTCAATTTTTCGGAAAGGAAAAGAAATGCCGATTACAATCATGAACCTGCTTGAGGAAAAAATGAGAGAGGCGGGTGATAGTGGAATAAGCAAGGCTTTTATTATTTCCGGAAATGAAGCTTTTGCAAGAAAACTTTACTACGATTCTTTAAAGCGAATTCATGGCGGAGCTTTTGGAAGCAGAATGGAGACCCTGGATATTACCTCCGATTCTTTGCATGATCCCGGGATGATCCGCCAGGTACAAATGAATGGAGAAAAGAGCGGGGACAGAATGATAACTATAAATTACGGGCACAAAAAGGGGCAGAAAGGAAAACCCGATTCAGTATCAATAAATACGTCTGACGGAATTTTTATAGAAAAACATGACCAGGGTATTCCACCTGAAAATTTATTCGAACAAAAGATCCCGTCAGAAATGCAGAGAAATGGCATCGTCCGTTTTTTATATAATGTGGATTCACTCACACTGAAAGATTCTGTCACTATAAAGGAAATTACCAATGCTTATTCCGCAAAACTGAAAGAAAATAAAATGAATAGCCTCTCTTTTGCGGTAAGCAGGTTAGACAGCAGCCATACTAATTCACAGGGCCCGAATGAAGTGACGATCGGGTTTGCAAA
This sequence comes from Bacteroidota bacterium, assembly GCA_030706685.1. Lineage (GTDB taxonomy): Bacteria > Bacteroidota > Bacteroidia > Chitinophagales > Chitinophagaceae > VBAT01. The sequence continues at coordinate 6,266 of JAUZOA010000024.1, forward strand.
ACCTTTGGTTTACCGGCTTTCCCTGGAGAATGAAATGAGCTATCTTTTAAAAAGACTAACATTACCCCTATTGTTTTCACTCTTCCTGGTAGGCATTACCATAGTATCCTTTGTAGTGTTGTACCGAAACCTGGTAAGGCAGCGACGGCTGGCAGAGTTAAAAAATGATTTTATCAGTAATATTACTCATGAATTAAAAACCCCTATAGCCACCGTCGGCGTGGCCATAGAAGCGCTGCAAAATTTCAATGCCATTCATGACCCTCAGCGAACCAAAGAGTATCTTGATATTTCGCAGAATGAATTGCAGCGCTTAAGTTTACTGGTTGATAAAGTATTGAAGCTTTCCATGTTTGAGAAAAAGGAGATAGAGCTGAAGAAAGAACAATTTGACTGCAAACAACTTGCAGAAGAAGTCATGAGCAGCATGCGATTGCAGTTTGAAAAATACCGTGCGAAGGTAAAACTGCACACAGAAGGGGATAATTTCATGGTAGAGGCGGATAAGCTGCATATTACAAGCGTTATTTATAACCTGCTGGATAATGCATTAAAGTATAGCCGGGAAAACCCGGTAATTGATGTCCGGATAATATCCCAACCCGAATTTCTTGAGTTCAGCGTGCATGATAATGGGATAGGTATTGCACCTGCTTATAAGGAAAAGATATTTGACAAATTTTTCCGCGTGCCCACAGGAGATAAGCATAATATTAAAGGATATGGGCTGGGGCTGAGTTACGTGTCAGAGGTGATAAAAAGACACCACGGTTATGTCTCCGTGGAAAGTGAACCGGGAAATGGCAGTACTTTTACAGCCAGGTTCCCCTATAAGGAAGTGCCGATAGCCAGGTTTGACAGTAAGCGAAGTATCCGAAAAAGGAAGTTTCTATGAGTATTAAAGTTTTATATGTCGAAGATGAACTGTTCCTGGGAAAAATAGTTAAGGAAAGCCTGGAGAGCCGGGGCTTTGAAGTGATCATGGAAGCCGATGGGGCCAAAGCGACAGATCTTTTTAAAAAATCCGCTCCCGATATCTGTGTACTGGATATTATGCTCCCCAACAAAGACGGTTTTACTATCGCCGATGAGATAAGGGAACTTAATGAAGATGTTCCTATTATTTTTCTTACAGCAAAGACACAAACGCAGGACGTGGTAAAAGGATTCACTCTTGGCGCGAATGATTATATCCGTAAGCCATTCAGCATGGAAGAACTGATCGTTCGGATACAAAGCCAGTTGAAAAATAAATCCGGGGGTTCTCAAAAGATCAGTAGCGAGAATGTGATTATTGGCAAATACAATTTCCAAATCAACCGGCAAGTGCTCAGCTCGGGGAAGGAGGACCGCAAACTTTCATTCCGCGAAAGCGAACTACTCAAGATATTATACGAGAACAGGGAAAAGATCATTGATCGCAAAGATATTCTCAACCTGCTCTGGGGCAATGATTCGTTCTTCAATTCCCGCAACCTCGATGTCTATATCACCAAACTCCGCAGTTATTTAAAGGAAGACCCTGCCCTGGAAATTATTACGATTAAGGGAATCGGGTATCGTTTTGTAGTGGCGTAGGGTTATCAGCCTTTAATATATCCTTCACAATACCAATCAGGAACTTGCTAAGGTTGACAACCCTTATTTTTACAACAAATTATCTCTTGCCCCGGCTACAAGCATATTCTGCTGACCGAATCTTTACCGGTGATACCTGGTTGAAAGATCATACAGTTATAATTGATAAAGGAATAATTGCCGGTGTGGTCCCATCCTCATCATTGAAAGAAAGCCGGGCGATTGAACAGTTTCCCGGTTATTTTCTGGCACCCGCGTTTATTGACTTACAGATATATGGCGCTTATGGAAAATTGCTGGCTGTTTACCCGGAGGCGGATTCATTATTTAAACTGAATGAATATTGTAATAAGGGAGGAGCAGCCTTTTGTTTGCCTGCTGTTGCTACCAATAGCTACGAGGTGTTTAACAAATGCATTGATGCCGTAAAAGATTATTGGAGCAAAGGAGGTAAAGGTATTTTGGGCCTGCACATCGAAGGGCCCTGGATAAACCCGGTCAAAAGAGGGGCGCATATTGAATCGCTTATACATTCACCCTCTGTAAAACAGGTTGCCGAATTACTGAATTACGGGAAAGGAGCCATTAAAATGATAACGCTGGCCCCTGAAATTTGCAGTAAAGAGATAACGGATATTATTCTTTCGCATAATATTATTATTTCAGCAGGGCATAGCAATGCGAGCTATGAAGAAGCTATGAATGGTTTTGCAAACGGCATTAAGATGGTTACGCATTTATATAATGCCATGAGCCCTTTACAGCATCGCGAACCGGGATTGACCGGCGCTGCCCTTGACCATAGTAAAGTGATGGCAAGCATTATTCCTGATGGCTATCACGTAAACTATGCGGCAATAAGAATAGCCAAAAAAGTAATGCGGGAAAGATTGTTTGTGATCACGGATGCGGTAACAGAAACTACGGAAGGTTATTATCCTCATGAACTGGAAGGTGCTAAATATGTAGCATCAGGCATTCTCAGCGGATCAGCATTGACGATGAATAAAGCGCTTAAAAACCTAATTGATCATTGCGGAATTGAATGGGATGAAGCATTGCGAATGTGCAGCCTTTACCCTGCCAGGGCTCTTGGAATGGAAAAGGAACTGGGAAAAATCGAAAAAGGCTATAAAGCGGCTATAGTGGTTATAAACGAAAGGACGGAAGTAAATAAAATAATTTCATAGCAGGTCATCTCTGCCCCTGCTGTCAGGACAGGTCATTAATGAGAACGTGGATAGCATGGAGGGAAATACGAATGCATAGAATTTTGTTCAGGTCGTCGCAGCACCCTTCTTCCTGCATCCCCTGGTTTTACTTTCCTTGTACTCTTTTCCAGGGCGTTGAAAACAAGCTTCGACTCCCGATAAAGAATTTGCAAGCCCAGTCGGAGCCCCTTTAGATATTTTTCATGGCCGCCCTTCTGCTGGCTATGTCTTGCCCAGGCTCCGGCGGACTCCTCACCAGATCGTGCTGGGAGGGGGCAGCATCACTTAGTCAATGCGCTTTTACCTCGGATCGGTACCGGAGCGATACCGAAGGAACGCCCAGGAAAGCTCCTCAGAAAGCATGAAGGGAATTCCACGGTTGAAGCATCGGCTCCTGTGGTCGTGGGACCTGGTTCTGATCTCTTTTCACTATAAAGATGCGCCCTGACAGCAGGATTCTGGTTGTTGGTCATTCTTTTAGTTGAGAAAAGTCAATTGTTGCCCTATTTAATTGTTTATCCGGAATATTTTCCAATCTTTAGCTGATTGACTTTATTACCATCAAAATCACCAGCAAAATGAGAAAATTTTTAGCCCTGGCAGCTTTGCTTATTACAAGCATTGCCGCCATCAATTTTTCTGCCTGCAACAGTAACAAGACAGAACCTGTTGCAAACAACAAAGAAGATTCCCTTAAAAAAGTTTTAGAAAGGGGTGAATACCTCGCCGTTCATGTGGCGGCCTGTGTTCATTGCCACAGTAAAAGAGATTTTTCCAAATTTTCCGGCCCGGTCATCCCCGGATCGGAAGGTGGCGGCGGATCCTCATTTGATCAAAGATTCGGTTTGCCGGGAATTATTTATGGCCGGAATATTACTCCTGACCAGGAAACAGGTATTGGTAGCTGGACCGATGCTGATATTTTGAGGGCCGTTACCCAGGGTATAAGCAAAAACGGGGATACACTTTTTCCGCTCATGCCCTATGCCAATTTTAACCATATGGCCAAGGAAGACCTTTTAGATATCATCGCCTATATCCGTACGCTAAAACCCATCAAGAATAAAGTGCCACCAAGGCAATTGATGGTCCCTATTGCCATGGTCTATCCCGGCCCCGCTTTACAAAAAAATATTGACGGCAATGTGCGGCCTCCTGCCACCGACCCGCTCAAGTATGGAGCTTATCTCACCACTTTTGCCGATTGCGGTACCTGTCATTCACCGTTGACGCCGAAAGGCCCTGATCTTAGCCGTATGTATGCAGGAGGATACACTTTTAATGAAGGAACGTTTAAGGTAAATTCTGCCAATATCACGCCCGATTCAGCTACCGGGATAGGCACCTGGACGGAAGAACGATTCCTGAATAAATTCACGCCATACCGGGAAGAAAAAAATTACAATTTCAACCCCGGAACACAAAATACTATGATGCCACTAAGTGAACTGGCGGGAATGAAAGACGAAGACCTGAAAGCAATCTATGCATACCTGCATTCGTTAAACCCCATCAGCAATAAAGTAGAGAAATATCCAAAATAGGCAAGAGTTGTTTGACAAGAATAAAAGAGCAGTCCGGGATTGCTCTTTTATTTTTTATATGAGTCTTTTGGCGGGCAGTGGAATTTTTTTTTGAGGGGAATAAAAATCAGGGATGATCACTAAATTTGTACTAAATCTGAAATTTATTACATTTTAAAAATAGTGTCCTATGTCACTCCTGAACAACAACAAGAAAAAGGATAATAAAAAAAGCTCACAGCAGCGCAGCAACCCGGTGATTCCCGCCAAAGGAAAAGCAAGCACAAAAGCTATTTCTAAGAATACTAAGCTTACAGGAGGCTCTCAGAGAGGTTCTTAGCGCAGCATCCTGTTTTTATACAGCACAATTATTCCGCATCCGGGTCATTGGATGCTATCATGTAACTTGCGGTCATGATGGACTACCTGAAGGAACTGAATGAACGGCAGAAAGAGGCCGTATTGCATATTGACGGCCCTTTGATGATCGTGGCAGGTGCGGGCAGTGGCAAAACGAAAGTGCTTACTACCCGTATTGCCCACCTCATGGCCAATGGCGTGGATGCTTTTAATATTCTTGCCCTGACTTTTACCAATAAAGCGGCCAAAGAGATGAAAGAGCGGGTTGAGAAAATACTCGGAAACAATGAAGCCCGCAATTTATATATCGGCACATTCCATAGTGTATTCGCAAGGATACTCCGCGCCGAAGCTCATCGCATCGGCTATCCCAACAATTTTACCATTTATGATACAGATGACGCAAAAAGCGTGGTAAAAACTGTTATTAATGAGCTGAACCTGGATGATAAGCATTACAAACCGGGTACGGTTTATAACCGGATATCTTCCGCCAAAAATGCATTGGTTGGTCCCGCGGAATACGCCAATGATTATTACATCCAGCAGGAAGATATGCGGGCCAACCGCCCTGCCATCAGCCAGATCTATTCAGCTTATGTACAGCGATGTTTTAAGAACGGGGCGATGGATTTTGATGACCTGCTTTTAAAGTTTTATGAGCTGCTGAAAAATTTTCCTGAGAGCCTGAGTAAATACCAGCATAAGTTCAGGTATATCCTGATCGATGAATACCAGGATACCAACCCGGCACAATACGAGATCATCAAACTGCTGGGCGCTATGCATGAGAATGTTTGTGTAGTGGGAGATGATGCACAAAGTATCTATAGCTTCCGGGGCGCTACTATCGAGAATATTCTCCAGTTTCAAAAAGACTATGATGATGTGAAGGTGGTCAAACTGGAACAGAATTACCGCAGCACCCAGAATATCCTGCATGTAGCTAATGAAGTGATCCGTAATAATAAAGGACAGATAGAAAAAGTGTTGTTCACAGAAAATGCGGAAGGCGAAAAGATAAAACTGGTCCGGACAATGACGGATAATGAAGAGGGAAAGTTCGTGGCCGATACGATCCAGGAACAGAAACTGCGTAATCATTATAGCAATAAAAACTTTGCCATCCTTTATCGTACCAATGCGCAGAGCCGGGCGTTTGAAGAAAGCCTGCGGCGCATGGGGATTGCCTACACTATTTATGGGGGTATCAGTTTTTACCAGCGTAAAGAGATAAAGGATTTTGTAGCGTACCTGAGGCTATTGGTTAATCCGAGGGATGAAGAAGCATTAAAACGGATCATTAATTTTCCGGCAAGAGGAATCGGAAAGACCACCGTTGATAAAGCCATACTGGCGGCTAATGAAAACAATATCTCCATGTGGGAGGTCCTGGAAAACGCGGCAAAATTCGGGTTTAAGGCCGGCACCCTACAGGCTATCGAAGAATTTGTGACCATGATAAAAAGTTTTTCCAGCATGCTGAAGGCGAAGAATGCTTATGAGGTCGCTTTTCATGTCGGCAAACAAACCAATATTGTAAAAGAACTTTTTAATGATAAAAGTACAGAGGGCGTACAACGCTATGAGAATATCCAGGAGTTGTTGAACAGTATTAAGGAGTGGATCGAAAGTCCCGATAATGAAGAAGGCGAAGTAGGCGATAAAGGTCTTGCCGCTTACCTGCAGCAGATCACCTTGCTGACAGATGCCGATGAAAAAGATCCCGACGCCGATACCGTAAAAATGATGACTATCCATGCTGCTAAAGGCCTGGAGTTTACCTGTGTTTTTGCAGCAGGCCTTGAAGAAATGCTTTTTCCCAATGCGATGAGTATTAATACCAGGGAAGAACTGGAGGAAGAAAGACGATTGTTCTATGTAGTGATCACAAGGGCGAAAAGCCGCTTATGGATCACCTATGCGAATACAAGATATAAATTCGGGTCCCTGGTGCAAAACGAGCCGAGCCGCTTTATTGACGAGTTGCCGGAAAAACATCTTGACAGAAGTTTTGCCGGAGGCGGAGCTAAAAATCAAACCGCCTATGGATTTGGTAGTTCGGCTTATGAAAGAATGAACAGGGGATTCGGATCTTCCAATTCAGGCGGGCAATCATCCAGGCAAAATGAAAATAAGAAGCCGTCTTATTTAACACCTGTGGCAAGGCCGCAAACCAAAGAGCATATTCCTTCCCCGGATTTTATGGCAAGTGATATCTCTAATTTGCAGGTGGGCCAGAAGATCGAGCACCAGAAATTCGGTTTTGGCGAAGTGATAAAAATGGAAGGCGCCGCGCATAATCCTGTTGCCACTGTTAAGTTTGAATTGAATGGAGAAAAGAAGATCATGCTGAATTATGCTAAATTAAGGATCATCGAATAGTCAGCAGAAATAAAAGGTTTTCAGTAATAAAAGTTATCAGGATCTATCCTAACATTTTCATAACCTCATTTCTGAATAGTTTTCCGATTGGTACCTCGGTATTGTGAATTTCAATCAGTTCAGATGTATAGGATTTGATCTGTCGCACAGAAACGATATAAGAACGATGGCTTCGTATAAATTCCTTTTCAGGGAGCATCGCTTCCACTGAGCTGATAGATTGTTTGGTAATGATCATCCCATGGGCAGTAAAAATTTTTATATAATCTTTCATGCTCTCGATATAGAAGATATCCTGCAGCATGACCTTTACCATTTTCCTGTCCGCACGGAAATAAACAAATGACTCACTTCTCCCTTCTTCTGCAGTAGCCGGCGATTCGTTTTTTGGCAAAGCCAATTGATAGGCTTTGTTGACCGCTTTCAGGAAGCGATCGAAAGGGATAGGCTTTAGCAGGTAGTCCACCACATCCAGTTCATAACCCTCCAATGCATAATCCGTGTAAGCAGTCGTAAAGATCACCTTAGGCGGATTCTTCAGTGTTTTTAAAAAATCATTGCCATTTAGTTGTGGCATCCGGATGTCGAGGAACATCAGGTCTACGGATTGTTGCTGTAGCAAGGCAAAAGCTTGAATGGCATTAGCACATTCGCCGGTGAGCTCAAGTGTAGGCACATCCTGTATATATCGCCGGATGATCTCTCTTGCAGGGGGCTCGTCATCTACGACCAGGCATCGTATCGTTGCTGTATCATGCATAAACCGGTTTGTGTTCATCGACGAGTTTCAATGAGAAATCTTTCTTTTGTTCCAGGTCAATTTTTAGCTTCACAATATATACATCTGCATCGCTGGTAATCGTAAGTTGGTGCCGGCCGGGATAAAGCAGGGACAATCTTTTTTCAACATTCATTATACCGATACCGGGTTGTTTTTGTCCCTCATTTTTTTCCGCGGGTTTTCCGTTGATCAGCTTCAGCCACATTTCATTTCTGTTTAATGTTATTTCCAGGCTGACCCAGGGATGCTCCAGCATATGGCTGGCGCCGTGCTTAAAAGAATTTTCTACAAGCGGCAGCAGCAACAAAGGAGCAATGTAAAGATCATTTGTTTTTCCCGGTATGTTTAAATGAATATCAAGTTTGTTTCCGTAACGGATCTGTTCCAGCGCAATATAGTCCTGTACCATTTTTAGCTCTTTCGCTAAAGGCACCAATGGTTGATTGCATTCATACAAAATAAAGCGAAGCATATCAGATAATCCTGTAACTAACCTGGAAGCGACAGGCGAAGTATTTTGCGTATAAGAATAAATGTTATTCAGCGTATTAAATAAAAAATGAGGGTGAACCTGCGCCTTCAATAGCTGTAACTGGGATTCGATATTTTCTTTTTGCAATTGCAGGTTACGCTGCTCTTTCATGTACCAGTATTTCATGAGTTTGATCGCTGCGGCCAGGCCGCCTATCGTTATAGCTCCCCTGAGCCCGGCAAGAAGTGAAAGAAAGAATACAAAATCGCTGGGATACCTCCTGGTATCTAAAGTGTTGCCAAAAATACACAGTCTTGCTTCGGGTAATACATATATTCCAATTAATGCGGAAAATGATGCTGTTAAAAAGAAAAGTATAAGAACAAGAATGACCGCTAATATATAGCGTCCCCTGAATATAAATTGGGGTATAACAAGATACATCAGTGAATAGGAAAGAAACATGTGTGGCCCCAGGAAAAAGAAGGAATCTACCATTGAAACCGGCAATCGTTTATAGTTGGGGAAAAAACTGATCCCCGAGGTATAGGAATACAAAATTGCACAAAACAGCCACCAGCTTGCCCATAATGCCAGGTGCCGCCGGAGACGGTATTTTATTTCATCAGAAAATATGAAAGGATATTCCTTCATGTGAATAGTGATAAAATTACGAAAACCCGGCTCGTACCTGGGGGAAGCGGTTTGTATTATCGGCATACGACTGTTTTTTGGCGACGAATGTCTTTTAGCGAAGAACCCCGTCCCGGATTGGCGGGACAGGGCTTTTTTGAAAACTAATCCTTATGCTTATTTCAGGATTGCCTTGACGAGGGCCTCATCTTCCCGGGGCTTTTTCTCCTTTTCCCAGGCAATTACAGAAGACTCCAGCACCTTTTTTAACTTCATTCTTATCTTGGGCCTATCCGTGTTCAGTTTTACACCAGTTAGCGTTTCTGTATAAACAAGGACATCATCATTATTGTAGAACCTTATCACATGATTCTTCGGAGTATGTATATTGCCTTCCACTACCCAATAACCCTTTTCAGAAACCCAGCGGGGAGTAACGGAATGATCGTTTTGCGAAAAAGAGCAAAGCGAGATAAGACTTAGTAAAGCGGCTGCTACCCCGGTTTTGATTTTTTGTTTCATAGCAATTTTTTTTAATGATTAATTTTTGTGCTATAAAGCTATCTCCCGGAAAAAAGAAAAAAATTGAATTAAGACGGGTGGGTTCAACTGGTTGACAGAAGACAACTAAGTATAGATAAGCAGAAAAGACGGGGAAATACCGCTTTAATCGTCGCCGGGCTTATTTAGTCGGCAGGCTAATTTCAGCGGGAGCGGGCTTATTGTTCAAAAAAGAAGCAATTTGGAATAGCTTTTGCGCTATTGTATTCATCAACATTTCCAGCCCTTTGGAAAAATTAAAACTAGTGAGATATGATCAGAGAAAATGCTTTTCCGGGGAAACATGACTGTTATTTTCTAACCTTTACTACGGTAGACTGGGTAGATATATTTATCCGTCCCGTTTACAAACAGATTATTGTTCACTCCCTCAACCATTTTATAGACCACAAAGGATTAAATTTATATGCCTGGTGCCTGATGACCAACCATCTGCACCTGCTTGCACAGGCAAAAGAAGGCAGTGTGATAGCTGAAATAGAAAAGGAATACAAATCCTTTACTACAAAAAAAATACTGGAAGCCATAGACACTGAACCTGCTGTAAGAAAGAAATGGATGATGGACCGGTTTGAAAATTTCAGCAACCTGCTTGGATTTCTAAAGAAATTCCAGGTATGGCAGACTTGCAGCAACCCGGTTTTTATTGACCTGGATAAAAAAGAGACCCTTCTTGAGTATGTTGAATATATCCATGCTAACCCTGTCCGTGACAGGATCGTAGACACGGAATCCGATTACCTGTATAGCTCCGCCAGAGATTATTCGGGAATGAAAGGCCTTGTGCAAATAACCAAACTCCCGACGATAGAACAACAACTCATTCGTTCTGATTCAGCAGGGAATTTTTTTGGCAAGTTTATCCACAATTAATATATAAATACCGGGAAAACATTCCCACTTTTCTTATAAAAGAGGTCTTTCCTTGCATAAAATATTTCATACCCCGCAGTAGTAAGATTAATCCTTACTTGTTTTGGTGTTGCTGAACAGGCAAATTAACACTTTGTGAATTTGTTACCGTTTATATTTGTACTGCCACTGAAAAAGCAGCCACCGCTCCATGTCACGCCGACGCAAAAAGAAATTTACCAGCCGTACAATCTTTTACTTTACTCTTATTGTTTTTTTGGCAGCGGGCGTTTGGCTGGGCAATAAATGGCTGAAATACCGGAGAGCTAAATTCTCGCATTATGCTGAGTTTGGTATATCCATTCCCGGGTATTATTCTATTCATGGGATTGATGTATCAAAATACCAGGACATCATTGCCTGGGAAGAAGTAAAGGCAATGAAAGTAAGGGATATCCAGATCGGGTTTGTTTTTATAAAGGCAACGGAGGGCATTGATAATGTAGATCCTCAATTTCGCCGTAATTGGAAGAAAGCGAAGTCCAATAATATTATCCGGGGAGCGTATCATTTTTTTATTGCTTCCAAAGACGGGAAAATGCAGGCAGAGAATTTTATAAAGAAAGCGGAGCTTGAAACCGGGGACCTGCCACCTGTGCTTGACGTAGAACAGAGAAACGGTGTAAGTTCTGCGCAATTGCGGAAGGAGACAAAGAAATGGCTTGAAACCGCAGAAAATTATTATCATACAAAGCCCATTATCTATACCAACGTGGATTTTTATAATAATTATCTTGGCAATGAATTTGACAATTATCCATTGTGGGTAGCTCATTATTATGAAGAACAGCAACCACGCATACACAGGGATTGGATATTCTGGCAGCACAATGACCAGGGAAATGTGAATGGAATTACATCTAAAGTTGATTTCAGTGTATTTTGCGGCGATTCATTGGCATTCAAAAGCCTCCTCATTCATTAATGTTTATTGCCGCTCCGAAAATCGTACCTTGTTTTCTTCAAAAATCGTTTGCATGGAGCAGGGATGGGATCCTGAAATAAAAAAATATTTCCGGAAAATCATCTATTCTTTTTCCTGGGGATTATTGTGGCTTATGAGCTCAGTCACAGCAGGCCTTTATTTTGGCTTAGCCTACCGGACCGATATTCCCCTCATCGGTAATATCCTGTTTTATTTTGGACTCGCCATAAGCCTTGGCCTGTTGTTGCGCTACTATTATCAAACCTGGAAAAACGATTCCAACCCTAAATGACTATCCGTGTCTGTTAGCCGGAAGATTACAATGGCAAAGGCCCGGGGTGTTTATAAACCGTAAGCATATATGCTCCTGTAAGGGGCTAAAATGAGAAGAACCTTCATACATTTCCCGGTCATATTCGATTTATGTCCGGGTCATAGACGTCTTCTATAGGGAGTATGGGGGGAGATGACCCGGCGATGACCCGGAGTATACGCGGAGCATATCCAGTATAACTCCAGTATAACTCCGGTATAATTCCAGTATAACTTCAGTATAGGGGTGTCATGAAGACCGCTATAGGGTGACAGTTAAGAAAAAATACCGGCTGCCACGTAGAAGCTCATTCCTAAAATGCTCTACTTTGAAAGGAACATTTTGGCAATTCATGGAATTAAAGCTAGCCAGTAAAAAAATAGTTATTATTGGCGCACTCATTATCTGGGCAATAAAGTTTATCGTCAGGCCGCTCCATTTATTTGGAGAACCCCTTAAATTTTTTCTGGGAATTGCTCCTAACCTGTTCGGATCTTTCCTGATCCCTTTTGGAGCTTATTGGTTTTTTAGCGGAAAAAATTTCTTATTGGCAAGGCTCTTCCGGCTGCAATCGGCCTATGACCTGGGACTTGTATGCATAATGGGTTTTGGAATGCTTGTTGTAAATGAATATCTCCAGCTTATTCCTTTTTTCGGCCGCACTTTTGATTACTACGATATTGTTTTTTCTTTAGTGGGACTGGCGGTTGCTTATTTTGTCTTCGGGAAAATCCAGCATCATTATGAGCCCCGGGCAAATTAGCTGCTATGATCGGCAATGATCAGCCATTTCTTTTTAATTTTTCTGAACAGCAGGGTAAAATATCCTTCCAGGTTACCAATGCTTCGTTGTAAATGCCATTTCCCGGTCACATGAAAATAATCAGGGGAGAGTTTTTTAAAACTGATCAGGGTAAAATTAAGCTTACCCATAGCGGCAGTATCCGGGTAGCCTCTCTTATAATTCTTCAATGTATTGGCCCAGCCATAAGTAATGCCGCTTTTCCCGATAAACATCAATGAATCATTTTCCCAATAGCCGTGCATATAACTCTCAATATCTCCGCGATTCCAGGCTTTTGCCTGTTCATCCAATACCCCGCGGATGATGGTTTCATCTTTTGATTGAGCCATCGTTGTAATGGAAAAAAACAAGACTGCGCAGGATAGAATTTTTTTCATACAAACCTGTTAAGAGTATTCAAGATATACTAATTTTCAGATCATTGATTATGTAGTTGAAGAATCAGTGATCGCAGTCATCTGTATGGGCATGATTATGTATGCGGCAAAAGCGGAAATTTAAAATGTGGGCTGATATAATGAGCGTTACAGCCGGTACTAATAACCAGGTCTCATATTGTATAAAAAAAAGTTTCATTACGAGAAGACACATGCCGGCTCCAAACAGCATAAAGGGAGTAGGGTTATGATGGTGTTTGTGATAACCATGATAAAAAGAATAGCTTCCGATACAAAAAGCCAGTGTGACCATCCCTGTCTCAAAAAAAAGATTGTGAATGATATTAATTCCAAACAAAGGCAAACTTGTTAAAAAAAGCGGGAGCAAGGCGCAGTGAATGGCGCAGGCCAGTGAAGCGGTTATGCCAAGGGTATCCCAGTTTATCCTGATTTTCATAAGAGGGCAAAAGTACAAAAAGGCAACATTGTTGCAAAATGTGGATCGGGCCTGATTATGATTTAACTTTGCAATAAATGATAAACATGTCCAGGAAGAGTATGTTTTATATTGGCTTTTTCGCTGTTCTTATAGTGGCTTTTTATTTTGTCCTTACAAGGCTTATACCTGATTTTAACAAGAAAAGAATACCCCCTGTCAGCTATGTAAGGCCATTTTCTTTTACCGACCAGTATGGCAAATCATTTACCAATAAGGATGTAGCAGGAAAAGTATATGTGGCCGATTATTTTTTCACGAGTTGTAAAGGGATTTGTCCGAAGATGAATAATAATATGCGGGCTGTTTATGAGAAGTTTAAAAATGAAAAGAACTTCCTTATTCTTTCTCATACCAGCGACCCTGAAACTGATTCGGCCGCTCAACTTAAAAGATATGCCGATTCAATGGGTTTTTCTTTTTCTAACTGGATATTTCTGACGGGAAGAAAAGACAGTCTCTATAATATGGCCAGGACGAGCTATACGATTGATGATCCTCAAAACAATCTTGTGGATATAAAGGATCAGTTCATTCACACGCAACAATGGGCATTAGTTGATAAGGAAGGCAATGTTACCGGGATCTATGATGGCTTAAAACAAAGCGAAATAGACGATATGATAGAAGAGATAAAAAGACTCCTTAAAGAATAAACCGATAAAAATTCAGGAATAGGAATATGGCTCTGGAAATAAAAGACATATTAAAAAAAAATAAGCTGAGTGTAACGGGCAGCCGGGAAAAAATATTAAGCCTTTTTTTGAACCACGAAGGAGCCCTGTCACATGGAGATATTGAAAAAAAAGCAGGCGAAAAATTTGACAGGGTGACCGTGTATCGGACTTTGCAAACCTTTTTGGAAAAAGGGATTATTCATGCTATTCCAACTGCTGATAATTCCATACGTTATGCATTATGTAAAGATGATTGCACGGAGGGCCACCATCATGATCACCATATTCATTTTTTGTGCATGCATTGTCACAATACCTATTGCCTCGACGATATAGTAACTCCTGAAATAAAGCTTCCTGATGGATATGTAGCGGATCAGATCGATGTACTGGTGGAAGGGGTTTGTAAGAACTGCAAGGCCTCTGTTACTAAGTAGTAAATATTACGTACAAATGCTGATACAGAAATCTTGCCGGCATAAAAAGAAAATTACAAACTAAGTTTTCCTTTAAGGGACGGGAGGTTTTTAAAAGAGAAGCCCTGGTGTAGAAACACCAGGACTCAGGTTAAGGCTCTGATTAGTAGCTATTTACAAGACCGATTTCGGTCATTCACTGAAGCAAATTTCTTAAATCAAATATAGGTTCAGGTTTTGACATTAACTAATTCATGGCATACCACTTTGATGGTATTTTTTAGTTTTTCTTCAGGCTGTTCAACTCTTGTTTTACAAAGAGCATAAGACTGCTGATATAGTCGGATGAAAAATTAAATTGGAGTCCGGCTGCCCGGAATAACTGGGGCAAAGTTCGGGTTCCACCAAGATCAAGCGCTGTTATATAATTATTAATTGCAGCTTCAGGGTTTTGTTTATACTGTTTCCAGAGTCCAATAGCGCCTAACTGGGCAATTCCATATTCAATATAATAAAACGGAACCTCGTATAAATGCAGTTGCCGTTGCCAGCCATAACGGCGATATTCATCAAGACCTGAAAAATCAATTACAGGCGAAGAAAATTCGCCAAGTATTTTCATCCAGTTATCTGCTCTTTGCTCCAGCGTATGCTCAGGATGTTCATATACCCAATGCTGGAATTTATCTATGGTAGCAATCCAGGGAAATATTGTAATGACTCTTTCCAATTGCTGTTCTTTGGCTCTTACCAGTTCCTCGTCGTTGTCAAAAAAGACTTTCCAATGATCCATACTGAATAGCTCCATAGACATACTGGCCACTTCAGCAATTTCAGTGGGATATTCTTTGAATCCATTCAACTCTTCATCGTGCGTAAGAAAAGATTGAATGGCATGACCGCCTTCATGTACCATTGTTGTTACATCATCCAACTGGCCTGCCGCATTCATAAATATAAAAGGGGCGCCTGTTTCAGCCAGCGGGCAATTGTAGCCACCCGGGGCCTTGCCTTTCCTGCTTTCCAGGTCAAGGTGACCCATACTTTTCATTTTCTTCAAACAGTCTCCGAAGAAAGGGCGCAATTGATTAAAACATTCAATCGTTTTTTGAATCAATTCCTCTCCGGTTTTAAAAGGGTGTAAGGGCTCTGTTCCGGCCGGTTCTGCTTCAATATCCCATGGACGCAATGTATCAAGGCCAAGCTTTTTCTTTTTGTCTTCGTAAAGTTGATTCACCAGCGGCATTACATGAAGTTTTACGGCTTCATGAAACTGGTAACAATCTTCTTTGGCATAATCAAACCTGCCAAGTTCCACAAAACGAAAATCCCGGTAATTGGCAAAATCTGCATTCAAAGCAATCTGGTGACGCTTGCGGAGCAAAGAAGTATACAGGTCATTCAATTCGGCTTTATCCTGTAATCTTCTTTCCGAAATTTTTCTATACACTTCTTCCCGGAGATTTCTATCGGGGTCCTCCAGGAATTTAGCAGCCTGCTGCAACGTATATTCCTGGCCCTGCACATTAACAGTCATTTTGCCGGCTATCATTCCAAAGCGCTGTGCCTCTACATTCATTTCGGCCTGCAAGGGGATATTGGCTTCGCGAAAAAGATCAATGCTTTTTTTTACATTACGGAGATAGGTGAAAAATTTTTGCTGGTCCAATTCTTTGGTAAAAGGCGATCCTGTTAATTTCCTGTTTAGTTTATCTGCATAAGGCTGAACCTTTGGCTGTATTTCCATCATGAAAAAGTTAAAGGCTGCTTCCAGTTCCTTATTTTCAGTATCACAGGTCATTTTTATTTGCCGCCAGCAGGCATCTTCGCTTATAGCGGCTTCTAACTCACTTGAATCTTTCAGCCATTGTTCAAGATCTTTTACTGACCGAATATTTCTTTCTGCCAGGTTTTCAAAATAGGGTTCAAGGGTTGCCCAGTCTTTTACCATAAAGTCGGCCGGCAGAAAATGCCGGGGTAATTTTTTTATATCAGCCGTATATGTCATAATGATTATTCTTTTAAAAATAAAAAGCCACAAACATCAAGAAACTGAAGCTTGCAGCTTTGAGAGTTGCCATAATTAATTACTTCTTCTTCTTTGCAGTTTTCTTTTTGGTCTTTTCTTCTTTGGTCTCTTCTTTTTTCTTGGCAGTTTTTTTTGCCGGCTTTTTTTCGTCTGCTTTTTCTGGCCTGGATTTGGTTTCTTTTTTCGCAACTTCTTTAGGCGCAGGTTTTTCAGCTTTTTCTTTCTTCTTTGGTTTTTCTTTAGGCTCCTCTTTTATGACCACTTCTTCGGGTTCTTCTTCTTTGACCGGCTCGGGTAATTTTATTTCAATATTGTGTTTTTTCAATACTTCAAACCATTTCACCATTTTTTTCAGATCGCTTGGATAGACTCTTTCAAAGTCCAGTTCCGGGTATACTTTTTCAAAAAATTTTTTTACGATTCCATTGTCTTTGGTATCGGGAACGGCAACACCGGCTTTCTCTATAGCAAAAAAAATCTCAGCGAGGTTTACATTATCCCCGGTGGTATATACTTCAATGCTTTCGAGATGAGAGAAATTATGTATACGTGATGAGGCAAATTTTGTACTGTTATCGTCCAGGGAGCGTACAACGGCTCCATCATTTTTGCTGCTGATGAGTTCATACAGGCCGGGAAGTCCGGTTACTGCTACAAGTTTACTATACTCCATAAAATTTAAATTGTTAAGGATGTGCAAGATACTTGAGTTCCGTCAAATGAATTACGGGGCTAAACGAAATCTTTCTGTGCTCAAAAGCTGGTTACTGCGGGTATGCCTGATATATAAAGCGAAGGTTGTTATAGCTTTAAACGTCTTATTCAGTGTAATAATTTTCTTATGAAGCAAATGAGACTGCTGTTTTTGGTGGTATTATTGTTGGCCTCGGCTATAACTGTTCACGCTCAAAGTGTTAAAGGAAAGCTGGTTGACCTGGTAGACAATAAACCGCTGGCGGGAGCTACCCTCCGGCTGAAAATGGTAAAAGATACAACCCGGATTTTTAAAGGTGTAACCGATAGTAAAGGGCAATTTGAATTTACCGACCTGACCAAAGACTCTTTTATCCTGCAGGTAAGTTTTGTGGGGTATGAAAACTATAAGCAATTTGTGACTCTCAATGATTCATTGCCCGATGTAGACCTTGGAAATGTCTTTGTCCCTAAAAAAACAACAGAATTGTCCGGCGTAACCGTTGTTTCTAAAACCCCGCCGACGCAGCAGAAAGGGGATACCACGCAGTTTAATGCCAGCCAGTTTAAAGTAAACCCGGACGCGACAACAGAAGACCTTATTAAGAAAATGCCGGGAATAACGGTTGATAAGGATGGTACGGTGACGGCGCAGGGGGACCAGGTAAAAAAAGTAACGGTGGATGGGAGGGATTTTTTTGGGGACGACGCAACAGCAGCATTGCGCAATCTTCCTTCCGAAATAGTAGATAAAATACAGGTCTTTGATCGCCTGAGCGACCAGGCGCAATTTACAGGGATTGATGACGGTAATTCGGTAAAAGCTATCAATATTGTTACAAAATCAGGGTTAAAGAATGGGCAGTTTGGACGGATATATGCGGGTGCCGGTACTGATGACAGGTATTCTGCCGGAGGCAACGTAAGTTTTTTCAAAGGTGACCGCCGGATTTCCTTAGTGGGTAATTTTAATAATGTCAACCAGCAAAATTTTGCATCGCAGGACCTTCTGGGAGTAACGAGCAGTGGCGGTGGGGGCCGTGGTGGTGGCAATTTTGGCGGCGGTCGTGGCGGCGGTGGTGGAGGCCCTCGTGGGGGTGGCGGTAATTTTGGCGGCGGATTTGGAGGTACGGATAATTTTACGGTTGGCCAACAAAGCGGTATCAGCACTACTAATTCTGCAGGGCTGAATTTTTCAGATAAATGGGGCAAAAAAGTTGATGTGCAGGGGAGCTATTTTTTTAATGGCAGTAACAATGTCAATGATAACACTTCTAAATTACAGACGATAGGAACAAACCTTGTTCGAAATACAAGCAGCCTATCGGAAAGTAATAATTACAATAACAGGATAAATCTCCGGTTGGACTACAGGATTGATTCTTTCAATTCAATTCTTATTAACCCAAGTCTTAATTTTCAGCGAAACAGGTCGGAATCTCAATCCTTTTTGTATACACTCGACGGTACAGATTCTGTTAATGCACAACCGGGGAATAGCAATACACTGAAAACGGGTTATAATCTCAGGAATAATATCTTATATCGTCATTCATTTGCAAAAAACAGGAGAAGAACTTTTTCTGTGGGATTTAACCAGACTTTCAATAAAAACAATGGCGATTCGTATGTTTATTCTGACAGCCGGACATTTGAAAATGGCATAATCAATGACTCTTTACAAAACCAGTACATTACGAACCCAACGAATGGGTATACACTCGGAGGTAATATCTCTTATACTGAACCACTTGGTCAGAAAAGCCTTTTGCAATTCACCTATCAACCATCCTATTCAAAAAACAAGGCTGACCAGGAAACCTTTAATTATAATACTATTGGCAAACAATACTCAGACTTTGTTCCTGAATTTTCCAATAAATTTGAAAACACGACTATTACCCATAACGGGGGTATCACTTATCGCTTGGGCAATACAAGGGACAACCAATTTTCGGTAGGGGTAAACCTCCAGCATACCAGGTTACAGAGTGAAAGAACATACCCAGGGGTATCTTCCGTTGACCAGGCATTTACTAATTTATTGCCCAACCTGATGTGGCGTAAAAAAATCAGCCCACGCAGCACGTTTAATATTTTTTACAGGGCCAGTACTAATTTTCCCAGTGTAACACAGTTACAGGATGTTGTGAATAGCAGCAACCAGTTAAATTTAAGTATGGGCAACCCCGGTCTCAAGCAATCGTATAGCCATTTTTTAACGACACGTTATACTTTTACGAATACGCAAAAGGGACAAAGTCTCTTTGCAAATATCTTTCTGCAAGCCCAGCAGAACTACATTGCTAATGCTATTTACATCGCTACTCAAGGTGATTCGGTTATTCAGCAAGGCAATCCCGACATCAAACTGAAGAAAGGAGCGCAATTGACAAAACCGGTAAACCTGGACGGGTATAAAAGTCTCCGCTCCTTCTTTACTTTTAGCCAGCCCGTAAAATTTCTTAAATCTAATGTCAATTTTAATACCGGATTCTCTTATTCAGCTTTGCCGGGATTTCTTAATAATGCAAGCAGTATAACGAATAATTATATTTATAATGCAGGTATTGTTATTGCCAGCAACATAAGCGAGTATATTGATTTTAACTTATCTTATAATGCTAATTTCAATGTGGCGAAAAATTCAACGCAAAATAGCCAGAACTACAACTATGTAAACCAGTCGGCAGGGATTCAGTTCAATTTATTAACGAAAAGCGGATGGTTTTTGCAGAATGACCTGAATAACCAATCCAACAAAGGCCTTGGCCAGGGATATGATCAAAATTTCTGGTTGTGGAACGCGGGTATTGGTAAAAAATTCCTGAAGAAAAAAGTAGCGGAACTAAAACTATCCGTATTTGACTTGCTGAAGCAAAATCAAAGCGTTGTCAGAACAGTATTGGGTAATCAAATTGAAGATTCCCAGAGTAAAGTGCTTCAGCAATATTTCATGCTGACATTTACTTACAGCCTGAGAAATTTCGGCAAGCCACCCGTGAATAATTTCCAAAGAAGGGACAGGGGCCCGATGTTTTAAGATAGGACAAAAAAAGACGCTCTTTGAAACAATAACGGTGTAAACCAAAAGAAAATTTGCGTAATATCGCTCCTCTCTAAAGCTAAATGGATTGGATGAAAGGACATTAGTCGAACAACTAAAGAAGGGGGACGAAACCGCTTTCAAAACCATGGTTGAGACCTGGCAAAATATGGTCTACAACACCGCTTTGGGTATTGTGCAGAATGCAGAAGACGCCGAAGATATTGCCCAGGAGGTCTTTGTACAGGTATACCAGTCTATTGGCTCTTTTAAAGGAGAATCCAAATTTTCGACCTGGCTTTACCGGATAACAGTAACCAAGTCGCTGGATCATGAAAGAAGAAAAAAAAGGAAAAAACGTTTTGCCTTTGTACGCAGCCTTATCGGGGAACAAAACGAAGTACTGGTAAACCCACCTGATTTTCATCACCCCGGAGTAGTACTGGATAATAAGGAGAATGCGGCGGTATTATTCCGGGCTATTTCGGAATTACCGGAAAATCAAAGGATCGCCTTTACACTCAATAAGGTAGAAGGGCTTAGTTACCAGGAAGTAAGCGAGGTGATGAAAACTACGGTTTCATCGGTAGAATCATTGATGCACAGGGCCAAAAACAACCTGAGAAAGAAGCTGGAAGACTACTATAAAAACAGGCCATAACACAAGTTTTATTGCCTGTAAACGTCTAAATTTAAGGTTATGAAGAAGCACCCGGATATAAATGAAAAAGTGGAGGAAGCGCTGAATAGCCTGGAAGGAATTCAGAAAGCTGAACTCCAACCGTACTTTTATACGCGACTGACCGCGAGGTTGCAACGAAATGAGAAGACGCTCTGGGAAAGAATGGGATCATTTCTTGCAAAGCCAGCCGTGGCAGGTGTTTGTCTTTGTGTTATTCTGGTCTTTAATGCCTTTATTCTTTTCAGGCATAATTCGGGCGCAAAAAACTCTCTGTCAATAGCCGGAACACAAAACGAACAAATAATTACTGACAATGAATACATCCTTGCCAGTGGCAGCAGTTTTGATTATGAAAACTTCGACCAGCAATGAGCACTACATCAAGAAATAGGAATCTTCTTTTTATCATCGCTGCATTATTGCTGACCAATATAGCTGTGCTGGCATATTTTCTCTGGATCAAACAACCTGAAGCCAAACACGGCCCGGATAAAAAGAATGGCATGTCGGATATGCTGCAGAAAGAAGTGGGGTTTACTGACGAACAGGTTGCGCAGTACAAACAGTTAAAAGATCAGCAATGGACTACCATAAAGCCCATGTTTGATGAAATGCGAAAAGCTAAAGACAGTTTATTCCGTCTTCTCAGCGACCCGAATGCGAATGATTCAATCATCAACAAGGCCACCGACGCTATTGCACAAAAACAAAAAATACTGGACCTGCAAACGTTTAATCATTTTAAAAAAGTAAGGGCGCTGTGTACGGCAGAACAACAACCCAAATACGACTCAATGGTGCAGCGGATGTTCAGGAAAATGGGAAAACCCCAGGCACGCCGTAGTGATGCAGACAAGGAAGAAAAAAAATAAACAGGCTAACAATTATTTTAATAATACAACCTAAAATTTGATCTACATGAAAAAGAGATTCTTATTATTTACAGGTATATTACTGACCTGCACCATGATGTTGAACGCGCAAGGCGGTGGCGGAGGTTTTCAACGCCGCACCGTAGAGGAAAGGGTAAAGACTGTTCACCAGAAGATTGACAGTGCTTTTAAACTGGATGCAGCAAAACTTACACAGGTAGATTCTGTATTTGCGAACTATTATCGTTCAACTGACAAGTTAAGAGAAGAGTTGATGGCAGGCGGGGGAGATCGTTCAGCGATGCGTGAAAAAATGCAACCACTTACAGATGCAAGGGATAAAGAGTTGAGAGTTGTGCTTGGCGATGATAATTTTAAGAAATGGAAAGATGAAATTGAGCCTTCTATGAGACGTCCGGGTGGTGGTCAGGGCGGGGGCAACCGGCAAAATTAGTTTTTAGGGTTATATGGTAGTTAATAATTAAACCCCGGTTCATCTATATGACCGGGGTTTTATAATTATTAAAAGTTTTATTCTGAGAGGGATGTCTAACTCAGTTTCCTGAAACCTGCCGGTAAAATCAACCAACGACACCGGGTAAACTTTCGATTAACTTCCCATCCATTCTTTGAATGCCGATACATTTTCCTGGCTGATGATAATATCCTCGCTGACAACCGGCTCCAGTTCCAATTGGAGCTTGCTTTTGGGATAGGTTTTTATTTTTTTGATAGCAGTAAGCTGGACAAGGTATTTCCTGTTCACACGATAAAACTGTGCGGGATCCAATTGTTTTTCAATATCTGTCAGCGACTGATCGAGGATAAATTTTTGCTTCTTTTTATCTACCATACAAACCAACTTATGCGCTGCATAGAAATAGGCAATATCCTCCACCCTCACGCTGATATAATCAGTACCCCGCTTTACCAGAAATCTTTTTTTATACCCATTTCCCGCTGATTGCTGCTGCCATTGCAGCAACTGCTGAAAGCCCGAAGAAAAATGTTGTTTTAATTTGGCGTACTTATTCAGGGCCGTTTCCAGCTTATCCTGTTTTACCGGTTTAAGCAGGTAATCAATGCTGTTATGTTCAAAAGCTTCCTGCCAATATTCATCAAATGCCGTGCAGAAGATCACGGGAGTAGTTATATTGATCTTTTCAAATATTTTAAATGAAAGACCATCGCTTAATTCAATATCCATAAACAGAAGATCGGGCATGGGGTTTTGCTGTAACCATTCAACAGAAGCATTGACGCTGTTCAGGAGCGCGGGTACTTCAATGGAGCTGTCAGCTTTTTGTATCGCCTTCAGCAACTTTTCCGCCGCTGGTTTTTCGTCTTCTATGATGATGACCTTCATATCAGTAAATTTTTAACACAGGTAAACTAACCGTAAAATCATTTTCTTCTTCTTTGATTGTGATTTCTTTTGCCGTAGTAAGTTTATAACGTTCTCCAAGGTTGTGCAAACCGATCCTGGAAGATGATTTGCGTAACATTTTTCGATGTATGGGGTTATGAACAACCAGTTGATCATTTTTCATGGTTATTTGAAGCATTAATGGCACAGCTTCTGAAAACTCATTATGTTTTATTGCATTTTCTGCCAGTATTTGCAATGAAATGGGCGGAACCAGATAATAATCAAGGGCTTCTCTATCAATATTCACGACCAATTGTACCGCTTTTTCAAAACGTATCTGCAATAATAAAAAATAACTTTGCAGGAACTCCGTTTCTTCCCGCAACAGCACAAGATCCCTTGCTTTGTTTTGTAAAATATAACGGTAGACATCAGCAAGATTATCATTAAACAGTTTCGCCTTATCGGGCTTGTTTTCAATCAGGTGACTTAGTGTATTCAGCGAATTAAATATAAAATGAGGATCGATCTGGTTTTTTAAAGCTTCCAGTTCCGCTTCGGCTTTGGCTCTTTCCAACTGCTCATTTCTTATTATCCCGCTTTCTGATTCTTTTACCAGGAAGGCCGTTTCATATACATGTGTAATAAAAATAACAGCTACCAGGATGATAAGAGCGGATTCTGTAATTATGTTCCAGTTCACGGGCTCATTGACGAATATTTTGTACCATCCTATGAGAAGCAATACACTTACCGGCACAGTATAGAAAGTAACCGAAAGAATCAATATGGCTATTTTACGGACAGGCTTGTTTATCCAGTCGAAATAACTCCTTAAGGAAAAATGCAGGTACCGGTTTCCCTCCCAGATAACGAAAGCGATCAGGATAGTATAAAGAAAACTAAGCTTCACCTGCCAGTTTGAAAAATTGTGGCCATTGACCATACCTGTAACCAGTGGGATGGCGATGCCAAAAAAGGGAACCAGGATCACACGAAAGCCAATATCATTGATCCGGAGAACGGGGTTCCTGCTTGTCGTTTCGTTTGATATGTTTATCCTTCCCTTTTCCAGGTTGGTTCGCTTTTTAATTGCCGGGTAAAAATTATAAAATAGTTTAGATATACAAGTTCATTTCCTCACCAAATTTCATTGATTATGCAAATGGGTTCCATTAACTGGCTGGCAGTCCTGGTTGCCGGGATATCTTCCTTCGTAGTAGGCGGAATATGGTATTCGCCTGGTTTATTCGGCAAAGCATGGATGAAAGACAATAATCTTACTGAGGAAGATGTAAAAAGAGGAAATAAAGGGAAAATATTTGGATGGACATTTATCTTTTCATTAGTAATGGCGGCCAATCTTGGTATGTTCCTCGCTGATCCGCCTTCTTCCTGTCCCGTTAATTGTGCGCCAAGAGCCGATATAGGATGGGGTACTATGGCCGGTTTCCTCTCAGGTATCTGGACATTTTGCGCTATTGCGATTCACAGTTTATTTGAACAAAAGACCTGGCGGCTTATCCTGATCAATGGTTTTTACAGCATCGTCGCGCTTACACTGATGGGAGCAATTATTGGCGTGTGGCGATAATCAATGATAAAGGCGTCAGGGTTAGTAAAGGGTTGTGCTATGCAGGCATAGGATTCAAGGAAACCAAGGCCACTTAATAGCTGATTAAGTACCTTGCAGCCCTTAATAAACTTCAAATAACTGCGTATGAAAAAAATTTTCCTTTTTGTAATTGCCATTGCGTGTTTACAGGGAGTGTTTGCCCAAATGGATCTGCCACCCAGCGGCGGTAACCCCCGTGCAAAAATCACCGAAGAAGTGGGTATTACCGATATTACTATTGCTTATTCCAGGCCGGATGTAAAAAACCGGGAAGGAAAAATTTGGGGCAACCTGATCACTCCTGGTTTTAGTACTGCCAGCTTACTCACTAACCAAAATACAAATCCCTGGCGCGCGGGCGCCAATGAAAATACAACCATAACATTTGAACATGATGTGAAAGTAGAAGGGAAAAATGTAAAGGCAGGTACTTATGGATTGTTTATGGCGGTTTGGCCTGACAGCGTGATAATCATACTGTCTAACCAGAGTAATGCATGGGGAAGTTTTTACTATGAACAAAAATATGATGCTCTCCGTGTAACCGTGAAACCGGTCGCATTGGACAAAAGCGTTGAATGGCTGAAATATGAATTCATTGAGCACAAGGAAAAAAGCTGCACGATTGCCCTGATGTGGGAAAAACTGATGATCCCATTTAAAGTAGAAGCAGACGTTGATAATATTGTAGTGAGTCGCCTTCGTGAACAGGTAACGAGCCAGAAAGGTTTTAATAACATCAATATGTTACAGGCAGCACAATACTGCCTGAATAAAAATATCAACCTGGAAGAGGCATTGAGCTGGAGCCAGCGGGCGGCAGGATTGAAAAGTTATGCAACATTGAGAAATCTTGCTACGGCTTATGAAAAGCTAAACCGCATACCGGAAGCGGATTCAGTAATGACAGAGGCATTGACGATGGCCAATGTCAATCAATATACGGGCTATGGTAAAACCCTGGTGGGCCAAAAAAGAACCGATAAGGCGCTCGAGGTATACCTGGCAAGCCAAAAGAGATTTGGCGATGTATTTGCAGTAAACAACGGGTTGATGTTTGGCTATTCGGCAAAAGGAGATTATAAAAAAGCACTGGCAGCAGCAGAGAAAGCAATAGGGCAGGCGCCAAACGATGCGGCTAAAAAGACATTGGAAGGTCAGGTTGCCAAACTGAAAGATGGAAAAGATATTAACTGATGAAGGTGAAAACCGATCATGATTAAGGGAAATTTATCACCAAAACTATAAATAATGGCCTACAAGAATGCAATAAGCTGGTTTGAGATTGGCGCGCTGGATCTTGCCCGCGCACAAAAATTTTATGAAACTATTTTTAATTTGAAACTTAATTCTCTTGATCTTCCTAATATAAAAATGAGGATGTTTCCTATTGAAGATATGATGGGTGTCGGCGGGGCTATAGTCGACAGCGGCGGCTTTCATAAGCCATCAACTACTGATGGGCCATTGATCTACCTGAATGGCAATCCGGATGTTCAAAAAATATTGGACAGAGTAGAGGGCGCCGGAGGAAAGATTATGGTTCCGAAGACAGAAATATCTCCCGAATACGGGTATATGGCTGTGATTATCGATACTGAGGGAAACAGGATAGGCCTGCATAGTATTCCGGGGCAATAAATTTTTTTTATATGGCTACTTCACATGACTGGAGCCGTTTTACGGTTCGAATCAATGTAAATGCACCGGTGGAGAAATTATACCATGCCTGGGTTACGCGTTCAGGCATGGAGTCCTGGTTCCTGCGACTAAGTGAATATAAAAAGCCGGGAGGATCGTTAAGAGGAAACAATGAACTTGTGGAAAAAGGAGATTCATATAAGTGGCTCTGGCACGGCTACGCTGATGAAACGGCAGAGTATGGAGAAATACTCGATGTCAATGGCAAGGACCTTTTCAAATTCAGTTTTGGCAAAGCGGGTAATTGTACTGTAAAGATTTATAAGGAAGATCACGAAACAATTGTCGAATTGGCGCAGGATAATATACCTGCCGATGAAGAAGTGATGTACAATTGGCATGTGGGCTGTAAAACCGGGTGGACATTTTACCTGGCCAATATGAAATCTGTTTATGAAGGGGGAATTGACCTCAGGAATAAAAACGTCAATCTTCAACAAGTATTAAATTCCTGAAAGAAAAATCAGCAAATTGAAATTTGATTTAGACAAGTCATACGAAATATTGGAAAGAACTCCTGTTGTTTTAAAAACACTTTTAACGGGATTAGATGACGCGTGGATAAGAGGTAACGAAGGCCCCGAAACCTTTTCTCCTTATGATGTGATAGGTCACCTGATACATGGCGAAAAAACAGGTTGGCGCGCAAGAACGAACAGGATACTTGAATATGGCGTTTCAAAAACTTTTGATTCTTATGATCGCTTTGCCCAGTATCAAGAAAGCAAAGGAAAGACGTTGCGACAATTGCTGTCAACCTGGGTTATTCACGACCTGACACATATGGCACAAATAACACGGGTAATGGCCAAGCAATACAAAGGTGAAATGGGACCATGGGTGGAATTTTTTCGCATCATGAGCTTTTGATACCTGTTTTGCTATTTTAGTCTCAATGCGCCTCAAGCCAATTTATGCCCTGTCCACATTCCGCGATAACAGGAACTTTATAAGGCAAAGGCATAGCCGATTGCATGGCTTCGATGATTAGGGGCTTTAATTCCTTTACTTCTGATTTCAGGGCATCAAAAACCAACTCATCATGTACCTGTAGTAACATCTTGCTCTGCATTTTTTCTTTTTTCATGGCTGCATGCACTTTTTGCATTGCCAGTTTAATCATATCCGCTGCGGTTCCCTGGATAGGAGAATTAATGGCATTTCTTTCTGCAAAGCCCCGAACAGTAAAGTTGGCTGAATTAATATCTCTCAACCATCTTTTCCTGCCCATCAATGTTTGTACATATCCATGCTCCCTGGCAAAATTGATAGTGTCATCCATGTATTTCTGGATGCCCGGGAATTCTTTTTTATAATTGTCAATGATCTCTTTGGCTTCTGTTCTTGATATGCCAAGATTATCGGCTAATCCAAAAGCGCCTTGTCCGTATATGATACCGAAGTTTACGCTCTTGGCTTTATATCGCATTTCTTTGGTTACTTCTTTTTCAGGAACATTATAGACCCTTGACGCAGTGGCGGTATGAATATCAGTACCTTTTTTAAACGCATCGCACATATTCTTATCCCCGCTGATGGAAGCTACAATTCTCAGTTCGATCTGTGAATAATCGGCAGACAATAAAATATGTTTGCTGTCTCTTGGTATGAATGCTTTTCTCACCTCCTTACCCCTGTCTGTTCTCACCGGTATGTTTTGGAGGTTAGGGTTATTACTTTGCAAACGTCCTGTTACCGCCACAGCCTGGCCATAAGTTGTATGCACTCTCCCGGTTTTCCGGTTGATCAGTTGAGGCAATGCATCTACATAAGTTGATTTCAATTTCGTCAATTCACGGAATGCTAAAATATCATCTACTATTTGGTGGCCTTTTACAGCCAGTTTTAGCAACACATCTTCTCCCGTCTGGTATTGCCCGGTTTTTGTTTTTTTAGCCGAAGGATCAAGTTTTAGTTTGTCAAAGAGAACTTCCCCTAGTTGTTTCGGCGATGCAAGGTTGAAGCGGACACCCGCTTGTTTATAAACGCTCTCTTCCGCTTTTTTTGCTTCCTTTTCAAGTTGCTTGGAGTAATCAGCTAAAAATTCGGTGTCAACCTTTATACCTTCGTATTCCATATCCGCCAATACTTTCACCAGTGGATTTTCTACCTCGTTAAAGACTCTTTCCACTTCCTTTTCCTTTAGTAAAGGGACAAAAATCTTCTTTAACTGGAGGGTAATATCAGCATCTTCAGCAGCATAGTCTTTTATTTTTTCCAGCTCCACATCCCGCATATTGCCTTGCGTCTTTCCCTTCTTTCCGATCAATTCTTCAATATGTACAGGCTCATAATCCAGAAATTTTGCACTCAGGATATCCATTCCTCTTTTTCCATCGGGTTCGATCACATAATGGGCCAGCATGGTATCAAATAATTGTCCTGCTATTTCAACACCATACCACTTCAATACAAGCATATCGTATTTAATATTTTGCCCGATCCATGTTTTCTTTTTATCGTTGAATAGCGATTCAAAATAAGAAAGGATCTCTTTTGTTTTTCCCTGGTCAGCCGGGCAAGGAATATAAAAAGCTTCACCCGCTTCAACCGCAAAACTTAACCCCACCAGTTCAGCATCATTGGCGTCAATACCGGTAGTTTCCGTATCAAAACAAATTTCATCATGTTTTTTTAGCTCGCTTACCAATTTTTTAATAGCCTTTTCATCATTAACAGCTTCATATTTATGAGGAGTGTTATTAATATTTTTGCTTGCGTTCAAAAACCCTTCTTCCCGGGTGGCCGGCGAATCTTCTGAAGAATCTTCAGTTTTGGCCGCTGACTTCTGCCCGTTGGTCTCAATAATATTTCCAAATAAATCGGTTTGTACTCCCTGTGGGATCTCTTTTTCAACCACGCCTTTTTGCGATGTAGTAACCGGGAAATCCTCCCCGAGTATTCTTTTGCCCAGAGTTTTAAACTCCAGCTCTGCAAAGACATCCTTCAATTTTTCTTTATCCCAGTCTTTCAGCCTGAAATCTTCTTCATGGAACTCAACAGGAACACTGGTGATTATGGTGGCTAATTTTTTAGAAAGTATGGCCGCCTCCTTTCCCTTTTTTACCTTTTCTCCCAATGCTCCTTTGATATTTTCCGCGTTGGCCAACGCATTTTCCAAAGTGCCGTATTCAGCCAATAATTTAGCTGCTGTTTTTTCTCCTACACCTGCTATACCCGGAATATTGTCCACAGCATCGCCCATCAGCCCGAGAATATCTATCACCTGGGCCACATCTTTGATATTCCATTTTTCACAAACTTCTTTTGGCCCCATGATTTCCACATCGCCTCCCTGGTAACCAGGTTTGTAAATTTTTATTTTATCTGTAACCAACTGGCCATAATCTTTATCCGGCGTCACCATAAACACTTCGTATCCTGCTTTTGCTGCTTGTTTACTCAGCGTGCCGATCACGTCATCGGCTTCATAGCCGTCCAGTTCCATCACGGGAATGTTGAATCCTTTGATGATTTTTTTAATATCGGGCAGGGCTGCTAAAATATCTTCAGGGGCTTCCTGCCGGTTGGCTTTGTAAGCTTCAAAGTCTGTATGGCGTTCGGTGGGTGCTGCCGTATCAAAACAAACCGCCATATGGGAAGGCTTTTGTTTGGTAATCAGTTCGATCAGGGTATTCGTAAAGCCAAACTGGGCATTGGTGTTTTTGCCTTTGGATGTAAGACGAGGATTACGTATAAGCGCATAATAGGCACGAAAAACGAGTGCCAACGCATCAAGAAGGAATACTTTTTTTGCCATGCCGCTAAGTTAGTTATTTCGGGCAGTGGCTGAGCGTCACGGCTAAAAACACAAAAGCCCCGGTAGAAACCAGGGATTTGTGTTATCTAAAACTCTGCTTTGCTTGCTGGGTTGAAGTAAAGGTTTGCAGCTGCTATATGAGCACCGGCAGATTACTGCTGGGGTGCAACGGGAGCTTTTGGCTCAAGGTATTTTTCTGGATTATTAACAAGTACGGTGCCTTTGAATGACGTAGTCGCCTGCACAGTTTGGTCAGGAACTGTTGTACCGGCTTTATCTTTGTGAATAAAGTTGAGATACAATGCGAAGAACAAAAGATTGAATGCAAAGAAATTTGCGATACGGCGGAGACGACGTTTCATGGGTATTGGATTAATTAAGGGTTACTAAAATCTGGTTACTCTGGTTCTGACATCTAAGATAGATAACAGCCTTGTACATGCAAACACTTAGCGCGATTTATTTAAGCTTTTTCGCATATCTACCCTTAGTGATGAGGTAAAACTACGAGTTGTTATTTCTTCATCTCCCCGAGCTTCTTTTGCAATAAAAACATCTCATCACGTAGCCTGGCTGCTTCCATGAAATCAAGATCCCTGGCCGCTTTTTCCATCTCCTTCTTGATTTTACCCACCGCTTTCTCCATTTGAGGAATCGTTTTGTATTCTTCCTGGTCTTCAGCAGCGATGGTCACCAGGTCCTCGTCGGGAGCAATGGAATAGGGATTAGCAGGGTCGTATCCTTTTATATCGAGCACGGAAGTCTGCGCAAATACTTCCCTGGTTGATTTAATAATTGTTTTTGGGGTGATCCCGTGTTCAATATTGAAAAGAATTTGTTTTTCCCGCCGGCGGGTTGTTTCATCAATTGTTTTTTGCATGCTTTCAGTCATGCTATCGGCGTAAAATATAACAAGTCCATCCACATTCCGGGCTGCCCGGCCTGCTGTTTGCGTCAACGATTTTTCATTACGGAGGAATCCTTCTTTATCTGCATCAAGAATAGCTACTAAAGAAACCTCGGGAAGATCAAGACCTTCGCGCAGCAAATTCACACCAACCAATACATCAATTTCTCCAAGTCGTAGTTGCCGGAGAATTTCTACCCGGTCCAGCGTATGTACTTCGCTATGTATGTATTTTGATTTGATATTGATACGATGCAGGTATTTATCCATTTCTTCGGCCATTCGTTTGGTAAGTGTTGTTACCAGTACCCGGTCACCTTTTGTTACGCGTTTATCAATTTCATCAAGCAGGTCATCAATTTGGTTTACACTGGGACGAATCTCAATAGGCGGATCCAATAAGCCGGTGGGGCGGACTACCTGTTCTACCACCACACCGCCTGTTTTTTCCAATTCAAAATCATCAGGAGTGGCTGAAACATAAATGGTTTGATTTAACAATGATTCAAACTCATGAAAGTTCAACGGGCGGTTATCCAGGGCTGAAGGCAAGCGGAAACCATAATCAACAAGGATCAGCTTCCTGCTTCTGTCACCTCCATACATGCCGCTTACTTGCGGAATGGTCTGGTGGCTTTCATCTATCACCATAAGAAAATCCTTCGGAAAATAATCCAATAAGCAAAATGGTCTTGTCCCGGGTCTTCTCCGGTCAAAAAACCTGGAATAGTTTTCAATACCATTGCAATAACCCAGTTCCCGGATCATTTCAAGATCATATTCTACTCTTTCTTTCAACCTTTGTGCTTCTATCAGTTTGCCAACATTCCTGAAATATTCTACCTGCGCCATCATTTCATCCTGTATTTCATAGATCACCTGTTGCAGGATGTCTTTGGGTGCAACGTACAAATTCGCCGGAAAAATGGCCGCGTTCTCCATTTTCGCGATCCGCTTACCTGTTACCACATCCATGCTTTCGATCTCTTCTATCTCATCCCCGAAAAATGTAACCCGGTAACCATAATCCACATAAGGAAGATTGATATCAACCGTATCGCCTTTTACCCGAAAAGTAGCCCGGTTGAAATCAATGGTTGTCCTGTTGTATAAAGAGTTGACCAATGAATGAAGAAAGCCCTGCCGGGAAATTGTCTGGCCCTTGCTGATACGGATAATGCCATTTTCGTAATCAGTAGGATTGCCCATGCCATAAATACAGCTGACACTCGCTACCACGATAATATCTCTTCTTCCGCTCAATAAACTACTGGTGGCTCTTAAACGAAGCTTATCCAGTTCGTCATTAATAGAAAGATCCTTTTCAATATATACGTCGCTTACCGGCATATAAGCTTCCGGCTGGTAATAATCATAATAAGAAACAAAATATTCTACAGCATTTTCGGGGAAGAATTGTTTGAACTCACCGTATAATTGGGCTACCAATGTTTTATTATGTGTTAATACCAATACGGGGCGTTGTACATTTTGTATCACGTTAGCAATGGTAAATGTTTTTCCACTGCCCGTAACGCCTAACAATACCTGGTATTTTTCTCCATCGAGAACTCCCTCTGTCAACTGACGGATAGCTTCCGGCTGGTCGCCGGCGGGGGGAAAGGGAGCGTGTAATTTAAATGACATAAGGGAATGCAATTTAAGAAATAGCAGCGGAGGATTATTATTCCTTGCTGGTCAAAACAAAGCCTTGAGAATAGTTATTGAGAATTTCAGCATGTTTCCAGTGAACGGATCATTTGCCTAATTTTCTGTTGGTATAAGAAGTATAATCTGTCAGGATTGCTTCATATTCTTCATGCATCAGGGGCGATGTTAATAAAAAGTCTGCTGTTGCCCTGTTGCAGGCTACCGGGATGTTCCAGGTAGCAGCCACCCGTAACAATGCTTTTATATCCGGGTCATGCGGTTGCGATTCCATAGGATCCCAGAAAAAAATCAGAACATCTAATTTTCCTTCGGCTATCCTCGCTCCTACTTGCTGGTCGCCGCCAAGTGGTCCGCTCAGGAATTTGGTTATGGGTTGACCAAGGGATTTTTCCACCAGGCTGCCTGTAGTACCGGTAGCATAAAGTTTATGTTTGGCTAATGTGGCCTTATTGTAAAAGGCCCATTCTATCAGCTCATTTTTTTTATTATCATGAGCGATTAGCGCGATATGTTTGCGGCTGCCTAAAGTTCTTGTTGTCATAAAAAAGGACTTAAAAGTAAAATGCCCTACCAAAGGCAAGGCATTTACTTCATAAAAATAAACTATTAATCCGATTATTTCAACTCAGCAGTTATACTGATCTTAGGTTCTTTGGATACTTTGCCACCATCAATCGGTGCGCCGGTAATGCCAAAATCAGATAACTTAATAGAAAAATCCGCCGATTCCGTTATTATGCCGTCTTTTATTACGATAGTAGCAGGGGTTGCAAGTTTCTGACCGGTTCCTTTTACAGTAAGCAGGCCCTCTGTTTTCACGGTGTAGGTTCCGTCCTTTGCAAAGTTGACAGAAGAAATATCCGTGATAGCCCCTTTATAGGTAAATGTGGGGTATTTATCGGAATCCAGCCAGGCCGATCCGTTAAAATGACCCTGCATGGTGGGATTGGCAAATGCAAAACTTTTTACAGCGGCTTCAAATGCTAATTCCCCCGTAGTTGTGTTAATAGACGCAATCACAGTTTTGTTTTCTGCTTTGGGTAAATTATCAAGAGAGGTGCTGGCGTCGAATTTTATCGTAGCCGAGGTAGTAATTTTCTTTTGAGCAAACAGGCTTCCTGTTACAATTATAAAGGGTACAAAAAAAATAACTTTTTTCATTTGTTGATTTTTTGATTAGTGATAATTGTTATTTATTTAGAGCCGATCTTTGAAAATTAATTGCGGTGGCTTCTTTGATTTCGCTATAAATACCCCCGCTGCAGGAACCTTTTATAGAGATGCTATCCCCAATTTTGATGGTTTTTGCTTCTGCCAGGTGTTGCTGCTGGAAGGCAAAGATGGCATAGGAGGCAGTTGCCGGATCGATGAATTTTATGTTAAGTGTTGTATCTGCGGCCTCTATTTCAGCAACTTTCCCATTCAACGTGATTATTTTATCTGTATATTTTTGATTGGCTGCATTGGTATTTTGCTGAAACTCCCGGATAAAATCCAAAGCATTCAAAGTATAAGCAGCTTTTCTGACTTTTGTGTCAGAAAATTTCTCTGTTGCGACATACCAGTAAATGCCTCCTAAAATCACTACGATTACCAATATTCCAATCAGTATTCTTTTTATCCAGGGTCTTCTTTTTTTTGCCTTTTCGACCATAGTAGAGGTTTCTGTTCCTGAGATGCAAATGTAAAAACAAATATACAATGTTTAAACATTGAAAAAGACTTTGGGATGTTAAAAATAAGCTATAAGCTATAGGAATAAAAAACCGTCCCGCTTTAGGCGGGACGGCAGATTTACTAACCCATGTTTTACTTATTTGCCGGATGCAGGTCAGGCAACCTGCATCTCTTTTATTTTTTCCCTGATCTTGCTTTCAATTTCATTGGCCATTTCAGGATTGTCGACTAACAGTTGTTTGACCGCATCACGGCCCTGTCCTAGTTTATCTCCATTATAGCTGAACCAGCTTCCGCTTTTCTGAACAATTCCCAGCTCAACTCCCATATCAATGATCTCGCCATTCTTGGAAATGCCTTCTCCGAAAATGATATCAAATTCGGCTGCCCTGAATGGAGGGGCAACCTTATTTTTAACGACTTTTACCTTTACACGGTTGCCTATAGCTTCATCGCCATCTTTGATCTGTGAACTGCGCCGGATATCCAGTCTTACGGAAGCATAAAATTTTAATGCATTACCACCGGTTGTAGTTTCGGGATTGCCAAACATAATGCCGATCTTTTCCCTTAACTGGTTAATGAATATGCAAATGGTATTTGTTTTAGATATAGTGGCAGTGAGTTTACGCAAAGCCTGGCTCATTAATCTTGCCTGGAGCCCCATTTTGCTGTCGCCCATTTCGCCTTCCAATTCTCCTTTTGGCACAAGAGCTGCAACAGAATCTATGACTACAACATCGAGGGCGCCGGAAAGAATCAGCCGGTCGGCAATTTCCAGGGCCTGTTCCCCATAATCTGGTTGAGAGATTAAAAGATTGTCAACATCCACGCCCAGCTTCTGGGCATAGGCGCTGTCAAATGCATGTTCAGCGTCAATGAAAGCACACATGCCGCCCTTTTTCTGAGCTTCAGCGATCACATGAGTTGCCAGCGTTGTCTTACCGGAAGATTCCGGCCCGTATATTTCAACTACTCTTCCCCTGGGTAAGCCTCCGATACCAAGGGCTACATCCAGCCCGATGGAACCCGTGGACACAACGTCCTGGAGTGTTTCTCCTTTTTCGCCCATCATCATTACGCTGCCTTTCCCAAAATCCTTTTCGATTTTGTCGATAGTGAGTTTTAATGCTTTCAGCTTTTCACTATTGTTGTTTGTGCCTGACATATCAGTACTTTTTTCAGTTTTTGCCATATTCCAAAATTAGGGTTTAGCTTTTGCCGGCCAGAATAAATTTATCCAGTGCCGCAAAACTAAACTATTTAGTAATAAGATGCTAATATTCTTTGGATTTTTTTAATAAAAGATACCTCGTAATAATTCTGCTACGACCAGGGCGGCAATGCCAGCGAATAGTCCGCCATATATTTCTTTTGGTTTATGGTCAGAAATAATAAAACGACTTGTAGCAACAAGCCCGGTGACAAGCAAGGTGACAGCAATGTATAATCCAAACCCGGATGACTGTTTAAACCCGAGAAGCATTAGAAAACCCGTAGCTACTCCCATAGCAATCATGTGCATACTGATTTTCATATAAATATTGGCCATCAGTCCAATCCATGCAGCTAAGAAAATAGCCGCGGCCAATACAACTATTTCTTTCGGATAGCCAGGCAGGTTATTCCATACATAACATATCCAGAAATACCAGATAATGCAAACGACAAACGGAATAATACGATCTCTTTGCGTGTCCAGGAAAACTGAGTCAACGAATTTCAATGCCTTAAGCAATAATACTGTAACGAGTGGAAAAAAACTATACATCAGTACGGCTTGCATAAGGACCACTTTTTTATTCCAATCATTAACCCCCGCAAATACACCGGAAGAAATATATAAAAGGAACAAAACGATATAAACGGGAACAAAAATGGGGTGAAAAACATAGGAAATAATCTTTGCTGCCAACCGGATAAAATAAGGATGCTGAAAAGACTCAGAATCACTTAGTTCCTTTAGTTGGTTGGCGCTATCGACCACCAATTTCGTGCTCATATTCTTTAACTTTTCTGCAAAGTAAAAGGATTATAAAAAAGTAAGCTGATTTAGTATATTTAAACTCTTGTAATGAGTATAAAAGCATATTTCATACCGCGTACAATGCCAACGCCCGCCATTGCTGTTACTACCCCCGGCAGGGCATTTATTCTGGTTATACTGCTTGTTGCCTGTGAATTAGCCGCAGGTCAGTCGCCACGCTATGTAAAAAAGTACAAGCCGCTGGCAGACTCACTTTCGGCGGTGTATGGTATTCCTGCCGCCATTATATTGGGAGTAGCCATAATGGAATCAGGAGCCGGCGGCAGCCGCAACTGTAAACTGCTGAACAATCATTTTGGAATAGTAGGAAAAAATAATCTTTTAAGGACAAAAGGCATCAAAACCCGCTATAAACAATACCCGGATGCGCAAGCCTCTTATATGGATTTTTGCAGGGTGATAAAGAAGAAAAAATTCTATAAGAAGCTGAAGGATAATATGGATTACAAACTCTGGGCAGATGCTATCAGTAAAACCGGTTATTCAGAAATCCCTGTTGAATGGAAAAAAAGAGTGATTGCAACGATAGAAAAAAATAAATTATCTGCATCGCAATAGACTCTATGAATAGCAATCGCCGCGTCCTGGTCTTTGTTGTGTACAGCACTGCCTTCTTATTGCTGGTTTCCGTTATTGCAGAGATTTATCACTTACAATGGCCAGGTTTTAACCGCGTAAATCTTATTGCGGATATTATCCGGAAAGATACTTTGATAGTAAGCGATACTTCTGATAAAAGCCTTCCTGCCCCGGAAATGGCAGATAAACCACACGAAGAATTTTCCTTATACAAGAAAGGGCATTTCATCACTGATTTCAGCATAGATACAAGCAAACCCTCATTAAAAGGATTTGTACAGAAGTTGCATGAACTTAAAAACGGGAAAAAAAGAAAAGTGAGAATCGCTTATTTTGGCGATAGCATGATCGAAGGCGACCTGCTGACGCAGACTTTACGCAAATTATTACAGGTGACTTTTGGCGGTACAGGTGTTGGTTTTGTTCCAATTACTTCACCGATTTCTAAGTTCCGGCAAACCGTATCGGATGATTATTCAGATGGATGGGAGGATGAGAATTTTAAATCTGGTAACAATAACCGGCTTTTTATTTCGGGCCATTTATTTCGAACAAGCGGCGCCTGGGTACAAATGGTTGATCAGACAGCAGTGGATAAGGCAGATACCATTGAAAAGAGTTTACTCTGTGGCTATATCCGAAAACCTGTAAAGATTGCTGTAAACGACCACCCGGTCATTATCAATGCGGCTGAAGCCTTTAACCGCATTATCATTAATAATACTACAGGTACCGGCATCAAATTATCGGTAGCGGACGCTCAATTGCCGGTATATGGTATTTCGTTTGAATCAAGTTCAGGAATATTTGTAGATAATTTTTCATTCCGGGGTATAACAGGTATTGAATTCGCACGCCTTGATTCTTCGTTCCTGGAATCCGTCAAAAAAAACAACCCTTATGACCTGGTCATCTTTCAATATGGGGTTAATATGCTTTACCGGCCCAACGATAAAAATTTCAGTTGGTATGCCCGCGCCATGCTGCCGGTAATCCGGAAATTCAGGAATTGTTTTAATGAAAGTGATTTCCTGCTGATCAGTACCGCGGACAGGGCTTTTCGCTATGAAGGCGAATACAAGTCTGCCATAGGAATTGATTCATTGATTAAGGTGCAGGCGGCCCTGGCTTTTGAAACCAACAGCGGGTTTTACAACCAGTTTGAGACGATGGGCGGAAGAAATTCAATCGTTGACTGGGCTACGCGAAACCCTTCACTGGCCAACAAGGATTATGTGCATCCCAATCACCGGGGAGCTGAAATACTGGGAAATTATTTTTTTGATGCCATTATGAATGAGTATAAAAAATACGTCGTGTCACTGAAATAAAAAACACTGCGAGCCACATGCCTTCTTTTGATATACAAGCTTTTTTTCAGCAGTTCCTGTATGATCCCAAAAACCCTTTGCTATTCAATAATGGTTTTTTTGTATTCTTCTTTGCTGTTTTTATTGCCTTGTATTATCGTTTTCGCAACAATTATAAAATCCGGCGGTATATTTTTTGTTTTTTCTCGTTGTATTTCTTTTACAAGGCAAGTGATAAATTTGTAGTACTGGTTATCCTATCAGCGATTGTTGATTATTATCTTTCCAATACTATTTACCGGGCAGAAGATAAAACC
This sequence comes from Bacteroidota bacterium, assembly GCA_030706685.1. Classification (GTDB taxonomy): domain Bacteria; phylum Bacteroidota; class Bacteroidia; order Chitinophagales; family Chitinophagaceae; genus VBAT01. The sequence goes on from JAUZOA010000024.1 coordinate 44,966, forward strand.
ACCAAAAAAGGACTCCTGGTCCTGAGTATTATTTATAACCTGGGGCTCCTGGTTTACTTTAAATACACTAATTTTTTTATTGCCACTGTCAATGATGCATTTCACGCCGGCTTCAATCCCCTGAATGTGCTGCTGCCTGTCGGCATATCTTTCTATACTTTTGAAAACATCAGTTATACAGTAGATGTGTACCGCGGGCATTTCGTGCCGGTCAGAAAATTTACCGACTATTTACTCTTTCTTTCATTCTTTCCTAAACTAGTGATGGGACCGATCGTAAGGGCCAATGATTTTATACCCCAGATCAATAAACCTTACAATATATCAGAGACCGATTTTGCCAAAGGATTCTATCTTATTATATCCGGGTTGTTTAAAAAATTAGTCATTTCTGATTACATCACCCTGAATTTTGTCAATTACATCTTTGATGATCCTTCGCGATACACCGGGATGGAAAATCTTTTTGCAGTGTATGGGTATGCCGTGGTGATCTATTGTGATTTCAGCGGGTATAGCGATATGGCCATTGGTATTGCCCGGTGGCTCGGATTCCGGATTCCGGTCAATTTTTTATCACCTTACCAAAGCAATGATATTAGTGTATTCTGGAGAAGATGGCATATTTCACTTTCGTCGTGGCTGAAGGATTATTTATACATACCTCTCGGTGGCAACAGGAAAACAACATGGGTAGCCTATTTTTTTACCGGGTTATTTTTTGCCGCCCTCCTGATAGGTTCTGCGCATTTATTGAACCTGTCCATGTGGGGCGGTTTGGCAATCTGCCTTTCTGTGGCTTTATTATTTTATCTCCCCTCGCTTATTAAAAAAGATGACAAAATAGTTCCGGCAAATCTTAATTTGATGACCACGATGTTGCTGGGAGGGCTCTGGCATGGCGCAAAGTGGAATTTCATTGCATGGGGAGCCATGCATGGCATCGCCCTTGTCATTCATAAATTATGGATGACCCTGACAGGAAAGGCATTTGGGCAGATCAACAACAAGTGGTGGTATAATGCCCTTGCGGTTTTTATTACTTTTCATTTCGTTTGTTTTTGCTGGATATTTTTCCATGCCGATAATTTTACCATTGCCAGCAATATGATCCACCAGATCACTCACGATTTCAGCTTTTCCGTATGGGGCGCATTTTTTGATAATTATAAACCCGTGCTGTTGCTCATGCTGCTGGCGGCCCTGCTACATGCCATCCCGGATAATTATGCCGACAGGATCATTGAACGGTTCCCCAAAATACCGATGGTTGCTTACCTTACACTATTCTTCGCTTTTGTATTGCTTTATGGGACCTTTAAAACTGCGGAGCCGGTATTGCCGATTTATTTGAAGTTTTAGAGCTAAGAGATAAAAAGAGTACAGGACTGGCATTAAAAAATAACGAATCAATTACCTTTGACCCGGCTAAAAATTTTTTCATGCAACTCATCGCTAAACTGGTACAGGTTCTTCCATTGCAAACAGGCACAGGCAAAAACGGACAGTGGAAAAAACAGGATATTATTGTTGAAACGGACGGCACATACCCCAAAAAAATATGCGTTTCTATCTGGGGTGATAAAATCAATGAAAGCGTATTGAAAATAGGCAACTCTTTAAAGATAGATTTTGATGTAGAGAGCCGGGAATTTAATGGTCGCTGGTATACGGATGTAAAAGCAAGGAAAGTAGAATCGACAGGCAGCACCGATCCTGCTAAAACCGATAATAAAGAGGAAGATTTTCACAATACCACGTTCTCGAGCAATGATGAGGACATGCCATTTTAAAATCAGAAGCTATTTATATAGCTGTTATATCCCTTCGACAACGCATTGAATAAAAGACTTCCCTGGATATGGTAGCCGTCAGCGGTAAAATGGACCCTGTCCCTGTTCATCAACTTTCTTTTCATCCAGCTATAGGCAGAGCCATACCCACCGGTAATGCGATAAAGATCCCAGGCGGCAATATGGTTTTGATGGCAGTAATTGACAAGAGAAAAGCTTATTTGTTTCAGTATAGCATTAGGTTTGCGCCCTTTATAGGAATCTGCAGGGGTGGTAATAAGAACAGAAGCTCCGGGAGCAATCATTTTTAATTTTTGTATAAACAAGGATACCTGTTGCCAAAAATCCTTTTCAGCAAAAGCAACCCGCTGTGCCTCATTGGTCCCTAAAGAAATAATGAAAAGATCTGCATTTAACGCTGCCAGTTGTTTCCAGAATAAAGAAGCAATATTAAATTGATCGTACCGGGCGCCATTAACTCCTATAACGTGATATAAAACTCCCGGGTTGGAATTTTCAAGCGATACGCCATAAAATTCTTTGGTATTTCCCGATGGCAATGATGAAAAAGAAAAACTATTCGTGCTTTCCGGTAATGTAATTTCCCTGCATAATGAAGAGCCATCATTTTTTTTTACCAAAAAAGACTGGTTATTGCCCGTTTCCAGCATCCATGAATTGGAGGTATTGCTATCAACAAAAAATTTCAAATAGTTAAAAGTTTGTGGTCCTGCAGCGACTGGTTTTAAGGAAATGCTGATAGCGGCTCCATCAGTTATTGTTTGGATGCTATATCCTGAAATACCGGCTGTAATGGGAATTTCAGGATGCGCTAACCGGTTGAATTCCCAGCTTATATTGGAAGAGCTGCCAATATCAGGAGGCGCATTTGACTGTGCCAGTTGATAAGGGAAAACAAGCCCCCTTCCCGCATTGCCAAAGAATTGTTGCAAACCCGCTCTCACAATACCGGGCAGGAAATCAGCCTGGATATGTGAATCGCCAATATGAACAACAGAGATAACGCCTTTATGCGTTGTTTTTAACTGGTATAATTTATTGTAGAAGGAATCAAGACTACCCGCATCGGTGATCCGGTTCAATGCCGGGTGAATAAATGAATACGTTCCGGTGATATTGTTATCGTTTACCGGGATTGACTGGGCTGATGTAACGAGGGGTAAAAAAAAGATTATACAGGAGAAAAAATATTTCATGATAAAGCCTTCAGCCAGGAACTATAATTGTTGGGATAAAGCTAAAGCTCTTTTCTCAGGCGTGCAACGGGTATATTGAGTTGTTCCCTGTATTTGGCAACCGTGCGACGGGCAATATTATAGCCTTTTTCCTGTAATAACTCTGTCAATCGCTCATCGCTTAAAGGACGTTTCTTGTTTTCAGCTTCTATGAGGTCGCTCAATATCTTTTTTACTTCCCGGGTAGAAACCTCCTCACCGCTTTCCGTACTTAAGGATTCGCTAAAGAAGAATTTAAGGCGATAAGTGCCAAATTCCGTCTGTACAAACTTGCTGTTGGCTACGCGGCTTACTGTAGAAATATCCAGGGCCGTTTTCTCGGCAATATCTTTCAGGATCATCGGTTTCAGGGTCGTTTCATCTCCGGTTAGAAAAAAATCGTGCTGGTGTTCCATGATGGCGGTCATCGTGCTGAGTAATGTATGCTGGCGTTGCTTTATCGCATCAATGAACCACTTGGCAGCATCTATTTTTTGTTTGATGAAAAGAACAGCTTCCTTCTGGCGCTTATCTTTCTTTGCTCCCCGGTCATATTCTTTCATCATGTCCCGGTAGCCTTCACTGATCCTCAGTTCCGGAGCATTGCGTGAGTTTAGTGTCAGCTCTAATTTGCCATTATTGTTCAGGATAAAGAAATCAGGCACTACATAGCTTTCTGCTTTATTAATACCCCCTACATTGCCCCCGGGCTTTGGATTCAGCTTCACGATCTGCAGCATTACTTCCTTCAGTTCCTCTTCATCTATACCCAGGCCGCGTTGTATCTTTTCATAATGCTTCTTGGTAAACTCGTCAAAATATTTCTTTATGGCGAGAATAGCGGTATCTACATTTTTCCCCTCCACTTTTTGCCGCTGGAGTTGTAATAACAAGCATTCCTGAAGATCCCTTGCGGCTACGCCCGGTGGATCAAACTGCTGTATACGTTGTATTATTTCTTCCACTTCTTCTTCTGTAGCAATAACGTTTTGCCGGAAGGCAAGATCATCTACGATAGCAGAGGTTTCCCGCCGCAAATAGCCGTCCTCATCAATGCTTCCAACGATCTGCTCGGCGATCTTACGCTCTTTTTCATCCAGTTTCAGCAAGCCCAGTTGGTCCAGCAACATTTCATAAAAACTGGTCTCTGTTTTAAAAGGGAGTTGCTTTTTTTCATCATCATCGGGGTAATTATCGTCCCTAAGCTTATAATCAGCCACATCATCATCGCCTTCGCGGACATATTCACTTACATCTACATCGCCATATTCTTCTGCGCTTCCGTCCTTTTCTTCAAATTCTGTTTCGCCGTTTTCACTGAATTCATCCTTCATATCATCCATCCCGTCTTCATGTTTTTCTTCATCCAGTTCAAGGGCGGGGTTTTCTTCCAATTCTTCCTTTATCCGTTCTTCAAGATTGGCTGTAGGCACCTGCAACAGCTTCATCAGCTGGATCTGCTGCGGAGATAGTTTCTGTAATAGCTTTTGCTGTAAAGTCTGGCTAAGGGCCATATTTCTCGTTAATGGTGCTTTGGGCCCAAGTTTTTCCAAAAACCCGGCCAATTATCAAAAATCAGGCCGTAAATTTACAAAACAAAAGTAATACACATGGCGCAACGGGTTTTTTGTTTTGTTGTTGTGTTGATTTTCTTTTTTAATGGGGAAATTTTTTCACAGGGGAAACCTGTTTTGCTGAAACCGCCAATCAATAATAACACCCAGATAAATTTTGATTTTGAGAAATCACTTCAATTGAAATACAAGCCAAAAGGTTCGGTCATCTTTCAAAGCACGATAAAATATGATTCTGTAAAAATGGTCGCGCATCAGCCATTATTTGCATTGTCCGGGCCGGTATTGGCTCCCTCTTATTATTCCTGCAACCTTGGTTTCTTCTGTAAAAAGGAATTGCAACTGGAAAAGATTACTTCTGTTCCTGTTCGGCTAAGGCTGGGGTCGCTTGCATATGTTAATTACCTAGAACAAAAACCCGGAGCCTTAAAGCCTCAACCATAGTAACCAGATAGAAAGATTTATTTATCCGGCAGCCATTCCATCTTGGGTATAAGTGCCGGTACCCGGTAATAATTATTTTGGAGGCTGTCGTTCCACCCGTTGGGGTCATTATTGAATGAAGTGCTGCTGAAATAAATGCTGCCCTTTACATTAGGGTATTGCCGCAAAAGCTTTATCTGGTTGGGTAATTCATTGGGATTCTTCCATGCTTTGCTCTTTTCGCCTGTACGGTATATGCCATGCCCGATATAAACATGCCTGCCATAACTATGCTTGTCCCACCAGTCCAGCATTTTTTCGTAAGCTATTTTGTCGTTGCCAATCTCCAGGTATAATTGCGGGGCTACATAATCGATCCAGCCGTTTTGAAGCCATAGCAGGATATTCGCGAAGAGGTCATCATAATTGGTCTGCCCTGCCTGGGTATCACTGCCATCGGGGTCCACGTCCTTATTGCGCCATACGCTGAAAGGAGAAACGCCGAATTTGCAAAAAGGCTTTATTTTTTTGATGGCCACACTGATTTTATAAATAATAGAATCTACATTGCTCCTGCGCCAGTCTGCCTTCGATAAATTCGTTCCCGATCTTTTATAAGCTGCTTCATCGGGAAATTCTTTTCCGGCAATACGATAAGGGTAAAAATAGTCATCCATATGAATGGCGTCCACGTCATATCGTTGTACTATGTCCCGGACTACATTTACTACAAATTCCTGCGCCTGCTTATTAGCCGGGTCAAAGTATTTTTTATCACCATAGGTCAAAAACCATTCAGGGTGCAAACGGGTAATATGATTAGGAGCTATGGAAGAATTGCCAATACTGAAATCCGCCCGGTAAGGGTTCAGCCACGCATGAAACTCCATGCCTCTTTTGTGCGCCTCTTCAATCATGAATTGTAAGGGGTCATAATAGGGGGATGGCGGCCGGCCCTGAACTCCTGTGAGCCATTGGCTCCAGGGCTCATAAGGGGAAGGATAAAAGGCGTCGGCTGCAGGGCGAACCTGGACAATAACCGCGTTCATACCATTTCGCTGGTGCATATCGAGCTGGCGGACATATTCTGCTTTCTGGCTCTCCGCATCTACCATACCCCGGAGTGGCCAGTCAATATTGTCAACTGTGGCGATCCAGACGCCCCGGAACTCATGGTCTACGGGCTTTGGCTGAGCAAAAAGGAAAGAAGGAAGCAGTGCCAGGATACTGAAATATATTCTTGTTTTTTTCATAGCTGACCTAGGTTTAATTATCGATTGCCATTACGGATCTTATCCAGCAAATCACTTAAAATGACTGCTTCTTTTTTATTAAGGTTGCTTAAAATACCATCCAGTTCATCCTGGCGGGTATCGAACTTTTCCAGTAATTTTCTTCCTTTATCGCTGATAGTGATATCCACGAGGCGGCGATCTTTTTTGCAGGTTCCTTTTCTTACGAGCCCTTTGGTAATCAACCGATCAACAATCCGGCTTGTGTCACTCATTTTATCCAGCATTCGCTCCCTGATCTGCAAGGTCGAAAGTGGTTGAGGATGACTACCCCGCAATATCCTGAGTATATTGAATTGCTGGGGCGTAATATCTTCAGCCGCAAACAATTCCTTTGTTTTTTCCGATAGCCAGCCATACGTATACATCAGGTTCACAGCCGCTTTCTGGTATTCATTCCGGAATTTAGCCTGGTGGATGTCCTGTTCTATGCCCATAATCTCAGGATTTACTGATAAAAGTAAACCCTTTCAGAATAACGGCATTATAACGAATAAATTTTTTGACCTAAGTTAAACAATGGGGTCCCGGAAAGAGGTTTTTGATTTATTAACAATTCATGCAGCAATATTAGATAAAATCCCCTCTTAGTGGTATTGCGTATATGATAAAAAGGGTTTGCTTTGTATAGTCCCGCCTTGAGCTATTTATCTAAAATTTTCTTTGTATGAAACTGTTGTCTGAATCAATCAGGAATTTTTGGGAAGGGTTTATTTCTTTTTATACCACCATCTATCATGAATTGAAACAATGGTGACCTAAGAGCGCCAGGAGAGGAAGAGGAAAAAGAGAGAAGAAGCTGACCTGGTATAATAATATTTTTAATTTTTAGGATTGGAAGGGGATTGACTTTTTTCTTTATTTTGCTTTCGAAGACCTTAGTGTACTTCTAATAACTCTTTTCTCCTTTTCTCTTAGTCTTTCTTCTGCATCGCTGCCAGTTTAAAAATGGTAAAAAGATGATGCGCTTCGTGCAGGAGGAAAAAATTCAGCCATAATACGAGGTTCATTTTCCCAAACACCGGGTGGATACCTGTTTTATTTAAATCGTTTTCAGCAAAGCTGAGGATACCGGCTGACATCTCCTTTCTTGTTGTCAGCAGGTCCTGCATAATCTCTCTCGAAGATTTAGCACAACTTTCATGAAATAAGGGATCGGCCTCCGCCGTATATCGCTCAAAAGAAGGGCATTCTTCACCCAACATCCGGCGAATACGATGGATAAAAACATGCTGGTAGGTTTGCAGGTGGGCTATATTTTCAAAAATGGACCATTTCCCCGGATTAACAGCCATCCTGATCTGCTCATCCGACAGGCCATCGATGATGTCTATTAATGATTTATGCTGGTATTGCAGGCGGGTAGATACCGATGAAGGCATTTGCATAAAGCTCAAGGTTTGATAATTTCCTTCGCTTTGCGAAGCGAAGGATGCTCAGGTTTTAATGATTGTTTGTTCCTTAAAGGGCTATGATTTCTCCCATACCTTAGTCCCTTCAGAACAATTAGAGCAAATGTCTATATTTTTTCTCCCTTTTAGAATCTTTGCCCGGAATTTGGTGTATTCGCCGTTTTTCCAGATTTCCTTGAAAGATTTCTCATTCAGATTGCCCAGCCGGTGTTGCGCATCTTTATCAAAACAACAAGGCGCCACTAAGCCATCCCAGGTTATCACGGGATCATGCCAGAGCCGCCAGCAATGATTGGCTAATTTACCTTTAAATTCATGACCATTGGCAGTTTTACGATAGCGGCTGTATTTGTCAATCGTTGGGATTAAATTATTGGGATCGCTTTTATAATCATATACCTGGGCGGTTTTAAACCATACATCATCTACCCCTGTTTCTTTAGCCAGTCTCTTTACGTCTTCGATCTGGTGTTCATTAGGTTTTACCACCAGGAACTGGAAAACAACAAATGGTTTTTTACTTTTCAATTCTTTTTTCCATTTCACAATATTCTTTGTGCCTTCGATTACCTTATCCAACTGGCCGCCTACACGGTATTGCTGGTACACTTCCTGCGTAGTGCCATCAATAGAAATAATAAGCCGGTCAAGACCGCTTTCTACTGTTCGCTTTGCATTGACATCCGTTAAATAATGTGCATTAGTAGAAGTAGCGGTATAAATTTTTTTCTGCGAAGCATACTTCACCATATCAAGAAAATCGGGATTAAGGTACGGCTCGCCCTGGAAATAAAAAACCAGGTAAAGTAACTCTTTATAAAGCTGATCAATGGTTTCACTGAAAAAATCTTTTTTCAGCATACCCGTAGGCCTCGTAAAAGCTCTTAGCCCGCTAGGACATTCGGGGCAGCGTAAATTGCAGGAAGTTGTGGGCTCAAAGGAAATAGAAACAGGATAGCCCCATTGTACAGGTCTTTTTGTCCATTTGCTGATATAATAACTGCCAAGCACTTTTATACCGTTTCCTATACGTCTCGGCGTCAGTTTGGACAAAAGATTCAGCGTATCGTTTTTATTTAGCCCGGGCATCTGGGAGTAAAGTTAAGTTGGTATCTTCAAATAGATTTCAAATGGATCACCCGAATATCCCATACCGTATTTTCCCCCTGGGCGATACTGCCATTACTATTGATTTCGGTAATGTCATAGATGAAAGTATTAACGATAAGGTATTAGCCCTGTTTGATCAGCTTCGCAATGATCCTTTGCCGGGAACCATAGAAGTGGTTCCCGCGTATAGCTCTGTGACGATTTATTACGACCTGTTCGGCGCCAGTAAATCATTTTCAAATGGCAAATCAGTATATGATACTATATCCGGCCAGTTAGCCGAACGAATGGAACAGACGTTACCGGTAAGTGAAGCTATACCAAGGCTTGTGAACATCCCGGTTTGTTATGAAAAAGAATTTGCCCCCGATATTGAGTACCTCGCCCGCGAAAGGAATATTACTGTTGATGAATTGATCCATATTCATGTATCCCGTCAATACCGGGTGTATATGCTGGGTTTCCTGCCGGGCTTTGCCTATATGGGAGAAGTAAATAAAACGATTACTATTCCCCGAAAGCCCCAACCTGTAACAGTGGCTGCGGGAAGTGTTGGTATTGCTGGTAAACAAACAGGTATTTACCCTTTGCAGTCACCGGGCGGCTGGCAAATTATCGGTAGAACACCCCTGAAACTATTTGATGCAGATAGAGAAGAACCTTCTTTATTAAGGGCAGGCGACAGGGTTCAGTTTATTTCAATCAGCAAAAATGAATTTGAGAGTTATTAAATCGGGAGTATTGGACAGCTTACAGGATGCAGGCCGCTACGGCTGGCAACATCTTGGGATAAATCCCGGCGGCGCAATGGATAAACTTTCCGCACGGATCGCCAATACCCTTGTTGGCAATAATGCTGATGACGCAGTGATAGAACTGCATTTTCCTGCTTCTGCCTTTTTCTTCGAAAAACCCGCATTGATCGCCGTAAGTGGCGCTGATTTTTCTGCCACTGTTAATGGTGATGAAATACCACGTTTGCAACCTGTGCTGGTCAGTAAGTACAGCATTCTGCAATTCCAGGGAGTGAAAAAAGGCGCAAGAGCCTATCTCGCTGTTTATGGGGGATTTGATATCAAGCCCTGGTTAAATAGCTGCAGCACCAACCTCAAAGCTGCGGCGGGTGGATATAAAGGAAGAGTTTTTCAAAAAGATGATGAGATCGGTCTCCGGTCAGAGATCGACTTTTCTTCTTTATTAGGGAAAAAGGAATTTGCAACCATGTCGTGGAAAACTGATGATGACCTGGCTAACGATATGAAAGAGGTTTTGGTATTGCCCGGAAACGAATGGGACCGGTTACCTGATAAATCGAAAAAAAGATTCCTGCATCAATCATTTACCGTTACCAGCCAGTCCGACAGGATGGGTTACCGGCTTAAAGGAAAACCCTTGTCAACTCTAACTGATGAAGAAATAATCTCGTCGGCGGTAAGTTTTGGAACTGTGCAGTTACTGCCTGATGGCCAGTTGATTGTTTTAATGGCGGACCACCAGACAACGGGAGGTTATCCCAGGGTAGCACATGTTATCTCAGCACATCACTCCAGGTTGGCGCAAATCAAAGCAGGGGAAGAAGTCGGGTTCCGGTTAACAGATCAAAAAACCGCCGAGGAATTATTTATAAGACAGCAACAACATTTACTGCAATTGCAGAATGCCTGTAAATTCAAACTGGAAGAATTGCTGAAACATGAGTTCAAAACAACCGGATAAATCAAACTCTGACGACGACTCTTTGAAAGCCTCCCCCACCGGGGGAGGTTGGCTAAAGGCCGTGGATCTCAACTGTGATCTCGGAGAAGGAGCAGGTAATGATGAATTAATCATGCCATATATCAGTTCCGCGAATATCGCCTGCGGCTACCATGCAGGCGATGAAACAACGATCTGGAAAACCATCGAACTGGCATTGCAACATAAAGTAGCCATCGGTGCACACGTCTCTTTTTTTGATAAGGATAATTTTGGCCGAACCGAAATGAACTTACCGGCTGATGAAATCTATGATCTCATTATCCAACAACTGATAATAATGAATGAAATAGTGAGCTCATTTGATTTAAAGATGAATCATGTAAAGCCGCACGGGGCATTGTATAATATGTCGGCACGGGATCCAATGTTGGCAAAAACTATTGCCAAAGCAGTGAAGGATTTTGATAAAACCCTCATCCTGTTTGGGTTAAGCGGTAGCTATTCTATCCATGAAGCTAAAGCAGCCGGGCTAAAAACTGCCAGTGAAGTATTCGCTGATCGCACTTACCAGGATAATGGAAGCCTTACTCTCCGTTCTCAACCCAACGCATTGATTGAAGATGAAGAAAAAGCGATGCAACAGGTTTTGCAAATGATACAAACAGGAACCGTTACCAGCTTATCCGGCAAAACAATCTCAATCATCGCCGAAACGATTTGCATTCATGGCGATGGAAAACAAGCGCCTGCGTTTGCTAAAAAGATTTATGAGAAACTGAAACAGAATAATATTGGGATCAAAGCTATTTAAGTTCAGAATTTTTGGCGGTGTTGGTTTGGGCGCTGCTTTCCTGATGGCTAATTCATCCATCGGCCCCGGTTTTCTCACTCAAACTACCGTCTTTACACAAGAATTGATGACGAGCTTCGGTTTTGTGATACTTGTTTCCGTATTGATTGACATAGGCGCACAGCTTAATACCTGGCGGATATTGACCGTAAGCGAATTGCGGGCCCAGGATATTTCTAACCAGTTATTACCGGGTCTTGGATATGTGTTAGCTGTCTTAGTTGTTCTGGGAGGCTTTGCATTTAACATTGGTAATATAGCCGGCTGCGGTCTTGGAATTAATGTATTAACCGGTTGGTCATTTCAACAGGGAGCCGTCATAAGCGGTATCATTGCATTAATTCTTTTCTGGGCCAAAGAGATCGGTAAAATGCTGGACGGATTTACAAAAATCCTGGGTACGGTAAAGATCCTGCTCACTTTATTTATTGCTTTCAGCGCTCATCCGCCATTGCTGCAAGCTGTTAAGCACACTATCATTCCCGAAAAAGTAAGTATGATCGCCATCATTACCATTGTTGGCGGAACAGTAGGTGGCTACCTGACATTTTCAGGCGCACACCGGTTGCTGGATGCAGGCATCAAAGGAAAGGATAATCTCGCACAGGTCAATAAAAGCGCTTTAAGCGGTATTATCATTTCAACTATCATGCGCTTTGTATTGTTTCTCGCGGCAGTTGGAGTGTTGGCGCGGGGTGCTATATTGAATAAGGATAACCCTGCATCCACGATTTTTCATTCCGCTGCCGGTGAAGCGGGGTTACGCATTTTTGGCGTTGTACTCTGGAGTGCGGCTATTTCATCTGTAGTTGGCGCCTCTTATACTTCGGTTTCTTTTTTTAAGACCTTTCACCCGTTGCTGGCGAAATATGAACGGGTATGCATTTCTGTTTTTATTGTTTTAACCACCGGCTTATTTGTTTTGATTGGAAAACCCAGGGAGCTATTACTGTTTGCAGGTGCTATTAATGGATTGATACTACCAATAGCATTAGCGATCATTTTAATAGCCGCTACGAAAAGCAGGATAATGAAAGGATATCAACATCCGCGATGGATGCAGTTGGCAGGATGGATAGTGGTGCTGGTAATGAGTTGGATGGGTTATATTGTTATTGGGGATAGTATCAGTAAATTATAACCCTGTTCTCAATTTTCTTATATCAGGGAGTGTACCGGGAGGACAAAAAAAGAGCCCAACCATAGGGTAAGTTGGGCTGTTATCATCCATCCTTGTTATTGTGTCCAGTCAGCTGTTTAGTATTTTCGAGCTCTGCAGATATTTCTTCAAAGGATGATAAATAAATAAGCAACTGCCATCTTTGATGGTGTTGATAATAGTTTTGCTTTCTTTCAGGGGAACAGCAGGGCAACCATAACTCCGTCCGGTAGAGCCATCGCCAATGTAATCGGCACCGTGAATAACAATGGCGCGTTTGTAGGCCCTGTCGTTAAAACCGGGCTCAAGCCCTTCCACCCTTAATGACAGACCATGTTCGCCCCGGTAAATATTTTTTGTGATATAAAAGCCCAGGCTGCTTTCTCTTGAGCAGGGCTTATTAGAAAACCGGGTGGCATATTCACCGCCTGAATTGCGGCCATGCGCCACATAAGTATTCATCAGGATTTTATTATTGACAATATCAATCAGGTAAAATCTTTTCTGCTTGGAGGACTGGCTGAAATCGCAGATAGTCAGGTAAGCTCCTTCGCTGATCAGGTTTTTCTTTAATAAATATTCATAACCCTTATAGGCATACTCAAATGCTGCTTCGGATAGACCTTTCTCCGCAAGCCCGATTTGTTCGTATAGAAAAGAGGCTTGCGTGTAAATACTTTGAATAGAATCGGCTAATAAACGGGAACCGGTGAAAGGGCGCTCGTGGCCTGCCGGAACCCGTCTGAAACTGGTGGTCAGAGTGGCCAGGCAGGATAATGAGATATAGACAATGAGTTTTCTCAAAGGGGGTACAGATTTTCAGGATTAAAAACGGATCAGGGGCTAAAAATAGTATTGACATTTGCTAAATGCAAGCAATAAATACTTGTTTTATACTGGTTTACGAATATTTACGGTGAAGGTGAAATATTACTTACAGGAAAAACTACTACTCATGGACGTTTTATCGTATATAAGGATGAAAAAAAGACGCTGTCAAAAAAGGAGTACTTTTTCTTGCAAAGACCCCACATGGGGCGGGGCCTTTACAAGAATTTTTTTTTGGCCTTTGAAACGACCCTTTTTTATTATGGAAATGGCATCCATTACAGGAAATCAAACCTTCACTTTTTTCCATTTACCTTTTTTAAAAATAATATAAGCTGCTATGGCAATACCCGTTTCAGCAACCGGTACGGCAATAAATGCGCCTACAGGTCCAAAGTTGAAACCTTTTGCCAGCGTATATGCCAGCGGTATCTGGAAAAGCCAGAACCCGACAAGATTTATCCATGTGGGAGTTTTAGTATCACCAGCGCCATTAAGAGATTGTATCATTACCATAGCAATACCATAAAAAATATAACCCGATCCGATGATCTGTAATGAAAGCACGCCAAAATGATGCACTTCCGGAACATTGGTAAAAATGCTGATGATCGGCGATGCAAAAAACAGGAACAGTAACATCACTGTTGCCATAAAGATTGCATTGTATTTCGCTGTTAGCAGCACGCTTTGTTCGGCACGACCCGGTTCTTTAGCGCCGAGATTTTGCCCCACCAATGTTGCCGCTGCATTGCTTAACCCCCATGCAGGTAAGATAAAGAATACAATATTTCTTATCGCCACCTGGTAACCTGCTGTTGCATCCGTGCCGCCTGTTTTGGCTACAAGGATTCCCACCGCGATCCAACTGCCCGACTGGATCATAAATTGTAATGTAGCCGGCCATGCCACTTCAATCAGTGTTTTTATTACCGGGAGATCCCATTTGAAATGCCAGGCTTTTACTTTAATGATACCCTTACCATTGAATAA